>CAZKLS010000027.1:24264-26629 GCA_964553405.1 uncultured Steroidobacteraceae bacterium
GCCGCGAGGGTCGGTGGACTCGATGATCCGCTACTACAACGTCTGGGCCCGCGAGCGCGATGTGCCGCGGGACTTCATGCTGCTGCGCTACGAGGACATCCACGCGGACCCGGCCCGCGAGCTGCGACGGGTGGCCGGATTCATCGGGTTGCAGGGCGTCAGCGACGACGCGATCGGGCGCGCGGTGGAGCACGCGCGATTCGCGGCGATGAAGGCGCGCGAGGCCCGGCGGGAGGCCGACGGCAGCCCGCTGGCCGCGGGCCAGGCCGGGGATCCTGAGTCGTTCAAGACTCGCAAGGGCAGGGTGGGCGGCTATCGCGACTATCTTTCGAGCGAGGACATCGCCTGGCTGGATCGACGCATCGACCGGGACCTCGATCCCTTCTACGGTTATCGCGGCGGGCCGGCCTCGCCGGCGGGCGACGCGTCGAACTGATAGCCGAAGGCCGCGATCTCGCGCGAGCAGACCTCGGCCACGTAGTCGCGTTCCCTGGGCGAGTAGAACTCCTGGTAGGGTCGCCGGTCGCGCCTGAACTGCTGCTTCGTCCGGGGCAATGCGAGCGGGCCCGGCAGCCCGAGCAGGCCTGGGAGCCGGTCGAGTTCGGCCGGCAGCTGCTCGAACAGCAGCACCTCGTCCACGGCGATCTTCCCGTCGATCGCGTAGGTCTCGAAGTTCGAGAGCTTCCCTTCGTGCTGCATGCGCTGCAGGAACCCGTAGAAATCCGGCATCCGCTTGCGGTTGCGGTTCTCCCAGAAGTAAGCGGAGATCGCGCGGTCCCAGGGATTTCGCTCGAAGCAGAACTTGAAGTAGCCGTTCCAGGTGTCGGGCCCGATCCTCGCGAGCACCTCTTCGGCGGGCATGTGGTTGTAGTAGCTGACTTCCTTGCGCAGGTTGATCTCCTTGCCCATCAGCGAGCGCTTCAGGCGATGCGCGGCATGGCGCAGGTGCTTGGCCCGGTCGCGGTCGGTCCACTCGGAGCGGGGGACCAGGTAGTTCACCGGGCCCTGGTAGCCCAGTTCGGTCCGCTTGGGCTCGTCCTTGCTGCCGAGACGGGTCACGATGTCGTCGGGCCCGCAGTACTGCGACAGGGCGATTTCGACGCTGGTGCCAGCCGTCTTCTTGGTCTTCAGGAAGATGAACCGGTAGCGATGGTTGATGATCATTCGGATTCAGTCCTTTCAGCCGGGGAGCGTTCCTCCCCGCGGCCTGTCGGTCGGCGTCCGTGGCGGGGTCGTGACCGGATCGAGTGACAGTATAGAATTCCCGGAACTCAAACGCGCCCCGCACGCCAATCCACCTTGATCCCGTTCGACGAACTCGGCAGGCAGCTGGCCGTGCGGCACGGAGAGGTGCGCAGCGGCCGGGTCACGCTGTATTCCGTGATGCGCAACGAGCGCTTCTTTCTCGAGGCGTTCTTCGACCACTACCGCCGCCTGGGAGTCGAGCAGTTCCTGATCCTCGACGACGGTTCCTCGGACGGCTCGATCGAGTACCTGGGCAGCCAGCCGGACTGCGCGGTGCTCGCCTCGCCGCTGCGCTACGGCGAGGAGATCGAGGTCCGGATGCCGGACGGACGCGCGCTGCGGGAACGGGCCGGCGTGCTGTTCAAGCGCGCGATACCCGAGCGTTACTGCCGCGGCGAGTACGCGCTGTACGCGGACGCCGACGAGTTCCTGCTGCTGCCTCCCGGGATCGGGAGTCTCGGCACGCTGTTCCAGATGCTCGAGGCGCGAGCCGTGGACAGCGTCGTGGCCTCGCTGGTCGAGTTCTACCCTGCGTCGATCGGCGAGCTGGCGGGCACGGCCGAGCCACGCAGCTTCGACGACCTCGTGGCGCTGTACCCGTATTTCGATGCGCTGCCGCTGGTGAGGTTCCGGCCAGGCATGCCGCCGAAGCGGATCAACGGCAGCGCGTCACGACGGCTGTTCGCCCGGTACGGGCTCGTCCGCCCGCGGCCCCGGCCCGGCTGGCTGCCCGGCTGGCTGCACGGACTGCGGCGGCCGTTGCCCGGCAAGTCCGCGACGATGAAGACGCCGATACTGCGCTGGCGTGAGGGCGTCTGGACCACCGACACGCATCACGCAAACGTGCGGCCCTCGAGTGAGGTCCTGCTCGTCTTCGCTCATTTCAAGTTCACGCACGCCTGGGCCAGCAAGACCGAGGAGGCGCTGCGGCTGCGCTCCTACGCCGGCAAGAGCGAAAAATACGAGCTCTACTCCGAGCTGATGCGGCGCATGCAGGCCGACGACGCCCGGTTCACCGGCCCGGCGAGCCGCCGCTACGGCGGTCCCGGGGACCTCGTCGATGCCGGGCTGCTCCAGTGCGGCTGGACGGAGGACGGCGGGGAAGCGGGTAGTGACTAGT
>CAZKLS010000028.1:0-26615 GCA_964553405.1 uncultured Steroidobacteraceae bacterium
CTGGAGGCTCCGGCTCGGCATCCCTGCCTCGCACGGTTGCCGGACAGATGTCCGGCCAGCCGCCCCAGCGCGTCGCGAGGCCCGTCACGGTCGGTGGTCGCTCCGCAGCCCGCGGACGGTCGGTGAACGCTCAGTAACCCACGAACGGCGAGCGGTCGCGACCAGTCCCTTTCCCGGGGCCCGCGGCGAAGCCGTCGCGCGACAGGATGTCGCGCGCGGAGCCTCCAGGGATGGATTTACGGCGTCTTCGCGGCGGGCCCCGGCAAGGACGTCGTGAGCGACCGGCCAAAGAGTCTGGCCGCAGTGAAGGACATGCTTCGGTGCTGGTCGCCTTACCGCGACGTCCGGACGTAACTGACGATCCGGTGCGCCGCCTCCACGCAGTCCTCGACGCTCGCGACCAGCGAGATCCGTACGCGGCCGCGGCCCGGGTTACCGACCGCGGAGTCCCGCGCAAGATAGGAGCCCGGCAGCACCGTGACGTGCTGCTGCTCGAAGAGCCCGCGTACGAAATGCTCGTCGTCGCCGACCTCGGGCCACAGGTAGAACGCGCCGGCCGGCCGCTCGACCGGGAGCACCTCGCCGAGGATCGGCAGGACCCGCTCGAACTTCTCGCGGTAGAGCCGCCGGTTTTCGACGACGTGCGCCTCGTCCTGCCAGGCCGGCAGGCTCGCAAGCTGCACGTGCACCGGCATCGCGCAGCCGTGGTAGGTGCGGTAGAGGCGGAACGGCTCGATCAGCGCGGCGTCCCCGGCCACGAAGCCCGAGCGCAATCCCGGGACGCTCGACCGCTTCGAGAGGCTGTGGAAGACGACGCAGCGCTGGTACTGCCCGTGCCCGGCCGCGGCGGCGGCCTCGAGCAGGCCGGGCGGGGGCTGGAGCTCGTCCGGGTAGATCTCCGAGTAGCACTCGTCGGCCATCACGACGAAGTCGTATCGCTCGGCGAGTTCGAGCGCCCGGCGCAGGTAGTCCGCCGGCATCACCGCGCCGGTCGGGTTGCCCGGGCTGCACAGGATCAGCAGCTGGCAGTCGTTCCAGGTGGCGGAGTCCACCGCATCGAGGTCGGGCAGGTAGCCGTTGCCGGGCCAGCCGTCGAGCAACACCGGCTCCGCGCCGGCGAGCAGCGCGGCCCCCTCGTAGATCTGGTAGAACGGATTCGGCATCAGCACCCGCGGCCGGGGCCGGGTCGGGTCCACGACCGCCTGCACGAAGGCGAAGATCCCCTCGCGGGTTCCGTTCAGCGGCAGCACCATCGTGTCGGCGTCCAGTGACTCTCGCAGCAGGCGGAAGCGTCGCGCGAGCCAGTCCGCGATCGCGCCCCGCAGCTCCGGCAGGCCGGCGGTCAGCGGATAGCTGCCGAGCCCCTCGAGCGCCGCGGCCAGCGCGGCCGCGATGAATGCCGGCGGCGCGTGCCGCGGCTCGCCGATCGAGAGCGGGATGTGGGGCAGGTCGCCGGGGGGACTCGCGCCGGCCAGCAGTCCGCGCAGGCGCTCGAACGGGTACGGCTGCAGGCGCCCGAGCCGTGGATTCATGCGCTCAGGATCGGGCGTGACCGGTGGCGCCGGGCTCGCGGCGGTCGAGCGCGTCGACGAGCCGCTCCTGAAGCCGCAGCCGCGCGGTCTCGGTCAAAGGCTGGCCGTACTCGTCCGAGACGAAGAACACGTCCTCGGCTCGCTCGCCGACCGTGACGATCTTGGCTGCGTTCACGTCGATGCCCTCGGCCAGGAACACCTTGCCGATCTCGCTCAGCAGACCGGGGCGGTCGCCGGCGATGATCTCGAGGATCGTGCGCTGCTGCAGCGGATCGTCGGAGTAGGTGATCTGGGTCGGTGTCGTGAACATCCGCACCTGGCGCGGCACGCGCCGGTTCACGACCGGGAAGCTCACCTCGGGGGAATCCAGCACGTGCGAGAGGTTGCGCTCGATGTACCGGGCACGCTCGCCGTCGGCGATCGGCGTGCCGGTATCCTCGAGCACCAGGTAGGTGTCGAGGCTCAGGCCGCCTTCGAGCGGCGTGATGCGGGCGTCGAGGATGTTGAGCCCCATCTGGTCGAGCAGGGCGGTCGTGCGCGCGAAGCTGTCCTTCTTGTGGGGCATCAGCGTCAGCACGGCATTCCCGCCGCGCTCCGGCGTGTCCCGCACCGCGACCAGCGCCGAGGGGTCGGCCGGGTCCCGCCCCGCGACCAGGCAGGTATGCCAGGCGACCTCGGCGGGCGTGTGCCTGAGGAAATAGTTCGAGTTGCAGCGCGACCAGACGGCCTCGATGCGCTCGGGCGGCAGGCCCTTGCGAGCCAGCAGCTCGATGGCCTCGGCGCGGGTCTCGGCGACCAGCTCGTCCTGGTCGATCGGGGACTCGAGCCCGCGGCGCAGCGCACGCCGCGTGCGCTCGTAGAAGTCCTGGAACAGCGAGGCTTTCCAGGAGTTCCAGAGCTTCGGGTTCGTGCCGCGCACGTCGGCGACCGTGAGCAGGTACAGGTAATCGAGATGCGTCTGGTCACCCACGGTCCGGGCGAACTCGCGGATGACCTCGGGGTCCGAGATGTCCTTCTTCTGCGCCGTGACCGACAGCAGCAGGTGGTTGCGGACCAGCCATGCGACCAGGCGGGCGTCGTAACGCGAGAGTCCCTGCTCCAGGCAGAAGGCCTCGGCGTCCACCGCGCCGAGCTCGGAATGGTCGCCGCCGCGGCCCTTGGCGATGTCGTGGAACAGCGCGGCCAGGTAGACGATTTCCGGCTTCGGCACCTTCTGCATCAGCCGGGACATCGCCGGCAGCTCGCTGGCGAAACGCTCGAGCATCAGCCGGCGGAGGTTCCTGACCACGAACAGCGTGTGGGCATCCACGGTGTAGGAGTGGAAGAGGTCGTACTGCATCCGGCCGACGATGCGTCCGAAGGCAGGTATGTAGCGGCCGAGCACGCCGTACAGGTTCATCCGGCGCAGCTCGTGCGTCAGCCCGCGGGGCGCCTGCAGGAACTCGAGGAACAGCCGGTGGTTGCGCGGGTTCTGCCGGAATTCCTCGTCGATCAGCCACAGGTGCCGCCCGAGCAGGCGCACCGTGTCGGCCCGCACGCCGCGGATCTCGGCGTGATCCTGCATCAGCCGGAACAGCTCGAGCATCGCGGTCGGATTGCGCACGAACACGTCCTCGGACGTCACCTCGAGGTAGTCGTTGCGCACCTGGAAGCGCGGGTTCAGCGGCACGACCTCGGCCGCGCCCTCGGTCAGGATCGCCTCGCGGAACAGCTGCAGCAGCATCTCGTTCAGCAGGCTCACGTCCATCACGGTGCGGTAATAGCGCTGCATGAACTGCTCGACCGCCAGCGTGTAGGTCGCGTCCTCGTAGCCGAACATCCGGGCGATGCGGATCTGGTAGTCGAACAGCAGGCGATCCTCGCGGCGCGCCGTGATCACGTGCAGCGCGAAGCGGACCCGCCACAGGAAGTCCTGGGCCTGGCGCAGCTTGCGCAGCTCGCCGCGCGTCAGGAAGCCGTGCTCGACCAGCTCGTCGAAGGTCTCCGCGCCGAAGTGGCGCTTGGCCACCCAGCCGATCGTCTGGATGTCGCGCAGGCCGCCCGGGCTCGCCTTGACGTTCGGCTCCAGGTTGTAGGCCGTGTCGTGGTAACGGTGATGACGCGTCGCCTGTTCCGCGAGCTTGGCCTCGAAGAACTCCCTGGAGGACCAGATCCGGTCCGGGCCGAGCGCACGGCGCATCGACTGGAACAGGTGCTCCGGGCCGCAGAGCAGGCGCGCCTCGATCAGCGTGGTCGCGACGCTGACGTCGGCCGCGCACTCGCGCTGGCAGTCGTCGATCGTGCGGACGCTGTGGCCGACCTCGAGCCCGATGTCCCACATGAACGCCAGGAAGGCCTCGATGCCGCCGTGTCCGTCCGCCGACTCGCTCTTCGGCAGCAGGATCAGAACGTCGATGTCCGAGCACGGGTGCAGCTCGCCCCGGCCGTAGCCGCCGACCGCGATCAGGTCGACGTCCTTCTCGTGCGGCCCGGCGTGCAGCGACCAGGCCTTGCGCAGCACCACGTCCACCATGCGGGCGCGATCGTGCACCAGCGACTCGATCGGCTCTTCTTCGACGAACCGGCGCTCGAGGTCCGCGCTGCCCTCGGCCAACGCGTGACGGAAGCTCGCGATCCGGTCGTCGCCGGCGTCGAGCAGCTCGGGAAGTCCGGTGAGGAATCCCCAGGGCGGCAGCGGCAGCCGTCTGGCGGGCGCCTCGTGATCGCCGGCAGGCGTGGCGGACATCGCGGTCAGGGCGGGGGTTGTTCGTGGGCGCCGAGCGTGAGCACCTCGGCGCCTTCGGTGGTCACGAGGATCGTGTGTTCCCACTGCGCGGAGAGCGAGTGGTCACGCGTGATCACGGTCCAGCCGTCCGGCAGCAGCTTCACCTCGCGCCGCCCGGCGTTCACCATCGGCTCGATCGTGAACGTCATGCCGGGCACGAGCTCGAGGCCGGTGCCCGGTTCGCCGAAATGCAGCACCTGCGGGTCCTCGTGGAAGCCGCGCCCGATGCCGTGTCCGCAATACTCGCGGACGACCGAGTAGTGGTTGCCCTCGACGAAAGTCTGGATCGCGTGCCCGATGTCGCCGAGCCGGGCGCCGGGTTTCACGGTCCGGATGCCACGCCACATCGCCTGGTAGGTCACGTCGATCAGGCGCCGCACGTGGGGCTGGATCCGTCCGACCGTGTACATGCGGCTGGTGTCGCCGTGAAACCCGTCCTTGATCACGGTGACGTCGACGTTGACGACGTCGCCCTGCCGCAGCTTGCGGTCGCCCGGTATGCCGTGGCAGACGACGTGGTTGACCGAAGTGCAGATGGACTTCGGGTAGCCCCGGTAGCCGAGCGGGGCGGGCACGGCCTTCTGCACGTCCACGATGAAATCGTGGCAGATGCGGTCCAGCTCGTCGGTCGAGACGCCCGGCACGACCTGGGGACCGATCATGTCCAGCACCTCGGACGCAAGCCGCCCGGCCACGCGCATGGCCTCGGCTTCCGCCGTGGTCTTGACGGAAACGCTGCCTGCGCTGTCGGACTTCCAGTGGGTGCCTGCCGGCTCTGGGTACTGCATGCCTCTCGACGGATAGGGTCGCACGCTGGCGGCCGGCGCGCGCAAGTGTTTGAACAAGCGGCCGGTTATGGTATAAAGCGCGGCTCGGTTTGACAACGAAATCCGCACACGCACCGGCACATGTGGCTGGGTGCCTGCCCGAGGCGACGAGTCCGGGCGGGTTGCCGCATGGGGTGCGTGGAGGCTCAACCCCACAAGGAGATTTTTCATGGCCAGCGTGTCCATGCGGCAGATGCTGGAGGCGGGTGTTCACTTCGGACATCAGACCCGCTTCTGGAACCCGAAGATGGCTCCGTTCATTTTCGGCGAGAGAAACCGGATCCACATCATCAACCTCGAGAAGACCCTGCCCCTGTACCAGGAGGCGGCGGACTTCATCAAGAAGGTGGTCTCGGACGGAGGCACCGTGCTGTTCGTCGGCACGAAGCGCTCTGCCCGCGAGGCTATCCGCCAGGAGGCCCTGCGCTGTGGCATGCCGTTCGTGAGCCATCGCTGGCTGGGCGGCATGCTGACCAACTTCAAGACCATCCGTCAGTCGATCCGCAAGCTGACCGAGATCGACGAGATGGCCGAGAGCGGCCAGCTCGAGGCCCGCAACAAGCGCGAGGCCCAGGGCCTGCGCCGCGAGCGCGAGAAGCTCGACCGCAGCCTCGGCGGCATCAAGGACATGGACGGTCTGCCGGACGCGCTGTTCGTCGTGGACGTCGGACACGAGCGGATCGCCGTGCACGAGGCGCAGAAGCTCGGCATCCCGGTCATCGCGATCGTGGACACCAACTGTGACCCGGACGGCATCAGCTACATGGTGCCGGGCAACGACGACGCGATGCGGGCCATCCAGCTCTACGCGGCCGGCATCGCCGATGCCGTGCTCGAAGGCCGCGCGACGATCCCGGAGGTTGCGGTCGGCGAGGACGAGTTCGTGGAACTCGACGAGGAGGGCCGGCCGAAGGCCAAGGCCGGTCCGCGGCGCCGTGCCGCGCCGGTGAAGAAGAAGGCTGCGCCGCGCCGCAAGCCGGCCGCCGCGGCGGCCCCGGCCGAGGCGTCGCCCGCAGAGGAAGCCCCCAGCGCGGATGCGCCCGCCGAGGAGGTGGCTGAGGTGGCTGAGGTGGCTGCGGTCTCGGTCGAGGCCGAGGAACTCGTCGATGCCGATCCGGAGGAGAGCCCGGAGGAGTTCATGGCAAGGCGTGCCGCGCTGCGCAAGAAGGCCCCGGGCACCGAGAAGGCCGGGAATTCAGAGCAGGAAGGAGGCTGAGCCATGTCCGTCACCGCTGAAGCAGTGAAGGCGCTCCGCGAGCGCACCGGCGCGGGCATGATGGAGTGCAAGCGGGCGCTGGTCGAGGCCAATGGCGACCTCGAGGCCGCCGCAGAGATCATGCGCAAGTCGGGGCTCGCCAAGGCCGACAAGAAGGCCGGCCGCGTGGCGGCCGAGGGCGTGATCGTGATCGAGACCGCAGCGGACGGACAGTCCGCCGCGATCGTCGAGGTCAACTCGGAGACCGACTTCGTGGCCCGCGAGAAGGATTTCCAGGCGTTCGCGGCCGAGGTCGCGAAGACGGCGCTGGCCGCGAAGCCCGCGGACCTCGAGGCGCTGCTCGGCACCCGGCTCGAGAGCGGCAAGACGATCGAGGAGACCCGGCGGGAGCTGATCGCCCGCATCGGCGAGAACATCGGCGTGCGACGCTTCGAGCTGGTGAGCTCACCTGCGAAGCTGGCCACCTACCTGCACGGCACCCGCATCGGGACGCTGGTGTCCTACCAGGGCGGCGACGAGGCGCTCGGCAAGGACCTCGCGATGCACGTCGCGGCGATCAACCCGCAGTACGTGTCGGTCGACGACGTGCCGGCGGATTTCGTTGCCAAGGAGCGTGAGATCGAGATGGCCAAGGCGGAAGCCGAGGCCCAGGGCAAGAAGCCGAAGGAGATCATCGCGAAGATGGTCGAGGGGCGGCTGCGCAAGTCGCTGGCCGAGATCGCGCTGCTCGGGCAGCCCTTCGTGCGCGACCCGGAGCTCACGGTCGAGAAGCTGCTGAAGCAGTCCGAGGCAAAGGTGCTCGGCTTCGTGCGCTACGAGCTCGGCGCCGGCATCGAGAAGAAGCAGGAGAACTTCGCCGAGGAAGTGATGGCGCAGGTCCGAGGCGCCTGATCCCGGCCGCAAGCACCAGTTAAGAACCCCGCCCCGGCGGGGTTCTTTATAATGCCGCCCGCAAGAGGGGGCCGAGCCGATGGCTGGAAACGTTTCGACGCGGTATCGCCGCATCCTGGTCAAGCTGTCCGGGGAGGCGCTGATGGGCGATGCGGACTATGGCATCGACCCGACCTTCCTCAGGCGGCTCGCCGCGGAGATCCGGGCGGTCCGGGAACTCGGGGTCGAGGTCGCGATCGTGATCGGCGGCGGCAACCTGTTCCGCGGCGCGGGGCTCGCGCGGGCCGGCATGGACCGGGTCACCGCTGACCACATGGGCATGCTCGCCACCGTGATGAACTCGCTCGCGCTGCAGGACGCGCTCGAGTCGGTCGGCGCGTTCGCGCGGGTCATGTCCGCGATACGCATCAACGAGGTCTGCGAGGACTACATCCGCCGCCGGGCGATCCGTCACCTCGAGAAGGGGCGCGTGACGATCTTCGCGGCCGGCACCGGGAACCCGTTTTTCACCACCGACACGGCGGCCAGCCTGCGGGCGATCGAGATCGAGGCGCAGCTGCTGCTGAAGGCCACCAAGGTGAACGGCGTGTTCGACTCGGACCCCGTCACCAACCCGGGCGCGCAGCGGTTCGAGCGCCTCAGTTACGACGAGGTGCTCGAGCGCCGGCTCAACGTCATGGATGCGACGGCCGTCGTGATGTGCCGCGACCACCAGCTGCCGCTGCGGGTGTTCGACCTGAACCAGCCCGGCGCGCTGGTCAGCGCGGCGCGCGGTGAGGACATCGGGACGCTTGTGACAATCTGAGAGGGCCCTGTCGGGCGCAGTGGAGGCTAAGCCATGCTGGAAGACATCAAGAAAGACGCGGCCGAGCGTATGGCCAAGTGCGTCGTGGCCTACAGGAACGAGCTCAAGCGCATGCGGACCGGGCGCGCCAATACCAGCCTGCTCGAGCACATCCACGTCGATTACTACGGCGGCGAGGTGCCGCTCAGCCAGGTGGCGAACGTCGCGGTCGAGGATGCCCGCACGCTGACGGTCGTGCCCTGGGAGAAGCAGATGGTGCCGGTGATCGAGAAGGCGATCATGAAGTCGGACCTCGGCCTGACGCCCGCCACGGCCGGCACGGTGATCCGGGTGCCGCTGCCGGCGCTCACCGAGGAACGCCGTCGCGATCTGACCAAGGTCGTGCGCCACGAGGCCGAGGGTGCCAGGGTCGCGATCCGCAACGTACGCCGCGACGTGATGCACGAGCTGAAGGACCTGCTGAAGGAGAAGCTCGTCTCCGAGGACGACGACCACCGGGCGCAGGACGAGGTGCAGAAGCTCACCGACAAGTACGTCGCCGAGGTCGACCAGGTCCTCGCGGAGAAGGAAAAAGAGCTGATGCAGGTCTGAGCGGTGGCGCAAGCCGAGTCCCGCGATCCCGCCGTCCCGCGCCACGTCGCCGTCATCATGGACGGCAACGGCCGCTGGGCGGCCCGGCGCGCGCTGCCGCGCCACCTCGGGCATCGCGCCGGCATCAAGGCCGTGCGGGCCACCGTCGAGGGCTGCGCCCGGCGCGGCGTCGAGCAGCTCACGCTGTTCGCCTTCTCGAGCGAGAACTGGAAGCGTCCGACCGAGGAGGTCTCCAGGCTGATGGAGCTGTTCCTCGAGGCGATGGACCGCGAGGTCGCCGAGCTGCACCAGAACTCGATCAGGCTGCGCTTCATCGGCGACCTCGGCAGCCTGCGGGCCGCGCTGCGCGAGCGTATACGGGCCGCCGAGGAACTCACGGCCGGCAACCAGCGCATGACGCTGAACATCGCGGTTTCGTACGGCGGACGCTGGGACATCGTGCAGGCGGCGCGGCGGCTGGCCGGGCGCGTCCGCGACGGCGAGATTCCGCTCGAGTCCATTGACGAGGCCGCGTTTTCGGCGGCGCTGCAGCTCGGGGACGCGCCGGACCCGGACCTGTTCATCCGTACCGGCGGCGAGCAGCGCATCAGCAACTTCCTGCTGTGGAATCTCGCCTACACGGAGCTGTATTTCTGCGGCGTGCTGTGGCCGGATTTCGACGACGAGGAACTCCAGCGTGCGCTGCAGCACTTCGGCGCCCGGCAACGCCGGTTCGGGCTGACCTCGGCACAGGTGGCCGGTGGCTAGCGGGCTGCGCGAGCGCGTGCCCACGGCGCTGGCGCTCGCGGCCGCCGTCATCGCGATCCTGCTGTGGACGCCGCCGGCGGTCGCGGTCAGCGTGATCGCGTTGATCATGCTCGCCGGCGCCTGGGAGTGGGCTGGATTGTCGGGTCTGGACAGCCCGCTCCAGCGCAGCGGCTACGTGCTCGCCGTCGCCGGTGGCATCGCCCTCGACTGGTGGTACACGACCGGCGACGCCGAGCGCGTCGTCTTCCTGCGCGCGACCGCGCTCTGGTGGCTGCTGGCGTTTCTGTGGCTGGTGTTCGCCGCGCAGCGCGGCGGCCGGCTCGCTGCGGCTATCGTCGGCTGGATCGTGCTGGCCACGGCCGCCGTCAGTCTCGCCAGGCTGGTGCTGGTCGAGCCGCAGGGTCGCGAGCTGCTGCTGTTCCTGCTGGTGCTGATCGCCGCGGCCGACGTCGGGGCCTATTTCGGCGGGCGCAACTTCGGGCGGCACAAGCTCGCGCCGAAGATCAGCCCGGGCAAGACCTGGGAGGGCTTCGCGGCCGGGATGCTCGCGGCTTCGGCGGCCGCCGCATGCGGGGCGGTCTACTTCGGGGCCCCGCTGCTGCCGTGGCTCGCGCTCTGCGTGCTGGTCGCGCTCGTGTCGGTGGTCGGCGACCTCGTCGAGAGCATGTTCAAGCGCCGCGCGGGCCTGAAGGACAGCGGCAGCCTGCTGCCCGGGCACGGCGGCGTGCTCGACCGCATCGACAGCGTCACCGCCGCGGCCCCGGTGTACCTGCTGGGGCTGCTCGTGCTGGGCATGGCCTGACCATGCGGGTCGCGATACTGGGCAGCACCGGCAGCATCGGCGTCAGCACGCTGGACGTGCTGGCGCGGCATCCGGACCGCTACGAGGTCGTGGCGCTCGCCGCGTCCAGCAACCACGGTCGCCTGCTCGAGCAGTGCATCGCGCACCGGCCGCGGGTCGCGGTGCTCCGGGATCGCGCTTCTGCGCAGCAGCTCGAGTCGGCGCTGCGGGCGGCCGGGCAGGCCACCGAGGTGCTGGCCGGCCCGCAGGCGCTCGAGCAGGTGGCCGCCAGCGCCGACGTGGACGCCGTCATGGCGGCGATCGTCGGTGCGGCCGGGTTGCCTTCGACGCTCGCAGCAGCCCGGGCGGGCAAGCGCGTGCTGCTCGCGAACAAGGAGTCGCTGGTCGTGGCCGGCCGGTTGATGGTGGACGCGGTGCGCGGCGGCGGTGCCACGCTGATCCCGATCGACAGCGAGCACAACGCGGTCTTTCAGTGCCTGCCCGCGGGTGTCGAGACCGGGCGCCGGGTGCCGGGCGTGCGACGGATCCTGCTCACGGCCTCCGGCGGACCGTTCCTGCGGCGCAGCCGGGCCGAGATGGCCCGGGCGCTGCCCGCGGACGCGTGTGCCCACCCCCGCTGGAACATGGGACCGAAGATCTCGGTGGACTCGGCGACGCTGATGAACAAGGGACTCGAGCTGATCGAGGCCTGCGTGCTGTTCGGCATGGAACCGCGCGACGTCAGCGTGGTCGTACATCCGCAGAGCATCGTCCACTCGCTGGTGGAGTACGTGGACGGTTCGATCCTGGCCCAGCTCGGCAATCCCGACATGCGCACCCCGATCGCGCATGCGCTCGGCTGGCCGGAGAGGATCGTCTCCGGTGTAGAATCGCTGGATCTTGTCGCCGCCGCGCGCCTGGACTTCGAGGCCCCCGACCTCGATCGTTTTCCGGCGCTGCGACTGGCCCGCTCGGCCGCCGAGCTGGGCGGCACCGCCCCGGCGGTGCTGAACGCGGCGAACGAGGTGGCGGTCGAGGCGTTCCTCGGCGGTCGCCTGGGATTCCTGGGCATCGCCGGGCTGATCGAGGCGGTGCTCGAGGAACACGTCAACGGACCCGCGGACGATCTTGAGATCGTGCTCGAAGCGGACCGCTGGGCGCGGGGCCTGGCACGCGAGAAACTGGCCCGTGAGGTCGAAAGGGGCGCATGACGATTCTGAGCTACGTGCTGGCTTTTCTCGTCGCAATCGGCGTACTGGTCGCCGTCCACGAGTACGGCCACTTCTGGATGGCACGCAGGATGGGCATCCGGGTGCTGCGCTTCTCGATCGGGTTCGGCAAGGTGCTCTGGAGCCGCCGCGACGCCCGTGGCACCGAGTACGCGATCTCGGCGATCCCGCTCGGCGGCTACGTGAAGTTGCTCGACGAGCGCGAGGGGCCGGTGGCGGACGCACAGCTGTCCGAGGCCTATAACCGCAAGCCGGTCTGGCGACGCATCCTGGTGCTGGTCGCAGGGCCGCTCGCCAATTTCCTGTTCGCGGTCGCGGCGTACTGGGTTCTGTTCGTGGCAGGCGTCCCGGCATTGAAGCCGGTCATCGGCGAAGTCGCGCCGGACTCGATCGCGGCGCGCGCCGGCCTCGAGGCCGGGGACCAGCTGCTGCAGGTGGACGGGCGCGAGGTCGCGACCCGCGAGGCGGCGGTGCTCGCGATCCTGGACGAGCTGATGACCGCGGCGCCGATCCGGATGGGCGTGCAGGGCGAGGACGGGCGTTCGCGCAGCCTCGAGCTCGAGATCGACGGCGACCGGCGCGCATTGACCGAGCCCGGCGCGCTGCTGCCGGGCCTCGGCTTCGACTTCTGGTACCCCGCGATTCCCGCGCGCGTGGGCAAGGTGCTCGAGGGCAGCCCGGCCGAGCGGGCGGGGCTCGGCGAAGGCGACCTGCTGCTCGAGGTCGACGGCGAGCCGGTCGAGGATTTCCCCGCGCTGGTGCGGCTGGTGCAGCCGAATCCCGGGCGGACGCTCGTGTTCACGATCGAGCGCGCCGGCGAGCAGATGCGCGTGCCGGTCGAGGTCGAGGCGCAGCGCGAGGGCGAGAGGCTCGTCGGACGCATCGGCGTGCAGCCGGCCGCCGGCGGCGCGATTCCCGAGCAGATGCGGACCCACGAGCGCTATGGGCCGCTCGAGTCACTGGCCCGGGCGACCGGCAAGACCTGGGACATGTCGGTGCTGACCGTGCGGATGCTCTGGAACGTCGTCACCGGCGACGTGTCGGTGAAGAACCTGAGCGGGCCGATCAACATCGCCGAGTACGCGGGCTTTTCCGCACGCCAGGGGATCCTCTCGTTCCTGTCCTTCCTCGCGATCGTCAGCGTGAGCCTGTTCATACTCAACCTGCTGCCGATTCCGATCCTCGACGGCGGGCAGATCGTCTACCAGGTGGCGGAACTGGTCAAAGGCAGCCCGCTGTCCGACCGCGCCCAGGCCGTCGGACAGCAGGTCGGCATCCTGCTGCTGCTGGTGCTGATGAGCTTCGCCTTCTACAACGACCTCTCGCGCCTGTTCAGCTGAGTCCAATCGTGAAGCGTTCCAGATTCCTGGCCCCCCTGACGGCCCTGCTGGCCGTACCGGCTGTTCTTGCTCAGTCCGCCGGCGACGAGTTCACGGTCGGTGACATCCGCATCGAGGGCCTGCAGCGCATCTCGGAGGGCACGGTCTACAACTACCTGCCCGTCAACATCGGCGACCGTCTCGACGCGCGGCGGGTGGAGGAGGCGCTGCGTGCGCTGTATGCGACCGGGTTCTTCCGCGACGTCGAGATCCGCCGCGACGGAGGCGCGCTGGTGGTCGCGGTGCGCGAGCGACCGTCGATCGAGAGCTTCACGATCACCGGCAACAAGGACATCAAGAGCGAGGACCTGGAGAAGTCGCTGCGCAGCGTGGGGCTCGCGCGCGGCAAGACCTACAACCAGTCCACGCTCGACGAGGTCGAGCGCTTCCTGACCGACCAGTATTACTCCCGCGGCAAGTACGCCGTGAAGGTCGATACCAAGGTCGAGGAGGTCGCCGACAACCGGGTGCGCATCGCGATCGACATCGTCGAGGGCAAGCGCTCGAAGATCAGGCAGATCAACATCGTCGGCAACGAGGCCTTCGAGGACGACGAGCTGCTCGACGCGTTCACGCTCAGCACGCCGAACTGGCTGTCCTGGTACCGTTCGGACGACCGTTACTCGCGCGAGGAACTCTCCGGGGACCTCGAGAAGCTGCGCTCGTACTACCTGGACCGCGGCTATGCGAACTTCGACATCGATTCCACGCAGGTCGCGATTTCACCCGACAAGAGCGACATGTTCGTCACGATCAACGTCGAAGAGGGCGAGGTCTATCGCATCTCGGACGTCAAGATCGCGGGCAACCTGGTCGTGCCGGAGTCGCAATTGTGGCCGCTGGTGCAGGTGCGCCGCGGCGACATCTTCTCGCAGAAGCTGCTGACCGCGACGACCGAGCTGATGGCGCTGCGCCTGGGCCAGGACGGCTATGCCTTCGCGAAGATCGAGCCGGTGCCGATCGCCGACCAGGACGCCAAGGAAATCGCGGTCACGTTCCTGGTCGAGCCGGGCAACCGCGCCTACGTGCGCCGGATCAACTTCACCGGGTCGACGTCGATCAACGACGACGTGCTGCGCCGCGAGATGCGCCAGATGGAGGGCGGTTACCTCTCGAACGCGGCGGTCGAGCGTTCGAAGCAGCGCCTGCAGCGGCTGCCGTTCATCGAGTCGGTGGAGGTCGAGACCAACCCGGTCCCGGGCACGCCGGACCTGGTGGACGTCGAGTTCAAGATCAAGGAAGGCCTGCCCGGGCAGTTCAGCGGCGGCATCGGCTACTCCGAGTCCCAGTCGGTGCTGCTGAACGGCAGCTTCGTGCACAGCAACTTCATGGGCACCGGCAACCGCGTCGCGGCCGAGGCGAACGCCGGCCAGTACAGCCAGGTCTACAGCCTGTCGCACACGGACCCGTATACGACGATCGACGGAGTCTCGCGCTCGATTTCGGCGACCTACCGCAAGTACAGCCAGTTCACCTCGTCCTCGTCGGATTTCGAGACCAGCACCGGGACGCTGGCCGTCGACTACGGCTGGCCGATCAGCGAGTTCCAGTCGGTGCGCGCCGGACTCGCGTTCCAGCGCTCCGACCTGTTCACGGACCCGTTCTCGAGCGCCCAGGAGTCGCTGGTCTGGGTGCAGAACAACGGCAATACCTACACGAAGCAATCCTCCACGGGCGTGCCGCCGGTCGGCATCACCTACTACGGCACCAAGTTCGACACCTTCGAGCTCTCGCTCGGCTGGGGATTCGACTCCCGCAACCGCACGCTGTTCGCCGACCGTGGTGCCCGGCACCGCCTGGGCGTCACCTACGCGATGCCGGGCAGCGACGTCGAGTTCTACATCCTGAACTACGATTACCTGCAGTTCATCCCGATCTCGAAGTGGTTCACGCTGATGCTGAACACCGAGATCGGCTACGGGATGGACGTCGGCGACACCACCTCGGTGCCGCCTTACCGGCAGTTCTTCGCGGGCGGGGCCGAATCCGTGCGCGGTTTCCGTGCGAGCTGGCTGGGGCCGAAGGATTCCTTCGGCAACCCCTACGGCGGCAACCTGAAGTTCACGAACCAGTTCGAGCTGCTGCTGCCGATGCCGGAGAAGTACCGTTCGACGGCCCGCTTCAGCGCATTTTTCGACATCGGCAACGTCTTCTCGACCGGTCACGTGGACTTCGTCGGCCGGGACGGCGTAACTCCGGTGTCCTACGAGTTCGAGTTTGATAAACTGAAATATTCGACGGGCCTTGCAGTGCAGTGGCTCGCTCCGCTCGGCGTGTTCCGGTTCAGCTATGCCTTCCCGCTCAACGCGGAGAAGGGCAACGGCATCGAATACGGCGACAAGACGGAGAATTTCCAGTTCTCGATAGGCCAGGCTTTCTGAGGTGATTTCTTCCATGCGCATCAAGATCGCGACCCTTGCACTGCTCACGATGGCCGCTGCCGCGGCACCGCTGGCGACGGCCCAGGCCCAGGCCAAGATCGGCGTCGTCAACGTGGCCCGGCTGCTGCAGGAGGCGCCCCAGGCCCAGGCCGCCTCGCAGGCCCTGGAGGGCGAGTTCGCCAACCGCCGTCGTGACCTCGAGAACCAGCAGAAGGACCTGAAGGCCCGCGAGGACAAGCTGCAGAAGGACGGCGCGACGATGGCCGAGGCCGAGCGTCGCAACCAGGAGAAGGCGATCCGCGACGGGCAGCGCGAACTCGCGCGCAAGCAGAACGAGTTCCTCGAGGACCTGAACGTGCGGCGCAACGAGGCCCTCGGCCAGCTGCAGCGCACCGTCCTGCAGGAAGTGCAGACCTACGCCAAGTCGGCCGGCCTCGACGTCGTCGTCGCCGATGCCCTGTACGCCAGCCCGGCCGTCGACATCACGAACCAGGTGCTCGCGGCGCTGCAGGCGCGCAAGGGCGGGGCGGCCAAGCCCTGATCCGGGCGACGGGAGGCTGATCCCGTGCCGCTGCGGCTCGCCGACCTGGCCGTCCGTTTCGGCTGCGAGCTGCACGGCGACCCCGGGATCGAGGTCGACCGCGTCGCGACGCTGCAGGGCGCGGAGCCGGGTTCGCTCGCGTTCCTCGCTAACCCGCGCTACATACGCTACCTCGAGTCGACCCGCGCTTCCGCGGTCGTGCTCGGCCCGGAATCGGCGGACCGCTGCCCGGTCGCCGCACTCGTCTGCGCCAACCCGTACGCGGCCTACGCCCGCATCGCGCAGCTGCTTTACCCGTCCGGGCGGTTTGCCGGCGGGCGCCATCCGGCGGCTGTCGTCGACCCGGGCGCGCAGGTCGATGCCAGCGCCTGGATCGCGGCCGGCGCATATATCGAGGACGGCGCCAGCATCGGCGCGGGCTGCTGGGTGGGACCCGGTTCGATCGTGATGGGCGGAGCGCAGCTCGGCGCCGGCTCGACGCTGGTGGCCAACGTGACCGTCTGCCGCGAGGTCCGCATCGGCGAGCGCTGCCTGCTGCACCCCGGCGTCGTGCTCGGGGCCGACGGGTTTGGCCAGGCGCCGGATTCGGGCGGCTACGTCAAGGTCCCGCAGGTCGGCCGGGTCGTCGTCGGCGATGACGTCGAGATCGGCGCGAACTCGACCGTCGACCGCGGCGCGATCGAGGACACGGTGATCGAGGACGGCGTGAAGATCGACAACCTGGTCCAGATCGGCCACAACACGCACGTGGGCGCTCACACCGTGATCGCCGGCTGCGTCGGCATCTCCGGCAGCGCCCGGATCGGCCGGCGCTGCATGATCGGCGGACAGGTCGGCATCGCCGGGCACCTGGAGATCTGCGACGACGTGGTGCTGACCGGGCGGACGATGGTGATCAGCTCGATACGCGAGCCGGGCATGTATTCAAGCGGAATCACCGCCGACGAGGCGCGGCGGTTCAGGCGCAACTCGGCGCGCTTCCACCAGCTCGACGAGCTCGCGCGACGGCTGCGCCGGCTCGAGCGCGCTGCCGCAGGTGACGAACGGGAAGAATGATGAACGAGACGAGCGGTGGCTTTTCGATCGACGAAGTGCTGCGGCGGCTGCCGCACCGGTATCCGCTGCTGCTGGTGGACAGGGTGCTCGAGCACCAGCCGGGCCAGAGTCTGCGCGCGCTGAAGAACGTGACGGCGAACGAAGAGTATTTCGTCGGTCATTTTCCCGGGCGGCCGGTGATGCCGGGCGTGCTGATCCTGGAGGCGATGGCCCAGTCGGCGGGCCTGCTGGCCTTTCTGACCGCGAACGTCTACCCGGACGAGAACGTCACGTTCTATTTCGCGGGCATCGACAAGGCGCGCTTCCGCCGCCCGGTCATTCCAGGCGACCAGCTGATCCTGAGCGCGACGCTGCAGCGGCGCATCCGCACGATCTGGAAGTTCGCCACCGTCGCGGAGGTCGACGGCGAGGAAGTCTGCAGCGCGGAAATGATGGTGATGCCCGGCTGATCCGGGCGTGCCCGCAAGCAGGGGAGAGCAGCAGATGTCGTCTTCGATACACCCGACCGCGTTGATCGACCCGGGTGCCGAGCTCGGGCCGGACGTGACGGTCGGCGCCTACGCGGTGATCGGCGCAGCGGTGACGATCGGTGCCCGCTCCAGCGTGGGGCCGCACGTCGTGATCAAGGGACCGACCTCGATCGGCGAGGACAACGAGGTGTTCCAGTTCGCCGCGGTCGGCGACGCGCCCCAGGACAAGAAATATCGCGGTGAGCCCACGCGGCTCGAGATCGGCGACCGCAACGTGATCCGGGAATACGTGACGCTGAACCGCGGCACGACCAAGGAGGAGGGCGTCACCCGGATCGGCAGCGACAACCTGTTCATGGCCTATTCGCACGTCGCGCACGACTGCGTCGTCGGCGACCGCTGCGTGCTCGCCAACAACGCCACGCTCGGCGGGCACGTGCACCTCGGCGACTGGGTGATCATGGCGGGCATGTCCGCGGTGCACCAGTTCTGCAAGGTCGGCGCGCATGCCTTCATCGCCAACTACACGGCCGTCACGCGCGACGTGCCGCCGTACGTGATGGCCACCGGGCTGCCCGCCGTGGCGCACAGCGTCAACGCCGAAGGCTTGAAGCGCAGGGATTTCACTCCGGCCCAGATCCGCAACATCCGCCACGCCTTCCGCATTCTGTACCGCTCGGGGCTGAAGCTCGCCGACGCGACCGAGCGCCTCAAGGACCTGGCCCGCGAGCAGCCGGAAATCCAGCCCATCGTGGACTTCCTGGCGCGTTCCACGCGCAGCATCGTGCGCTGAGGACGGGGCCCGCCGTGGCTCCCACAGCCGGCGAGCGCTGCATCGGGCTGGTCGCGGGCGAGACCTCCGGCGACAACCTCGGGGGCGGCCTGCTGCGGGCGCTGGCCGGCCGCCTGCCCGGTGAACGCTTCGTTGGTGTCGGCGGTCCACGGATGGTCGAGGCCGGTCTCGAGGCCTGGTGGCCCGCCGACACGCTCGCGGTGATGGGGCTGGCCGAGGTGCTGCGTCACCTGCCGCGCCTGCTGCGGCTGCGCAGCGAACTCGTCGCGAAATTCTCCGCCGCCCGTCCCGATGCGTTCGTCGGCATCGATTCCCCGGAGTTCAACCTGCGCCTCGCAGGTCAGCTCAAGGCCGCCGGGATACCCACGGTGCAGTACGTGAGCCCGCAGGTCTGGGCCTGGCGCCAGGGCAGGGTGCGCACGATCGGCCGCTCCGTGGACCTGGTGCTTTGCGTGCTGCCTTTCGAGCCCGCGTTCTACGAGTCACACGACGTCCGCGCGGTCTTCGTCGGTCACCCGCTCGCGGACCGCGTGCCGATGGACTCGGATCCCGAGGTCGCGAGGCGCACGCTCGGGCTCGAGACCGGACGACCCACCGTCGCGGTGCTGCCGGGCAGCCGGGGCGCGGAAGTGAGCCGGCTCGGCCCCGCGTTCGCGGCGACGATCGCCTGGCTGCAAGCCAGGCGGCCCGCGCTGCAGTTCGTGGCGCCAATGGCCAGCGCCGCCGCGCGCGCCACGTTCGAGCAGGCACTCGCCGCGCACGCTCCCGACGCCCGGACGCTGCTCGTCGATGGCAACTCGCAGCAGGCGCTGGCTGCCGCGGATGCCGTGCTGGTCGCCTCGGGCACCGCGACGCTCGAGACCGCGCTGGTCAAGCGACCCATGGTCGTGGCATACCGCGTCGCGCCGCTGACAGGGTGGCTGCTGCGGGAGTTCAAGCTGGTGAAGACCGACTACTTCTCGCAGCCCAACCTGCTGGCCGGCCGGCAGCTGGTGCCGGAGTTCTTCCAGCGGGACGTTCGGCCGGAGGTGCTCGGTCCGGCGCTGCTCGGGCAGCTCGAGCGCCCGGACCGCGCCGAGCTGCTGCAGGAATTCCGCGCGATACACGAGTCGCTGCGCCGGAACGCGAGCGAACGTGCCGCCGAAGCCATCTGCGAGCTGATGGCAACCCGCCAGCGCCCGCGATGAGGGTCGCCGACCCGCGGCAGTCCCGGTTCGACTGGCAGCGGCCCGGACTCGTGGCCGGCGTGGACGAGGCCGGCCGCGGACCGCTGGCGGGACCGGTGGTCGCCGCGGCCGTGATCCTCGACCCGTCCAGGCCGATCGCGGGCCTGGCCGACTCGAAGACGCTGCGGCCGGAGCGACGCGCCGCACTCGCCGAGCGGATCGAGCAGTCGAGCATGGCCTGGGGCCTGGGCTGGGCCAATGCGGCGGAGATAGACTCGCTGAACATCCTGCAGGCGACGATGCTCGCGATGCGCCGGGCGCTGATCGCGCTGCGCGTGACGCCTCAGCACGTCGCGTTCGACGGCAATCGCTGCCCGAGCGTGCAGGGCCTCGGTTTCCAGTGCAGCGCCGAGGCGGTGGTCGGCGGCGACGCGCGTGTTCCTGGGATCAGCGCCGCGTCGATCCTGGCCAAGGTGGCGAGGGACCGGTTCATGGTGGCGCTGGACCGGCGCTATCCGGGCTACGATCTCGCGGTGCACAAGGGGTACCCGACGCCGCTGCACCTGGAGGCGCTCCGCAGGCTCGGCCCGTCCCCGGTGCACCGGCGGAGCTTCGCGCCGGTAAAATGCCTCGAGCCCCGCCCGAGCCGATGACCATGGCAGGTTTCGTCCACCTCCACGTGCACACCGAGTATTCGCTGGTCGACAGCGTGCTGCGCATTTCCAGCGAGCGGCGTGACGACGGCAGCGTGGTGCGCGAGGGGCTGATGGACGCGGTGGCCCGGCTCGGCATGCCGGCGGTCGCGCTGACCGACCAGGTCAACCTGTTCGCGCTGGTGAAATTCTATCGCGCGGCGCTGGCGACCGGCATCAAGCCGCTGGTCGGCGTGGACCTGCTGCTCGAGCCGCTGGAGGAGCGCGGGGATCCCTCGCGGCTCGTGCTGCTCTGCCAGGACGAGCGCGGCTACCGGAACCTGACGCGGCTGGTCACGCGCGCCTACCTCGAGGGCCAGGGCCGGCATGGCCCGCTGGCGCGCCGCGACTGGCTGGACGCCGACGCCACGGCCGGGCTGATCGCGCTGTCCGGTGGCCGGGAGGGCGACGTGGGCCGGGCGCTGGCGAGCGGGCGTGCTCCGGAGGCGCGGGCGCTGCTCGACGGCTGGCTCGGCCTGTTCGGCGACCGCTATTACCTGGAAGTGCAGCGCACGGGTCGCCCGGGCGAGGAAGAGTGCGTCGCGGGGTCGCTGAAGCTCGCGGTGGCGGCCGGTGTGCCGATCGTCGCCACCAACGACGTCCGCTTCGTCACGCGCGAAGATTTCGAGGCGCACGAAGCGCGCGTCTGCATCCGCGCCGGATCGCTGCTGGCCGACGCGTCCCGCCCGAGGAACTACAGCGAGGAGCAGTACCTGCGGTCTCCCGAGGAGATGGCGAAGCTGTTTTCCGACCTGCCGGAGGCGCTGGAGAACTCCGTCGAGATCGCCAAGCGCCTGAACCTGGAGATCCGCCTCGGCCAGCCGTCGCTGCCCGCCTTCCCGGTTCCGGACGGACGCTCGATCGAGGATCACCTGCGGCGGGAGGCCGAGCGGGGACTGCTCGGCCGGTTCGAGAAGCCCGCGGCCGGGGGCACGTTGCGCATACCGCGCGAGGACTACCAGGCCCGGCTCGAGCAGGAACTCGACGTGATCTGCCAGATGGGCTTCCCGGGTTACTTCCTGATCGTGGCGGACTTCATCCGCTGGGCCCGGGACAATGGCGTGCCGGTCGGGCCCGGACGCGGCTCCGGGGCCGGATCGCTGGTCGCCTACGCGCTGGGCATCACCGACCTCGACCCGCTCGAGCACGACCTGCTCTTCGAGCGCTTCCTCAATCCCGAGCGCGTTTCGATGCCCGACTTCGACGTGGACTTCTGCATGGAAGGCCGCGACCGCGTCATCGAGTACGTCGCCGGGCGCTACGGGCGGGACCGGGTCTCGCAGATCATCACCTACGGCACGATGGCCGCCCGGGCCGTGGTGCGCGACGTGGCCAGGGTGCTGGGACACAGCTACGGGTTCGCCGACAGCATCGCGAAGCTGATCCCGTTCGAGCTCGGGATCACGCTCGAGCAGGCGCTCGAGAAGGAGGAGGAACTCCGCCGGCGCTACCGGGACGAGGACGAGGTCCGCGAGGTGATCGACCTCGCCCGGTCGCTGGAGGGGCTGGTACGCAATGCCGGCACGCACGCAGGCGGCGTCGTGATCTCGCCGTCGGTGCTGACGGACTTCGCGCCGCTCTACTGCGAAGAGGGCGGCGCGAGCATCGTCACCCAGTTCGACAAGGACGACGTCGAGGCAGCCGGGCTCGTCAAGTTCGACTTCCTGGGCCTGCGGACGCTCACGATCATCGACTGGGCGGTGCGGACCATCAACGAGCAGCGCGCGGCGACCGGCGAACCGCCGCTCGACCTCGCGCAGCTGCCGATGGAGGACCCGGAAACCTACGCGCTGCTGAAGCGCTGCGAGACGACGGCGGTGTTCCAGCTCGAGTCGCGCGGCATGAAGGACCTGATCCGGCGGCTGCAGCCCGACTGCTTCGAGGACATCGTCGCGCTGGTCGCGCTGTTCCGCCCCGGGCCGCTGCAATCCGGCATGGTCGAGGACTTCATCAACCGCAAGCACGGCAGGATCAGCGGCCCGATCGACTACCTGCACCCCGAGCTCAAGCCGGTGCTGGCATCCACCTACGGCGTGATCCTGTACCAGGAGCAGGTCATGCAGATCGCCCAGGTGCTGGCCGGCTACACGCTCGGCGGAGCCGACCTGCTGCGCAGGGCGATGGGCAAGAAGAAGGCCGAGGAGATGGCCAAGCAGCGCTCGGTGTTCACCGACGGCGCCATTGCCCGCGGCGTACCTGAGGGGACCGCCCGGCACATCTTCGACCTGATGGAGAAGTTCGCGGGCTACGGCTTCAACAAGTCGCATTCGGCGGCCTACGCCGTGCTCTCGTACCAGACCGCCTGGCTGAAGGCGCATTACCCGGCCGCCTTCATGGCGGCGGTGCTGTCCTCCGACATGGACCGCACGGACAAGGTCGTCACGCTGATCGACGAGTGCGCGCGGATGAACCTCGAGGTCGAGCCGCCCGACATCAACGCCTCGCAGTACATGTTCACCGTCTCGGGGCCGGGCGCGATCCGCTACGGCCTCGGTGCGATCAAGGGCGTGGGCCAGGCGGCCGTGGAGAGCTGCATCGCCGAGCGCGATGCGAACGGGCCGTTCCGCGACATACTCGAGCTCTGCCGCCGACTGGACCTCAGTCGCGTGAACCGCCGCGTGCTCGAGGCGCTGGTGCGTTCCGGGGCGCTGGACGGGCTCGGCGCGAACCGCGCGACGCTGATGCACCAGCTGCCGGGTGCGCTGCAGGCGGCCGAGCAGTCTTCGCGTGCAGCGGCCGCCGGCCAGACCGACCTGTTCGGGCTCGAGGCGCCGTCGACCGAAGACGCGGGCCAGGAGGCGCTGCTGCAGGAGACGCTGCCCGAGTGGAGCGAGAACGTCCGCCTCGCCGGCGAGCGGGAAACGCTGGGCCTGTACCTGACCGGCCATCCCATAGCCCAGCACGAGCGGGAGCTGAAGCCGCTGGTCAGCGGCCGGATCGCCGACGTCGGCGGCGACCGTCCGGTCGGCGCGGGCGAGAACGGCTGGCGAACGCCGGGCAAGAACGTGACGCTCGCAGGGCTGGTGCTCGAGGTGCGAAAGCGGGCCGGGCGCGTCAGTTTCGTGCTCGACGACCGCAGCGGACGGCTCGAGGTGACGATGTTCGACGACGTCTACCAGCAGTACCGCTCGCTGGTGGCCCGTGACGCGATCCTGGTCGTCGAGGGGCAGCTGCGCTGGGACGACTTCATCGAGGACTGGCGGCTCGCGGCGCGCCGAATCCTGGACCTGGACCAGGCGCGCGAGCAGTTCGGGCGGAGACTGGTGCTGCGCTGGCCGGGCGGCTCGAACGGGGATTCCCGCCGACTGGTCGGAGCGATCGAGGAGGCGCTGACGCCGAGCCGTGGCGGGCGCTGCGCCGTCGCGATCCGCTACGCGCGGGAGGACGCGACCGCGCTCGTGCAGCTCGGCGAGGAGTGGGCGGTGAGACCGTCGCGGGAACTGATCGAGCGGCTCGGGCAGATCGTCGGCGCGGACGGAATCGAGCTGCACTGCGCGCCGCGGCTCGATTCCTGAGCCCGGCGCACCGGCGCCGCGCGAGTCAGTCCTCGCCCGCGGCCCGGTCGACCGGGGTGATCCTGTCGAGCGTCTCGTCGGCGAAGTATCGCCTGACCATCATCGCCTGCTGCAGCTTCCCCTTGCGTACGTAGGTCTGGTACAGCAGGTCTTTCATCAGCTCGAGCAGCACGCCCGCCTCGTGCGGACCGACGCAGGGGAAGGTCGGCCATCCGTCGGCGTCGCTGCCGAACAGCACGCGCTTGATCACCTCGAAGGTCTGATCGTCGACGTCCGCCATTTCGCGCGCCTCGCCCAGACGCTCGACCACCCGCGGGCGGCCGTCTTGCCCGCTGTCGTTCAGGATCGCCTGCATCGTGCGCCTGCACATCGAGGCGAAGGCGTTGAAGTGTCCCGACGAGTAGCAGCCCAGCGCCTCCCTGAACAGCGCTTCACTGTCCTCGGGCAGGTGGGTGAACTGGAACTTCTCCCGCGCGCGCTCGAGCTCGACGTAGGCGCTGCTGAGTTCGACGCGGCCGGTCCCGTACGCCTTGACCGCGAACTTCAGGAACACCGGCGCGTTGCAGGAGTCGCAGCGGTAGACCACGCCGACCTGCGAGGGCTTCGCGGCGAGCAGCTCCGGGTAGCGCGGGACCGAGACCGGACTGATGTGCGAGAAAACCTGGCAGTGGGGGCAGGTGAGCGCGAGGCTGCGCTCCCGGTCATGATGCAGCCGACTGTTCGCGTCGATGTACACGGACATCCGGCCGGATCCTCCGTCGGGACGATCCGGGAATCTTAACGTAACCGCCCGGCCGAGGCACGGGCCTGGCCGGGCGCCTGCGCGCCTTCCGCCGCGTTGATCGGCTCGATCGTCAGTCCTTCCGGCCCGAGCTGCAGTCGCAGGCGCGCCTGGTGCAGCAACGGCTGCCATCCGCTGTCGTCGTAGTCAGCCGTGACGAGCCGCGCTGCGGAGCCGCCTGCGACTGCCTGCGACCAGAGATCATGTCCGGTCTGCGCAACCAGTGAGTACCCGCTGTGGTTCTCCGCGGTCGCTTCGGCGTCGTCGGCCGGTCGGGATTCGAGGCGCTCGAGCCGGTAGCGCTGGCCGAGGCCCGGATCCCAGTCCGCCGGCAGCCACCCGAGCCGGCGGATCCCGATGCGCCAGTTCTCGCCGCGCAGCTCGTAGACCGACATCCGTCCTTCCGGCAGCCGCGTCAACGTGGCCCGGAAGCGTCCGGCGCCGGTTCGCTCGAAGTGAAGCTCCGCCACCGGTTGCCCGGTGCCGAGCGGCTCGTAGGAGGCGAGATCGGGCCCGAGCCGCCAGAGCTTCCCGCCCGCGACCGCGAGCATCGCTGCGAGCAGCAGGTAGCCCGCCGCCGCTGCGGCGTGCCGCGCGACCGCACGCGACGCCGCGAGCAGCGCAGTGAGCGCTGCGACGAGCAGGATGACCGCTGCGGCAGCCTGCACCCGGCTCAGTCCAGGAAGCGCGACAGCTGCCCGCCGCGCACCAGCGCGGCGAGCGACTCGATCTCGCGATCGAGCCGGCGGTCGCCGGGCTGGTAGGGAACCTGCTGCCGTACCAGCGCGTGGACGCGCTGCAGCGGCTCGGTCGTCGCGAGCGGGTGCATGCAGTCGATCGCATGCGCCGCAGCCAGCAGCTCGATGCCGAGCACGCGCGCGGTGTTTGCGCAGATCTCGAGCAGCTTGCGGCCGGCCCACGGCGCCATGCTGACGTGGTCCTCCTGCCCGGCAGACGTCGGCAGGCTATCCACCGAGGCGGGGTGGGCATAGGTCTTGTTCTCGGAGACCAGCGCCGCTGCAGTGACGTGCGCCATCATGAAGCCCGACTCCAGGCCCGGCTCCGTCGCGAGGAACATGTTCAGGTTCGGGTTGACGCGGCGGTCGAGCAGGTCGATGCGCCGTTCCGCGATGCTCGCGAGCTCCGCGACCGCGATGGCCAGGAAGTCGCTGACGAAGCCGACCGGCTCGGCGTGGAAATTGCCGCCGGAGAGCACGTCGCGGCCGAACACGAGCGGGTTGTCCGACACGCCGTTGATCGCGGCGCCGAGAACCTGCCGGGCGTGCGCGATCGTGTGCTGTACCGCGCCCAGCACCTGCGGCATGCAGCGCACTGCGTACGGGTCCTGAACGCGCTCGCATTGCTCGTGGCTGCGCCGGATCTCGCTGTCCGTCAGCAGCAGCCGGAATCGCCGGGCGACCTCGATCTGGCCGGGCAGGCGGCTCGCCTGCTGAATCCGGTCGTCGAACGGCACGTGGCTGCCGGCCAGTCCCTCGACGGTCAGCGACCCCGCGACGATGGAGGCATCGAGCAGCCGCTCGGCCAGGAACAGGCCTTCGAGCGCCAGTGCGAGGCTGAGCTGCGTGCCGTTGAGCAGCGCCAGGCCTTCCTTCGCCTCGGGCTCGAGCGCGTCGCGACCGACGGCCTCGAGCACCTCGCCGTTGGCGAGTCGCCGCCCCTCGCAGGTGGCCTCGCCTTCGCCGATCAGCGCGAGCGCGAGGTGCGCGAGCGGCGCGAGGTCGCCCGAGGCGCCGACCGAGCCCTGGGCGGGGATGCACGGCAGCACATCGGCGTTCAGCAGCTCGAGCAGCAGCTCGGCGACCAGCGGACGGGCGCCCGAGCAGCCCGCCGCCAGACTGTTGGCCTTCAGCAGCAGCATCCGGCGCACGACG
Organism: uncultured Steroidobacteraceae bacterium; assembly: GCA_964553405.1. GTDB lineage: Bacteria > Pseudomonadota > Gammaproteobacteria > Steroidobacterales > Steroidobacteraceae > DATIRA01. The sequence goes on from CAZKLS010000028.1 coordinate 26,050, forward strand.
GGCTCCGACAGCGGCGCGCCGGTTCCGGTCGCGTGGCTGCGGATCAGGTTCAGCTGCAGTCGGCGGGTCTTGTCCGCGGGAATCACGCGGTTTGCGAAGGCCCCGAAGCCGGTGTTGATTCCGTAGCAGACCTCGCCGCTCGCGACGGTCTTCCTGACCGCCGTCGCGGAGGCCTGCATGCGCCGGCGCGCGGCCGCCGCGAGACGGACCCGCGGGCGCCGCGTCTCAAAGCTCCGCAGCTGCGCGAGCGTGAGCCTGCCGCCGTCGATCTCGAGGCTGTGCCGACGCCGTGCCGCGCTCATTGCCGTCCGACCCCCGCGAGGCGTTTCACGCGTGCAGGTCCCGGAAGCGGACCCGGTGGGGCTGCTCCGCATCCTCGCCCCGCCGGCGCTTGAGGTCCTCGACGTATTCCGAGTAATTGCCTTCGAACCAGACGACCTCGCTGTCGCCCTCGAAGGCGAGGATATGCGTCGCGATCCGGTCCAGGAACCAGCGGTCGTGGGATATCACCACGGCGCAGCCGGGGAAGGCGAGCAGGGCCTCCTCGAGCGCGCGCAGCGTTTCCA
>CAZKLS010000029.1:0-4254 GCA_964553405.1 uncultured Steroidobacteraceae bacterium
TCGACGAGGTCGAGAAGGCGCATCCGGACGTGTTCAACGTGCTGCTGCAGGTGCTGGACGACGGGCGCCTGACGGACGGGCAGGGCCGGACCGTCGATTTCCGCAACGCGGTGATCATCATGACCTCGAACCTCGGCTCACAGGTGATCCAGGAACTCGCGGGCGAGGCCAACTACGAGAAGATGAAAGCGGCCGTGATGGAGATCGTCGGCGGCCATTTCCGGCCGGAGTTCATCAACCGCGTCGACGAGACGGTCGTGTTCCACCCGCTCGGCAGGGAGCACATCCGCAGGATCGTCGACATCCAGGTCGGCTACCTGAAGCGGCGGCTCGCCGACAGGGACATGGACCTCGAGCTGGACGATGCCGCGCGTGATCTGCTCGGCGAGGCCGGCTTCGACCCCGTCTACGGCGCACGGCCGCTGAAGCGTGCGATCCAGCACCAGCTGGAGAACCCGCTCGCGCAGGCGATCCTGAAGGGCGAGTTCGCTCCCGGCGACCGGATCCAGGTGACCGCGACGGAGGGCCAGCTGGCATTCGAGAAGCAGCCGCAGCCTTCCGTATAATCGGCGGACCAGGGGGTACGGGCCCGGCGGTTGCCGGGCCTGCCCCGCTCGATCCGGAACACACAGAACAAGCACCATGCCGATCTACGAATACGAATGCTCCAAGTGCGGCCACTACCTCGAGGCCCTGCAGAAGATCGGCGACAAGCCGCTGCGGGAGTGCCCGGAGTGCGGCAAGCACAGCCTGAAGCGGCTCGTGTCGGCGCCGCTGTTCCGCCTGGCCGGCAGTGGCTGGTACGAGACGGATTTCAAGTCGGACAAGGAAGCGAAGCGAAACCTGGCCAAGAAGGAAGAGGCGCCCGCGGTCGAGTCGAAGAGCGAATCGAAGGGCGAGGGGTCCGCGCCGGCGAAGAAGGAGCCCGCCACGGCGGGCAAGTCGCGCACGATGGTCACCAAGCCCGCGCCGGCCAAGCCGGCGCGAGCCCGCTCCAAGGCCGCCGCCCGCAAGCCGGCCGCCGGCAAGGCGCGCAAGCGCTGAGGCGGGCGACGTGGCGGATTTGCAGAACCCGATGACCGAAGCCGCTCCAGGCCAGGAGAAGGAGCCGAAGGAGCGGCACCCGGCCAAGACCTTCCGCAACTACCTGATCGCCGGGCTGCTGATCTGGATACCGATCCTGGTCACGTTCTGGGTGCTGCGCTTCCTCTCCGGCATTCTCGACCAGTCGCTGCTGCTGCTGCCACCGCCGTGGCGGCCCGAAGCGCTGTTCGGCCACTACATCCCGGGCCTCGGGATCATGCTGTCGCTGCTGCTGCTGTTCGGGACCGGCGTGCTGGTCAAGAACCTGTTCGGCCGGCAGATGGTCGAGGCGGTCGAGCGGCTGGTACGCAGGATCCCGGTCGTCGGCACGGTCTACGGTGGAGCGAAGAGCTTCAGCGAGACGGTGCTGACCGACACCGGGCGCTCGTTCAAGCAGGTCGTGATGCTGCAGTTTCCGCGCGAGGGCATCTACAGCATCGGCTTCATCACCTCGCAGGACCTCGAGGAAATGCAGGCCCGGACCGCGCGGGAAGTGATCTGCGTCTTCGTGCCGACGACGCCGAACCCGACGACGGGCTTCCTGGTCATGGTGCCCAGGGAGGAGGTAGTGGTGCTCGACATGAGCGTCGACGAGGCCTTCAAGACGCTGTTCACGCTCGGCGTCGTCGTGCCGACCTGGAGGAAGAAGCCCGGCCCGGGCCACCTTGCACCGCAAAACGACGGCCCGTAACATCCCGGCTCTTTTCCGACCGACCGGCCCGGGTAGGCCGGTCCCCGAGCCAGGACCCAGATGCCAATGCGCACCCATTACTGCGGCGAGGTCAACGAGAGCCTCGTCGGATCGGAGCTCACCGTCGCCGGGTGGGTTCACCGTCGCCGCGATCACGGCGGGGTCATTTTCGTCGATCTCCGCGACCGCGAGGGCCTGTTGCAGGTGGTCTTCGACCCCTCGGCCAGCGAAGTGTTCGCCGAAGCCGAGCGTGTTCGCGGCGAGTGGGTGCTCAAGGTCACCGGCAAGGTCAGGCCGCGCCCGGACGGCACGGTGAACCCGAACCTGCGCTCAGGGCAGGTGGAGCTGCTCGCGCGCGAGATCGAGGTCCTCAATCGTGCGGATCCGATCCCGTTCCAGCTCGACGAGGAAGTGAAGGAAGAGGTCCGGCTCAAGTATCGCTACATCGACCTGCGGCGCGACGTCATGCAGCAGCGACTCAGGCTGCGGCATGCGATCACCCGGGCGATGCGCAGCTACCTGGACGAGCATGGATTCGTTGACGTCGAGACGCCGATGCTGACCAAGGCGACGCCCGAGGGCGCTCGCGACTACCTGGTACCGAGTCGCACCCAGGCGGGCCGGTTCTTCGCGTTGCCGCAGTCGCCGCAGATATTCAAGCAGCTGCTGATGATGTCGGGCTTCGACCGCTACTACCAGATCGTGCGCTGCTTCCGCGACGAGGACCTGCGCGCCGACCGCCAGCCCGAGTTCACTCAGCTCGACGTCGAGACGTCCTTCCTCGATCGCGACGAGATCATGAACCTGATGGAGGGCCTGGTCCGGCACGTGTTCCGCACGACGCTGTCGATCGAGCTGCCCGATCCGTTCCCGCGCATGGCCTTCGACGAGGCGATGCGCCGTTACGGTTCCGACAAGCCGGACCTGCGGATTCCGCTCGAACTGGTCGACGTGGCCGACCTGGTGCGCGACAGCGACTTCAAGGTGTTCTCGGGGCCGGCCACGGATCCGGAAGGCCGTGTGGCCGCGCTGCGGGTGCCGAACGGCGGCGAACGCCTGTCGCGCAAGCAGATCGACGACTACCAGGCCTACGTCGGGCGCTACGGCGCCAAGGGCCTCGCGTACATCAAGGTCAACGACGCGGCGAAGGGCCGGGACGGACTGCAGTCGCCGATCCTTAAGTTCCTCTCCGACGCCGCGATCTCGGGCCTGCTCGAGCGCACCGGTGCCGGGACCGGGGACCTGGTGTTCTTCGGTGCCGACAAGGCGAAGGTCGTCAACGACAGCCTCGGCGCGCTGCGGCTCGAGCTGGGCGAGGACCTCGGGCTCGTGGAGGGCGGCTGGCGGCCGCTCTGGGTGGTGGATTTCCCGATGTTCGAATGGGATCCGGACGGCAAGCGCTGGATGGCGATGCACCACCCGTTCACCTCGCCGCTGAACGAGGACCCGGCCGCGCTGCGCGGTGATCCGGCAGGCGCGCTCGCCCGTGCCTACGACATCGTCCTCAACGGCAGCGAGATCGGCGGGGGCTCGGTCCGTATCCATCGCAACGAGATGCAGTCGACGGTGTTCGAGCTGCTCGGCATCGGCGCCGAGGAAGCCCAGAAGAAGTTCGGCTTCCTGCTCGAGGCACTCAGGTACGGCGCGCCTCCGCACGGCGGGATCGCATTCGGCCTCGACCGGCTCTCGATGCTGATGGCGGGCGCCGATTCGATCCGGGACGTGATCGCGTTCCCGAAGACCCAGACGGCGACCTGCCCGCTGACCGACGCGCCGACCGAGGTGTCGGAGCAGCAGCTGCGCGAGCTCCACATCCGCGTCCGGCTGCCATTGAAGGACTGAGGGGCGCGGCCATTCCGCAGCCGGGCGGTTCGCCGGACGAGGCCGTGATGCTGATCCACGGCCTGTGGATGAACGGCATGGAGCTCGGCGTGCTGCGGCGCAGGCTGCAGCACGAGCACGGTTTCGACGTCCACACCTTCAGCTATCCGACGCTGCACGGAGACCTGCAGTCAGTCTGCGCAGACCTCGCGTCCGACATGCGGCGCATCGGGGCGTCGCGGGTCCATGCGGTCGCGCACAGCCTGGGCGGTGCGGTTCTCTATCGCGCGCTGCAGCGCTGCAACGCTCCATTGACCGGCAACGCCGTGCTGCTCGCTTCGCCGCTGGCCGGTTGCAAGGCCGCCGACGGGGTCGCCCGGCATCCCTGGCTCAGGAACCTGATCGGGCCGCACGTGCTGCGCGAGCTCGCGGGCCCGCACCAGCGTTCGCTGGCAGGTATCGGCGGCGTCGGCGCGATCGCGGGCACGCGACGGCTGGGAACCGGGCAGTTCTTCGCGCACTTCGACGAGGCCAACGACGGCACCGTGGCCGTGCGCGAGACGCTGGTGCCCGGCCTCGCCGACCACATCGTGCTGCCGCACAGCCACATCGGCATGCTGTTCGCCGAGGACGTCGCGCAGCAGGTCGCGCACTTCCTG
>CAZKLS010000029.1:4354-14650 GCA_964553405.1 uncultured Steroidobacteraceae bacterium
CCACATCGGCATGCTGTTCGCCGAGGACGTCGCGCAGCAGGTCGCGCACTTCCTGCGCCGTGGTTCGTTTCGGCACGAGGGACTCGAAACGAACAGCAGCCACGGCGCGTGAATCGCCGCGACGAGCACGGTCCGCGTCCGGCGGTCGCGCGGGCGGGCCGTCGCGCGACAGGATGTCGCGCGCGGAGCCCCCAGGGATGGGTTCACGGCGTCCCGGCCAGCGGGCAGGGGCGCCCGATCCCGGTGCCCCGCCACGTAGGGATCAAATTGCGCGGCTATTTCCCGTCCTCGAGCAGCCGATCGATCTCCGCCTGCGACCAGCCGCCACCGAGGGCGCGATACAGGACCACGTAGGCCAGCAGCTGGTCACGGCGCGCGCGCACCAGGTCCGTCTCGGCAGCGAACAGTTGTCGCTCGGCGTCCAGCACCTCGAGGTAGCTTACGACGCCTGCGCGGTACCGCATCTGCTGCAACCGCAGCACCTCGCGCGAGGCTTCCACGCGCTCCTCGTTGTGCGCGATGAACTCCCGGTAGCGCTGCTGGGCCGACAGCGAGTCCGACACCTCCCGCAGCGACTGCAGCACGCCGCTGCGGTAGGCGAGCTCCGCCTGCCGCGCACGCGCCCGGGCCGCCTCGACGTTGCCCGTGCCGATGCCGGACGTGTAGATCGGCATGTCGAAGAACGGCCCGATCGAAAACAGCTCCTGGGCCGGGTCGTCGCCGTCGAAGATCCGCGCGAGCTCCGGGCTCACCAGCCCGAAGAACGACGTGAGCCCGATGCTGAGGTACGGAAAGCGGGTGGCCTCGGCGACACCGATCTGCGCGGTCGCCGAGTGCAGCTCGTTCTCCAGCCGGCGCAGGTCCGGTCGGCGGCTGAGCAGTTGCCCGGGCAGGCCCACCGGGATGTCCGGGCCTGGCGCGAAACCCGCTGGCAACGTGCCTGCGGCGATGCGGTCCGGCGGGAAGCCGAGCAGGAAGCGCAGCAGGTTGCTGGCCGCGACGCGACGCTGCTCCGCGATCGGCAGCTGCGCGCGCGTCGTCGCGAGCTGGTTGCGTGCCTGCTGCACTTCCGTGCCGGAGGCGACGCCGTTGCGGTTCTGCGACTGCACCAGCGCGAGCGAGGCCTCCTGCGCCGAGATCGTGCGATGGATGATCGCGATCTCCTCGTCCAGCGCGCGCAGCTCGATCCAGGTCGAGGTCACGTCCGCGACCAGCGTCGCCATCACCGCGCGTGCGTTGTCCTCGGACGCGAGCAGCAGCGCCCGGGTCGCCTCGCTGGCACGGCGCAGCCTGCCGAACAGGTCGATCTCCCAGCTCAGCGCGAGGCCGAGCGAATAGCTCGAGTCCTCGTCTCCCACCGGGCTCGGCGAGGTCGAGCCCGTGCCGCGCAGCTGCGGCCCCATCGCGCCGCGGCTCACGCGCGCGAGCCCGCGGTATTCCTCGACGCGGGCGACCGCGATCTGCAGGTCGAGGTTGTTCTCGAGCGCGGTCCGGATCAGCCCGGAGAGCTCTTCGTCGCCAAACGCCTGCACCCAGTCGAGGTCCGCGTATGACCTCGCATCCTGCGGACTCAACGTGCCGTGGTACTGCTGCACCGGAACGACGTCGTCCGGACGCTCGTAGTCGGGGCCGATGGCGCAACCCGCCGGCAGCGCCGACGCGAGCAGCAGCAGGGCGTGGCTGCGGCGGATCACGTGGCCTCCTGCGCCGGTGCGGTCTGCGTCGCCGGCTGCGGCGGCCCGCCACCGAAACGTTCCGCGAGGCCCTGGATCAGCACGTAGAATGCCGGCACCGCGACCGCCGTGAGCACGGTGGCCGCGATCATGCCGCCGAACACGGCCGTGCCCACCGAGGCCTTGGAAGCCGCGCCGGCCCCCGATGCGATCATCAGCGGCACCACGCCCAGGATGAAGGCCAGCGACGTCATCACGATGGGCCGCAGCCGCAGTTTCGCGGCCTCGAGCGCGGCCTGCTGCAGCGGCATCCCGGCCTCACGGTTCAGCTTCGCGAACTCGACGATCAGGATCGCGTTCTTCGCCGAGAGGCCGACCAGCGTCACCAGGCCGATCTGGCCGTAGACGTTGAACGGGATGCCGGTGATCTTCAGCGCGATCAGCGCGCCGAGGAAGCCGAAGGGCGTGGCGAGCAGCACGGCGAACGGCACGGCCCAGCTCTCGTAGAGCGCCGCGAGGAACAGGAACACGACGATGATCGACAGGCCCAGCACCAGCGCCGCGGTGTTGCCGGACTCGATCTCCTGCAGGCTCTGGCCGGTCCACTGATACCCGTAGTCGGCGGGCAGCACCTGCGCCGCCACGTCCTCGAGGGCCCGCAGCGCGTCGCCCGAGCTCTTGCCGGGCGCCGGCGCGCCGCTGAAGGCCGCCGTCCGGTACAGGTTGTAACGCTGCAGGAATCGCGCGCCGGTGGAATCGTGCGGCGTGGTCAGCGTGTCGAGCGGCACCATCTCGCCGGCGCCGTTGCGCACGAACAGCCCGGAGATGTCGCTGATCTGCGCGCGGTACTCCGGCTCGGCCTGCATTGTGACCTTGTAGTTGCGGCCGAAGCGCGTGAAGTCGTTGATCTCGAAGCCGCCGAGGAAGGTCTGCAGCGTCGTGAACACGTCGTTCACCGGCACGCCGAGCTTGCGCGACTTCTCGCGGTCCACCTCGAGCCGGTAGTTCGGCGTGTTGGCCGAGAACGTGGTCGTGATGCGGGCGATCTCCGGTCGCTGCTGCGCCGCGGCGAGGAACTGTCCGGCGACCTGCGCGAGTTCCTCCGGCGTCTGGTTGCCGCGGGCCTGCAGCATCAGCGAGAACCCGGAGACGGCGCCGAAGCCCGGCAGCGCCGGCGGGTTGAACGGCACGACGATCGCCTCCGGTATGTTGCGGGTCGCCATTGCGAGCTGCATCAGGATGCCCTCGACCTGCAGCTCGGGGCTCTCGCGTTCCTCCCAGGGATCGAGCCGGACGATGATGAACGCGCCGTTCGAGGCCGCGGTGCCCGAGATCAGGTCGAAGCCGACGACGCTGACGACGGACTCGACGCCGGGCTGCGCCCGGGCGATCTCCTGCACCTGCTCGGCCACCGCGATCGTGCGTTCCTGGGAAGCGGCGTCGGGCAGCATCACCTGCATGAACAGCGCGCGCTTGTCCTCGTCGGGCACGAACCCGGTCGGCGTGACGCGGAACAGGCTGGCCACGACGAACAGCACGACGCCGAGCAGTGCCAGCGCGAGCAGTGTGCGCCGCGCGCCTGCGGCCGCGGCGCTGCCGTAGCGGTCGCGTATCCAGTCGAAACCGCTGTTGAAGCCGCGGAAGAAGCGCGCGAGCGGCCCGCTGCGCTGCGCGCCCTGCTCGTGCGGCTTCAGCAGCATCGCGCACAGCGCCGGCGTGAGTGTCAGCGCGACCACCGCCGAGAACATCGTCGACACGGCGACCGTGATCGCGAACTGCTTGTAGAGCTGCCCCGTGACGCCGGGAATGAAGGCCATCGGCACGAACACGGCCGCGAGGACCAGCGTCATCGCTATGACCGGTCCCTGGACCTCGTCCATCGCGCGCCGGGTCGCTTCCTTCGGCGACAGGTGGTGGGCCGCCATGTTCTGCTCGACGGCCTCGACGACGACGATCGCGTCATCGACGACGATGCCGATCGCGAGCACCATCCCGAACAGCGACAGCGTGTTGACGCTGAAGCCGAGCAGCTGGAAGGCGGCGAACGTGGCGATGATCGACACCGGCACCGCCACCATCGGGATCACCGTCGCGCGCCAGCTCTGCAGGAACAGGAACACGACGATCAGCACGAGGATCAGGGCCTCGACGAAGGTGTGGATGACCTCCTCGATCGAGGCCTCCACGAACTCCGACGAGTCGTACATCATCTTGATCGCGAGCCCCTTCGGCAGGTTCGCACTGATGCGTTCGAGCTCCTCGTTGACGAGTCCCGCTGTCTCGAGCGCGTTGGCACCCGGGATCAGCTGGATCGCCAGCATCACTCCGGGCTGGCCGTCGAGCTCGGTCGAGTAGTTGTAGCTGCGGGCGCCGAGTTCCACGCGGGCGACGTCGCCCAGACGGACGAAGGAGCCGTCCGGTCTCGAGCCCACGATGATCTGCGAAAACTCCTCCGCGGTGACGAGTCGCCCGCGTACGCGCACGGAGTACTGGAAGCTCTGGCCCGCGGCCGCCGGCGGCTGCCCGACCTGGCCGGCCGGCGCCTGCACGTTCTGCTCGCGCACGACCTGCGCGATGTCCGAGGCCGTGATACCGAGGCTGGCCATGCGGTCCGGCCGCAGCCAGATCCGCATACCGAACTCCGAGCCGAAGACCTGGACGTTGCCGACACCCTTCAGCCGCTTCAGCGAGTCGACGATGTTGACGAACGCGTAGTTGTTGACGAACAGCGCGTCGTAGTCGCCTTCGGGTGCGTACAGGCCGAAGTACATGAGCGTGTCCGGCGACTGCTTCGAGACCGTCACGCCGCGCGTCACGACCTCCTGCGGCAGGCGGGGTTGCGCCTGAGAGACCCGGTTCTGCACCTCCACCGCGGCCAGGTCGGGGTCCCGCTCCAGCCGGAAGGTGGCCGTGATGCTCGAGCTGCCATCGTCGCCGCTGACGGCGTTGATGTAGAGCATGTCGGTGACGCCGTTGATCTGCTGGTCCAGCGGCACCGTGACCGCTTCCTCGACCACGTCCGAGCTCGCGCCCATGTAGTCGGCGCGGACCTGCACGCTGGGCAGGGCGATCTCGGGGAATTCCGCAACCGGCAGGCTCGCCAGCGACAGCAGGCCCATCAGCGTGAGCAGCAGCGAGATGACGATCGCGAAGACCGGGCGGTCGATGAAGAAGCGTGCCATGCCGAAGCGTCCGCTCAGCCCTGAGCGGGCAGCGCAGCGGCCGGCGGCTCGCCAGGCGTCGCGAACTCCGCGGCGGTCACCATCGTGACGACCAGCGGCGTTCCCGGCCGTGCCTTCTGGATGCCTTCGACGACGACCCGGTCGCCGGCCGCGACGCCTTTCTCGATCACCACCTGATTGCCGAGGCGCGGCCCGAGCTCAACGGGTCTCGACTCGGCCCTGTCGCCTTCTCCGACGACGGTGACGAAGTAGCGACCGAGCTGCTGCTGCACGGCGCGGTCCGGCAGCATGATCACGCCGGACCGCCGCTCCGCGATCACGCGGATGCGCGCGAACAGGCCCGGCCTCAGATCGTGCCTGGGATTCGGGAACTCGGCGCGCAGGCGGTAGGTGCCGGTGGTCGGATCGAGCGCGCGGTCGGCGAAATTTATCAGCCCCGGTGCCGGGTACAGCGAACCGTCGCTCAGCTGCAGCCGCACCGTTCGCGAGGCGTCATCGTCGGCCCCGCCGCGCTCGCGCAGGCGTCGCTCGTGCGCGAGCAGGTCGGCCTCGCTGACGCTGAAATACACCCAGGCGGGGTCGTCGGCGGAGATCGTCGCGAGCAGGGTCTGGCCGGCGGTGATCAGCGCCCCCTCGAAGACCAGCGATGCGCCGATGCGTCCCGTGAGCGGCGCGCGCACCGTGGCGTACTCGACGCCGAGTTTCGCCTCTGTGATGGCCGCGCGGCTGGCCTCCACCTGCGCGGAAGCCTGTTTCGCAGTCGCGACGGCCGTGTCGTAGACCTGCCGGCTGATCGCGTTCTCGCGCAGCAGGGGTTCGTAGCGCTCAACGTCCTGCCGCGCGCGCGCGAGATTGGCCTCGGCTGCCGCGAGCTGCGCCTCGGCCGTGGCGACCTGCGCGCGGTATTCACGGGCGTCGATCGTGTAGAGCAGGTCGCCCTCGTTGACGAGACCACCGTCCTCGAAGTGCTTGCCCAGCAGGATGCCGCTGACGCGGGCGCGAATCTCGACTTCCTGCGAGCCCCGGACCTCGCCGACGAAGTCCCGGTAGATGTCCGTCGATCCCAGCTGGGCGGCCACGGCCTTGACCTCGACGCCGGCCGGCGGAGGCGGTCCCTGCTGCTTCGAGCAGCCGGTGGCGGCCGCGAGGACGAGGAACGACAGCGGGACGAGCGAGCGGCGCACGGGCTGGGTGACTGGCACGGGCGGTCCTTTGTTCTTGCGGGGCGGGCCTGCATGCGCGCATGCAGGCCCGCCCCTGCGGGACTCCAAGTCTAGCTTTGTTCGAGCTTGGAGAGCAGCCCGTACAGCGCCTGCAGCGCCTCGCGCGGGCTCATCGAGTCGGGATCCAGCCCGCGCAGGTCCTCGATGACCGGATGCGGCGCCGGGGCGCGCGGTGGTCCGAGCGCCAGGCTGGCTTGCGGCGACGGCTCTGCGGAGTGAGCCCGCTGCTCGAGTCCCGCCAGGAAGCGTCGGGCGTCGTCGACCACTCGCCCCGGCACGCCGGCGAGCCGGGCCACCTGCAGCCCGTAGCTCTGGTTCGCCGGCCCTTCCTTGACGGCGTGCAGGAACACCAGCCGATCGCCGTATTCGGTCGCGTCCAGGTGCACGTTCGCGCAGGCGGGCAGCTCCTCCGCGAGCGCCGTCAGCTCGAAATAGTGCGTCGCGAACAGCGTGAACGCGCCGATTTCGCGGCCGATCTGCCGCGCGCAGGCCCAGGCCAGCGACAGACCGTCGTAGGTGCTCGTGCCGCGGCCGATCTCGTCCATCAGCACCAGGCTCGAGCGCGTGGCGTTGTTCAGGATGTTCGCGGCTTCCGTCATCTCCACCATGAAGGTCGAGCGGCCCCCGGCGAGGTCGTCCGCAGCGCCGATCCGCGTGAAGATGCGGTCCACCGGACCGATCGTCGCCGACTCGGCCGGCACGTAGCTGCCCATGCCCGCCAGGATCACGACCAGCGCGGCCTGGCGCATGTAGGTGGACTTGCCGCCCATGTTCGGTCCGGTGACGATCAACATGCGCCGCCCGTCGTCGAGCAGCAGGTCGTTCGGCACGAACGGGCCGTCGAGCTGCTGCTCGACGACGAGGTGGCGTCCGCCGCGGATCTCGATCCGGGATTCCTCGACCAGCGCCGGTTTCGCGAGCCGCAGAGCCACGGCGCGTTCGGCCAGGTTCGCGAGCACGTCCAGCGACGCGAGCGCGGCGGCCGTCGCCTGCAGTTCGCCGAGCTGCCCGCCGAGTTCGTCGAGCAGGTTCTCGTAGAGCTCCCGTTCGCGGGCGAGCGCGCGGTCGCGGGCGCCGAGCACACGATCCTCGAACGACTTCAGTTCCTCGGTGACGTAGCGCTCGGCGTTCTTGACGGTCTGCCGCCGGATCCAGTCGGCCGGCACCTGCCCGGCCTGGCTGCGACTCACCTCGATGTAGTAGCCGTGGACGCGGTTGTAGCCGAGACGCAGGTTCGCGAAGCCGGTACGGGCGCGCTCGCGCTGCTCGAGCTCGAGCAGCGCCTCGTCGCTGTGCTCGCTGATGCGGCGCAGTTCGTCGAGGTCTGCGTCGTAGCCCGCTGCGAAGACCCCGCCGTCGCGCAGCAGCGCCGGCGGCGTCGGCACCAGCGCCCGCGCGAGCAGCGCGCGTGCCTCTGGATGCGTGCCGGCGATCTCCGCAAGCTGGGCCAGCAGCGGAGAGTCCACCTGCGCGAGCAGTTGCTGCAGCTCCGGCAGGCAGTCGAGCGAGTCCCGCAGCTGCGCCAGGTCGCGCGGCCGGGCGGAGCGCAGCGCCACGCGCGCGAGGATTCGCTCGACGTCGCCGACGCCGCCGAGCAGCCGATGCAGCGTCGAGTCGCGTCCGGAGGCGATCAGCGTCTCGATCGCGTGCAGCCGCAGCTCGCGTTCCCTGCGGCCGCGCAGTGGTCGCTGCATCCAGCGACGCAACTCCCGACCGCCCATCGCCGTCGCGGTCGCGTCCATCACTGCGAGCAGCGTGCCCTCCGTCCTGCCGCTCAGGCTGACGTCGAGCTCCAGGTTCCGCCGCGTCGCGGCGTCCAGCAGCAGTGCGTCGTCGCGCTCCTCGCAGCGGATGCCGCGCAGGTGGGGCAGCGCGGACTTCTGCGTCTCGCGCAGGTAGTTGAGCAGGGCGCCGGCTGCACCGATCGCCAGTTGTCGCCCGGCGAGACCGAAGCCTGCGAGCTCGCGGGTGCCGAACTGCTCGCACAGCTGCCGCTCCGCGCTCGCGGCCTCGAAATGCCAGGGCGGCCGCCGGCGCAGGACACCCGCGGCGCTGCCGGGCGGCGCCGCGTCGGCTTCCTCAGACACCAGCAGCTCGGCCGGCCTCAGGCGCTCGAGCTCCGAGGCCAGCGCTTCGCTGCCGGCGGCCTCCAGCGCGTGGAAGCGGCCACTCGAGAGTTCCAGCCAGGCGAGCCCGAAGCGTCCCTGCCCGGCGATCAGCGCGGCCAGCAGCGTGTCGCGGCGCGCCTCGAGCAGCGCGTCCTCGGTGACGGTCCCGGGCGTGACGACCCGCACGACCTCACGCTCCACCGGGCCCTTGGACTTCGCCGGATCGCCGATCTGCTCGCAGATGGCCACGGACTCACCCTTGCGGACTGCGCGCGCGAGATAGGTGTCCAGCGTCTGCACCGGCACGCCGGCCATCGGAATCGGTTCGCCGGCGGACTGTCCGCGGGCCGTCAGCGTGATGTCGAGCAGCCGGGCGGCGCGGCGGGCGTCGTCGAAGAACAGCTCGTAGAAGTCGCCCATCCGGTAGAAGAGCAGCACGTCCGGGTGCTGCGCCTTGATGCGCAGGTACTGCTGCATGACGGGGGTGTGCTTGCCGGGGTCGCCTGAACTCATCTGCCCTGCCATGCTACGTCAGACCGACGAACGGGCCGGAAAGAAAACGCCAGCCGCCTCGCGGCGGCTGGCGCAGAACTTGGGTCGGCCGCAACGGCCGACCGCTGCCTACTTCTGGTCGGGCAGCGCGACCGGCGTGCCCTGTCCCGCGACGAACGGATACTGCGCGAAGATCTCCGAGATCGCCTCGTTTATCGTCTGCTCGCGGTTCTTCAGCATCTCCTTGGTCACGACGTCCTCGAGGCCACCCTGGAAGACGACCTGGCGCTTCTCGCGGTCCACGACGTCGACGATCAGCGTGCCGACGTTGTAGCGCCGCGTGTAGGTCTGCGTGCCGCCGCCCCAGCCGCCGTACGGCGAGCCGTACCAGCCGCCGTAGCCCCAGCCGGGACCGTAGTACGGCGCCGGCACCGACTCGATGTCGGTCTTCTCCTCGAGCTTGCCCTTGAAGTTGATCACCAGGTCGGGCGTGGCGGAGCGGACATAGCCCCGGGCCTCCATCTCGCGGGCGGCCGAGTTCTGCAGCATCTGCGTCGCAAGCGACTTGAACTCACCTGTATCCGTGCCTGCCTGCGACACGAAGCCGTACGTGCGGTACTTGCTGAAGTCCGCGGCCTTGTCGTAGTCCGCCCGGATATCGGGGCCGCTCGCGCAGCCCGCCAGGGCCAGTGCGGCGACGCAGGCAAGACCGCCCAGCATCGAGATCTTCTGTGTCATTTCTGCCGGCCTCCGCCGAAATGCGTCCGCACGCCGGCTACTTCGCGAGCGGCACGATCCGCGCCGCCTCGAAGCTGGTCAGCGCGTTCATCTTGTTCTCGATCTGGACCCAGCGCAGCACCTTGGAATTCGGCAGCACCTTCTCGAGCCGCTTGGAGTATTTCTTCATCATCGCGACCCGATCGTCCTGGACCTTGAACCAGTCCTTCATGATGGTCTTGGCCGCGTCGTCGCTCATCGAGTCGTAGTTCGCGGCGAACTTGTTGATCACGTCGATGCTCTTCTCCGCGAGTGCCTTCTGCTCGCGCTGGTACTCGTCGTAGATCGGGATGAACTTCGAGGTCTCGGCGTCCGACAGGCCGAGGCCCGCCAGCGCTATCGCGCGGCGGTCCGACTGGATCTGCGACAGCAGCACCTGAGTGTCGTCGTAGCTGCTTCCCCCGGTCTGGGCGGGCACCGTGTGCTGGAAGCCGAGCGCGGCGACGGCCGCTGCGGCGAGGATGATTTTCTTCATTCGGTCGGTCTCCTTGGAGGAATCGGTTCGCTGGTCAGCGGGCCAGCGGGATCAGGCCGTACACGTCGCGACGCAGCATGTTGTCGATCCGCGTCTCGATCTGCGCGTAGCGCAGCGCCTTCTTCGCCGGAAGCACCTTCGCCACCTTCTTCGTGTAGGCCTGCTTGAGGTCCATCCGCTCCTTCTCGATGGACATCTTCTCCTTCAGCATGCCGGCGGCCTCGGAGTCGGTGAGCTTCTCGTAGTCGTTTACGTAGCGGTTCAAGAGGTCGAGGAAGCGGTCGTTCAGCTTCTTCACCTTGGCCTCGTACTCGTCGTAGATGGGCCAGAACGCGCGGCTCTCGCTGTCGGTGAGCCCGAGGTTCG
>CAZKLS010000029.1:14750-26543 GCA_964553405.1 uncultured Steroidobacteraceae bacterium
GGCGGCTGGATTGCGAAGGCCTGCACTGACCGGCCGGGCAGCTCTGCCTGGTTCCTGGGCGGCGCCGTGGTCTACAGCAACGACTTCAAGGTCAGGCTGCTCGGCGTCTCGCCGGACACGCTGGACCGCGAAGGGGCTGTCAGCGAGGCGGTAGTGCGGGAGATGGCGCTTGGGGCGCTGGAGCGCCTGGGCGGCGACCTGAGCGTGGCCGTCAGCGGCATTGCGGGCCCGGACGGCGGCACGCCGGAGAAGCCGCTGGGGACGGTCTGGTTCGCCTGGGCTCGCCGCGACGGCCACCGGCTGGAACTGAGGGTGCGCGAGGAGCACTTTGGCGGGGATCGGGACGCCGTCCGCCGGGCGGCGGTAGCCTGTGCCCTGAGGGGGCTGCTGGAGGAGGGTTAGGCATGGCTGCGGAGCGTGGCCAGCGGGGCCCGGAACAGGCGCACAGGCTGTTTTTCGCGCTCTGGCCCGACGCAGCGTTGCAGGCGGTGCTGGCAGAGCGGCTGCCAGCGCTGGCGGCCACGGCCCGAGGCCGCCCCCAGCGTCCGGACCAGTGGCACCTGACGCTGGAGTTCCTCGGTGGCGTGCGGGCGGATCGGGTGCCGGCCGTCGAGCAGGCCGCAGCCGCCGTCGAGGGGCGGCGTTTCGGGATCTGCTTCGACCACGTCGAATACTGGCGGCGCTCCCGGGTGCTCTGCCTGTCGGCCTCGACCGTGCCGGCGCCGCTTGCCGAACTGGTCGCGGAGCTGCGCAGTGCGCTGGCCGACCGCGGCTTCGAGCCGGAGCGCCGCGAGTTCCAGCCGCACCTGACGCTGGCCCGCAAAGTGTTGCGCGCCCCTCGCAAGCGGCCGATCGAGCCGCTCGAATGGCCGGCAGCGGAGTTCGTGCTGGCGGAGTCCGAGACCGGACCCGCCGGCTCCCGCTACACCGTGCGGCGGCGCTGGCCTCTGCTCGCCTGACCGGGAGCCGAAACTGGGGCTTTCCGGCAGTTAAGCGCCCTGCGGCGGGTGGGCAGCTGTGTGATAATGCCGACCTTTCCGGAGTCCGACCAAGCATCAACCTGGCCCGAGAGGCGCCACGAGGCATCACCATGGAAGAAAACCGCAAGAAGGCGCTGGTCGCGGCGCTCGGCCAGATCGAGAAGCAGTTCGGCAAGGGCTCCGTCATGCGGCTCGGGGACGCCAGTGCCAGCTACGACGTCGAAGCGGTTTCGACTGGCTCGCTGGGACTCGACATCGCGCTCGGCGTCGGCGGTCTGCCGCGCGGTCGGGTGGTCGAGATCTACGGCCCGGAGTCCTCGGGCAAGACGACGCTGGCGCTGACCGCGATCGCGGAAGTGCAGAAGCGGGGCGGCACGGCGGCCTTCGTCGATGCCGAGCACGCGCTCGATCCCGCCTATGCCGACAAGCTCGGCGTCAACGTCAACGAGCTGCTGGTCTCGCAGCCCGACACCGGCGAGCAGGCGCTGGAGATCACCGACATGCTGGTGCGCTCGGGCGCGGTGGACATCGTGGTCGTGGATTCCGTGGCGGCGCTCACGCCGAAGGCCGAGATCGAGGGCGAGATGGGCGAGATGCAGGTCGGCCTGCAGGCCCGGCTGATGTCCCAGGCGCTCCGCAAGCTCACCGGCAACATCAAGCGCTCGAACACGATCGTCGTGTTCATCAACCAGATCCGCATGAAGATCGGCGTGATGTTCGGCAATCCCGAGACGACCTCGGGCGGCAACGCGCTGAAGTTCTACGCCTCGGTGCGGCTCGACATCCGCCGCATCGGCGCGATCAAGACCGGCGACGAGGTCGTCGGCAACATGACCCGGGTCAAGGTCGTCAAGAACAAGGTCGCGCCGCCGTTCCGCGAGGCCGAGTTCGAGATCATGTACGGCGCGGGGATCTCCCGCGCCGGCGAGATCATCGAGCTCGGCGTGCAGCAGGACCTGATCGAGAAGTCCGGCTCCTGGTACAGCTACAACGGCGAGCGCATCGGCCAGGGCAAGGAGAACGTCCGCAACTTCCTGCTGCAGAATCCGGACACGGCGCGCGAGATCGAGGACGCGATCCGCCAGAAGCTGCTGCCGGCGCGTCGCGGCGAGGCGGCGAAGGGTGAGCCGGCCGAGGAAGCCTGAGCCGGCCGAGCGTTCCGAGGCCGACGAGCGCGCCGTGCGCACGGCCGCGCTGGCGCTGCTCGCGGGCCGGGACTTCGCACGGCGGGAGCTGGCCCGTCGGCTCTGCGGCAGGGGCTATCCGGAGCCGCTGGTCGAGCAGGTGCTCGAGGCGCTGGCCGGCGAGCGCCTGATCGGCGACGAGCGCTTCGCGGGGCAGTTCGTCTCGCTGCGTGCCGCGCGCGGGCAGGGCCCGCTGCGGATCCGGCAGGAGCTGGCCGAGCGTGGCGTGCCGGCCGAGATCGTCGAGCAGGCGCTCGAGGAGGCCGGGGAGGACTGGGTCCGTCGCGCGCGTGAGGTTCGCCGCAAGCGCTTCGGCGCCGAGCCCCCGGCCGATTTCCGCGAACGTGCAAAGCAGGCCCGCTTCCTGCAGTATCGCGGGTTTTCCGGCGAGCAGGCCCGGGCCGCACTCGGACCCGGCGACGAATTCGACTCATGAGCAAGATGCGAGAACCGACCCGACAGATGAGCACTGCGGAGCTGCGCGCCGCGTTTCTCGAGTTCTTCCGCCAGCACGGCCACACCGTCGTGCCGTCGAGTTCGCTGGTGCCGCTCAACGATCCGACGCTGCTGTTCACGAACGCCGGGATGGTGCAGTTCAAGGATGCGTTCCTCGGCAAGGAGAAACGCAGTTACGTGCGCGCCGCCAGCAGCCAGCGTTGCGTGCGCGCGGGCGGCAAGCACAACGACCTCGAGAACGTCGGCTACACGGCGCGCCACCACACGTTCTTCGAGATGCTGGGCAACTTCAGCTTCGGCGACTACTTCAAGCGCGAGGCGATCCATTACGCCTGGGACTTCGTGACCGGCACGCTCGGTATCCCGCCAGAGCGGCTCTGGGTCACTGTCTACGAGGAAGACGACGGCGCCGCCGAGATCTGGCTCAAGGAGGTCGGCGTCGACCCGGGCCGTTTCACCCGCATGGGCATGCAGTCGAATTTCTGGGCCATGGGCGACACCGGTCCCTGCGGGCCGTGCAGCGAGATCTTCTACGACCACGGTCCCGACGTGCAGGGCGGTCCGCCCGGCTCGCCGAACGAGGACGGCGACCGGTACGTCGAGATCTGGAATCTCGTGTTCATGCAGTTCGACCGGTCCGCCGACGGCACGATGAAGCCGCTGCCCAAGCCGTCCGTGGACACCGGCATGGGCCTCGAGCGCATCGCCGCGGTGATGCAGGGCGTGCACGGCAACTACGACATCGACCTGTTCCGCAGCCTGATCCGGGCTGCAGCCGAGGCGACCGGCACGGCCGACCTGCGGTCGAGCTCGCTGCGCGTGATCGCCGACCACATCCGGGCCTGTGCGTTCCTGATCGCCGACGGCGTGCTGCCATCGAACGAAGGCCGCGGTTACGTGCTGCGGCGGATCATCCGTCGTGCGATACGCCATGGCTACAAGCTGGGACAGCGCGAGCCTTTCTTCCACACGCTCGTCGCGCCGCTGGAGCGCGAGATGGGCGCGGCTTACCCCGAGCTGACCTCAGGGCAGGCGCACGTCGAGCGCGTGCTGGCGCAGGAGGAGGAACGCTTCGCCGAGACGCTGAGCCAGGGCATGGGCCTGCTGGACGGGGCGATAGCGGGGCTCAGTGGCCGGCGAATTCCGGGCGAAACCGTCTTCAAGCTCTACGACACCTACGGCTTCCCGGTGGACCTCACCAACGACGTCGCACGTGAGCGCGGGCTCGAGATCGACGAAGCCGGCTTCGAAGCGGCGATGGAAGAACAGCGCGCCAGGGCGCGCGCCGCGAGCAAGTTCGGTGTGGACCTTCGCGCCGGGCTCAGCACCGAGGCGCAGACCACGTTCACGGGCTACGAGTCGGCGCACGGCACCGGCCGCGTCGTGGAGATCTTCCGCGGCAAGGAACCGGTTACGGAACTACGCTCGGGCGAGCAGGGTGAAGTGCTGCTGGACCGCACGCCCTTCTACGCCGAGAGCGGCGGCCAGGTGGGCGACGAGGGCGTGCTGATGAACGCCGAGGTGCGCTTCGCGGTCGAGGACACGCAGAAGCTCGGCAGGGCGCACCTGCACATCGGCCGGCTCGAGCAGGGAACGCTCCGGGTCGGCGACACCGTCCAGGCGCAGGTGGACGAGGACCGCCGCGAGGCGATCCGCCTGAACCACTCGGCCACGCACCTGCTCCACGCGGCGTTGCGCCAGGTGCTCGGCACGCACGTCACGCAGAAGGGCTCGCTGGTCGCGCCGGACCGCCTGCGGTTCGACTTCTCGCATTACGCCGCGCTGACGCCGGAGGAGCTGCAGCAGATCGAGCAGATCGTGAATAGCCAGATCCGTGCGAATGCCGATGCCCGGACCCGGATGATGAAGTTCGACGAGGCGGTCGCCGCTGGCGCGATGGCGCTGTTCGGCGAGAAATACGACGAGGACGTGCGCGTGCTCAGCATCGGCGACTTCTCGACCGAACTCTGCGGCGGCACGCACGTCTCACGGGCCGGCGACATCGGCCTGTTCCGGATCGTCAGCGAAGGCGGCATCGCCGCTGGAGTGCGCCGCATCGAGGCCGTGACCGGCCAGGGCGCGCTCGATTTCGTGGTCCAGACGGACCATATGCTGCGTGACGTCGCCAGCGCAGTACGCGCGACGCGGGACGACGTGCAGGATAAGGTGCAGCAATTGCTGGAGCGCTCGCGGCGCCTGGAGAAAGAAGTCGCCCAGCTCAAGCAGAAGCTGGCAGGCGGCAGCGGGCGCGATCTCGCGGCCGACGCGGCGGATGTCGCCGGCGTCAAGGTGCTCGCGACGACGATCGACGGCGCGGATGCCGCAGCGCTCAGGAATGCCGTCGATCAGCTCAAAAACAAGCTGAAAACAGCGGTAATCGTGCTCTCCTCGGTAGGCGAAGACGGCAAGGTCACGCTGATCGCCGGTGTGACCGGCGATCTCGCCTCGACCGTCAAGGCCGGCGAGCTGGTCAACTTCGTGGCGCAGCAGGTTGGCGGTCGCGGCGGCGGTCGGGCAGACCTGGCACAGGCGGGTGGCAACCGGCCAGACCAGCTCGATTCCGCGCTCGAGAGCGTGCAGTCATGGGTCGGCGAGCGGCTCGGTTGACCGACGTCGGATCGGCGCAGCGGTCCAGATTTCGTACGGTCTTCGCAAAATATCCGCGAAGCATTGCTGACATCGCCTGAGGCAAGGAGTATCTTTTGTGACCTTAGCGGGGTGGCCTCATAGTTGGCCGGCACGCTGACGGCGACGGCGATACGGAACTAATTAGAAGATACACGGTCGCCTCAGAGCGCGGCGGAGGAGCCAGGGACCTGGCGAGTCTTCCAGCCGCTGACTTGGACGAGGCCATGATGGCCAGGAGCAGGATTCGGACATGTTGATACTTACGCGACGCGTAGGCGAGACGGTCATGATCGGAAACGACGTGACCGTCACGGTGCTGGGTGTCAAGGGTAACCAGGTGCGCATCGGCGTGAACGCGCCCCGCGATGTTGCTGTTCATCGCGAGGAGATTTTCGAGCGCATCAAGCGCGAGGAAGAGGGCGGCGCAGCCCGCCCCGCAAGGTCTGGCAACGGCCAGGACCAGGACCAGGATTCCTACTGACCTGACCCGCCGCGGGCCCGGGCGGGCCTGCGCGCCTTCAATCGCTGAGCAGGCACGGATTTTTCGCCTCCCTTTACGCGGCGACCCGGGACCGTTATCCTTCGCGGCTCTCTGAGAAACGGAGAGATGGCCGAGTGGTCGAAGGCGCTCCCCTGCTAAGGGAGTATGGGCCAAAAGCCCATCGAGGGTTCGAATCCCTCTCTCTCCGCCAGTAGACCCCGGCGAATTTTCGCCGCGATGTTTGGCAGCGCGCGCCCGTAGCTCAGTTGGATAGAGTGTCTGGCTACGAACCAGAAGGTCGGGAGTTCGAATCTCTCCGGGCGCGCCAGTTGCATCAAAGGCTTACGTTAACCAGTAGGCCCTCATGCTTTTTGGCGTAAGGAAATACGAACCAGAAGGCCGGGAGTTCGACGATGCGGCACGAAGTGCCGCCGAAGGACGCCCGCCGCCGTGGCGGCGGCGGTCCCGAGCGTGAGCGAGGGACGAGCGACCGGCAGGCCGCGAGCAATCTCTACCGGCTCGCAAATCTGGTACGTGCCTTATTGATTCGCAGCCGCCTTCTGTTGCCCGAGTCTCTCGGCCAGCCACATCTTGATGAGCGACTGGCGCGTCACGCCAAGTCGGGTTGCTTCCTGGTCGATGGAACGGACCATCCAGCTCGGGAAATCCACATTGACTCGCTTCGCGTCGACGCCGGCGCGCCGAGCCTTCGTCAGGTCAAGGTTGCCCGTGACGTCCTTACCTGCATCGAAGTTCTGATCAAATTTCTTCGCTTTCATACAGCGCCACCTCCTCAGTCCGGGAGCGCCGGACCGAGATCAATCGGATGTTCTCGCCACGGCGAGTAATGACCGCCGACCAGTGTTTGTCCCCGATCCTGCCAATCACCAGCCAGCGGGGCTCGTCCACGACTCTCGCGGGTATCTCCACCAGTGCGTCGTCGCCCCATAGCGCCAGCGCGGTCTCGAAATCGATTCCGTGCTTGCGCTTGTTCTCCGTGCTCTTGGCCGGGTCGTACTCAAATCTCATGCCGCTCGATGTACCATGATGTCATGGTATATAAAAGGTATAAATAATATACCACAATCGTCACATGAAGATCCGTGCGTGTCGATGGTATGTTTCGTTGCTTGGAACGTAGGGTTGAATCTGCCCTTGACGTACCTTGGCGACGCTCGGCGGAAAGTGTGGTGAGGGCGGGCCATCCAAGTTGTTGATTTGAAAGAGTCCCAATTCTTCACGGCGCCCTACGAACCAGAAGGTCGGGAGTTCGAATCTCTCCGGGCGCGCCAGTTGCATCAAAGGCCTACGTGACCCGTAGGCCTTTATGCTTTCTGCCGTAGGTAAACCTTAGGGTCACCCTGCCCGGGCGCCCGAACCGCGCTGCTTCACAATTTTTTTGGCGGCGATCGTCGAGAGGCCAGAGTTCACTGGCAGTGTCGTATTCAGCGGTCGGATCGACTCAGCTGCAGCTGCATGTCGTCCAGCAGCCAGGTCGGGATGTCCTGCAGGATTGGAGGGATATGTCGCCAGGGATCTGCGGAGCGTCCCAGTTCGTAGCCCAGGTTGAAGCTGGTCTGCATCTGCCCGGTATCAAACGCCAGGAAGTTGTGGCCCACATCCGCGTCGTCGGGGATCGAAACCATTCTGAATTCGTAGCCCCGAACCTTGGCTGCCGCGTAAGCGCGCAGCAATTGGCCATCCGTCGAGTTGCTCATCATGACCCCTAAAGCCGGACCTGCCAGGTGCAGCGCGTCGTTACGCACGGCCTGGGGCCTCGACTTCTTTTGCCCATTCTGCACGACGAACACGGTTCCCGGTCCGAACTGCGGCGGCTTCGGCTTCTCGGTACCGGCAAGTCCGACAACGACGAGGTTCTGCCGCACCCCGCCGTCCACGAAGAGGTAGCCGTATATCTCCACCGGCGGGAAAACGATGGGAGGCGCCGCCGAGGCACGCAGCACCTGCTTGTAGAGCTCGAGCGCCTCCCGCGTTCCCTCCTTGGCGATCAACCCCATATTCCAGACCCAGGTCTGGCCATAGTCGAGGTTGGTGGTCCCCACCAGAAGGACGCGATGTTCGTCATGGGCGGCTGCAACGCGTTGCAGTACCTCGGCAGTGATGTACTTGTCGAGCAGTGCCTGCAGGGGCGCCGTGTCGTATACGGAGTTCCTCCCCCACAGAAGGCTGAACAGGCGCTTCTTGCTCGTGTAGATGTCCGCGGCGCTGATGGTCGTGAAGATCTCCTCGAGGAGGGCATCGTCCCCGGGCGTCCCAAGGAAGGCGTGAGTCGCGAGCAGCGCGCCGGTACTGACGCCAGTGACCACGTCGAACTCCGGACGCTGACCGCTCTCGGTCAGGCCCTTTAGAAGGCCGGCCCCGAACGCCCCGTACTGCCCGCCCCCGGAGAGTTCCAGGATGTTGAGGGCATGTCCGCGCAGTTTCTCCAGCGTCACCAGCACACCTTCGTCTGCCGATGCCCCTTCGCTGACGAACCCTACCATGCGATCCGGGTTCAGCGGATCGTGACCATTGGGTAGGGCGGCGTACGGCACAGGTTGCCGCGACAGTACCCGCTCGGGGGATGACGCACAGCCGCCAAGGGTCGCCAGCAAGAGCGCCGCGAACAGAGAGAACCAGCAGACAGGTCGTGTCTTCATTTCACCACTCTTTGGCAGACCAGATCGGTCAGCGGGGCTCGGCATCGGTGGCACTGCCCGCAACACCAGTGCGGCCAGTCAGCTCGAACACCGGTTGAGTGTCGTCGTCGGCGATTCGCCAAAAAATTCGCGGTATTCCGCAGAGAACCGGCCGAGGTGGGTGAGGCCGGAATCGAGCGCCGCGCTCTTCACGAGTCGCCGGTTCGGATTGGGCTCCAGCAGTGCCAGTCGAGCGTCGGTAAGGCGACGCTTCTTGAAATATGCCATCGGCGAGCTGCCGCACATTGCCATGAAGGCCTTGTGCAGCGTGCCCTGACTCACGCCGGCAGCCGCGCAAAGGTCTGCGAGTGAGACCGGCCCGGCCTGAGCAGCCTCGAAGCGTTCCTCGGCCCTGCGAACGATCCTGCCGAGTTTCGCGGCCGCGCGAGCCTTGGATTTCGGCGCCGGTCGCGCCTGCAGGTACAGATCCGTGACTGTTTCCACGATGCTGCGCGTGAGGATGTCGTGAGCGCCGGGGGGCAGTGCACTCCCGCGGCCCGCATTGATGTGACCCTTGAGCTTTGCGACCAGTGAATGTCTGAACCGGGCAAAGGTTGCGGGGGGCACTTCGATCGAGCCGCCGCGGAGCTGGACCTCGTCGGTGTCGATGCCGTCGAGCGCGGCGATGGTGGCAATAAATTCCTCGCGCCGTAGAGCAACCGCAACCGTCTCGCGATTGCTCCCATATACCTGGTAGAAAGTGTCGTCCACCGGGGCATAGATCGAAGAGGCGCGAACGTGCTCGCCATTCATTACGAACCGGCCGCCCCAGGACAGGGGAATCACGATTCCGGTGTAGCCTGGATCCAGATCGGCCAACGTACTGGCACCGGGCGCACGGATGCGCGCGTAGTAAATGGAGCCAGCGGATCCGGAAATGACGGTCACGACCGCTCGGAGCTCGCCCCTCGCGAACTGCGTCATCGACTCCAATCGAACTGGCAATCCGCGCCGACGAACCTCGCGAAGTCCTCTTATGTCGGTTCCGTAAAAGCTGGCCTGGGCCATTTCTGCTCGTCTCTCCATCCGCCCGGCAGGTGATCCCTGTCAAAAGTGTCTGGCTGACCTGACCTCGACCGCCTCCTCGGTGTGCGCCTCGAGGTCGAAACCGCTTTTGCAAGAATTGGATACTGATTTTCGGGTTCTTATACAACGAATTCGATATACGTTGAAGTCGCTGCGATCGGGAGATCGCCCGCTCCCGGCATTTTCGCGACGCTCTTGCAGGGCGCAATCACGGCAGGCGGAAGGCAGGCCAAATGGTTCCACGGCGGTCGGGCTCCAATGCTCTGGCGGTCAGCGAGGGTTCATGCAGATCACGGACGTCAAGACCTGGGCGGTTGCCACGCCGCCGCCACACAAGGGCGGTGCCTACTGGATCTTCGTCAAGCTGACCACGGACGACGGAATCTGCGGCTACGGGGAGGTCTACGGTGTGCCTTTTGCCCCGCGGATTGTCTGCGACATGGTCGAGGACGTGGCCGCGCGATTCGTGATCGGCAGGAGTCCGTTCGAGATCGAAACAATCTGGCGGTTGATCTACTCCGCGGGCTTCGTACAGCGGCCGGACGTGAGCACGGGCGGTGTCCTGTCGGGGATCGAGATCGCCTGCTGGGACATCATGGGCAAGGCACTGGATCAACCGGTCTACAACCTGCTCGGGGGAAAGGTGCACGAGCGCCTGCGCTCATACACCTATCTGTATCCCGCGGAGGATCCGGATGAGCTGTCGGCGACGGACTTTCACGGCGACGTCGACCTGGCCCCGAAACGGCTGCAGCAGTACATGGACATGGGATTCACCGCGGTCGGTTACGACCCGGTGATGCCAATGGGGTCATTCGACCCGCGTCAGCTTTCGCTCGCCGACCTGGATCGGGCGGAGAAGATGACCCGCGCGATGCGCGAGGTGGCCGGCAGCCGGTGTGATCTCATGATCAAGACCCATGGTCAGATGACCACCTCCAGCGCGATCCGCCTGGCGCGACGGCTCGAGGCCCATGATCCGCTGTGGTTCGAGGAACCCACGCCGCCCTGCAACCCGAAGGAGATGGCTCGGGTGGCAAGCGCCACGACAATTCCTGTCTCCGCGGGCGAGCGCCTGGTCAGCAAGTACGAGTTCGTCGATCTGCTGCAGCAGCAGGCCGCCCAGGTCCTCCAGCCCGCCTTGGGACGTGTGGGCGGCATTCTAGAGACCAAGAAGATAGCGGGCATGGCCGAAGCGCACTACGCGCAGTTCGCACCGCACCTGTTTGCCGGGCCGATCGTGGCGGCGGCGAACATCCAGCTTTCGGCCTGCACGCCCAACTTCCTTATTCTCGAAAGCATCGAGTGTTTCGGCGGGTTCTTCAATCAGCTTCTGACCAGGCCCATCCGCTGGGAAGAAGGCTACGTGATCGTGCCCGATGAACCGGGCCTCGGATTTGAACTGAATGAAGCGCTCTGTGAGGCAAACCCGTACACGAGCGATGACGTCTTTCCACCCATGGCGGACATGCCGCTAGTCTGACTCGGGAGTAAACCGTGATGAAAGTCTGGAAGCACCTGGCCGCAGCGCTCGCGGCGTCTATTATTTTGGCGGGCTCGGCCCGGGCGCAGGATGCTGATCCGCAGGTGACCTTGTTCACCAACGTCAACGTCTTCGACGGCGTCAGTGAGAAGCTGATCCGGAACGCGAACGTGGTGGTTACCGGCAACCGGATTACCTCCGTGTCGACCGTACCCCAGGCCGTGGCGGGCGGGCGCGTCATCGACGGCGGCGGCCGCACCCTGATGCCCGGTCTCATCGATGCCCACTGGCACACGATGTTCAATTTCTCGCCGGTCAGCAACACGCTCGGTTCCAGCTTCGGCTACCTGAGCATCGCCGCCGCCAAGGCGTCCGGTGACACGCTGATGCGCGGGTTCACGACGGTGCGCGATGTCGGCGGGAACAGCTTTGGTGTGAAACGCGCCATCGAAGAGGGCCTGGTGCACGGTCCGCGAATCTATCCCTCGGGTGCCTATATCAGCCAGACGGCTGGGCACGGTGACTTCCGGGGCGCGAACGACGTTCCCGTGAACCCGGGAGACGCGCTGGACTATCACCAGAGAGTCGGAGAGACGCTGATCGCCGACGGGGTTCCCGAGGTGATCAAGCGGACACGTGAGGTGCTGCGGATGGGGGCCACCCAGGTCAAGGCCATGGGTGGCGGTGGCGTTACGTCACTCTATGACCCGCTGGATGTCACCGAATACACCTTCGAAGAGGCGAAGGCCATCGTCGACGTCGCCAAGTCGTTCAACACCTACGTCGCGGTCCACATCAACACCAGGGACGCCATCAAGATGTGGGTCGAGGCCGGTGCGAAGTCCATGGATCACGG
>CAZKLS010000030.1:0-26378 GCA_964553405.1 uncultured Steroidobacteraceae bacterium
CCCAGCTCCAGGCCAGTACGTCGGTCTCGCCTTTGTGGGTCTTGTCCTTCGCCTCGCCCTTGATCCCTTCGATCTTGATGAACATGTCAACAGCCATTGGAATGCTCCTTGTCTACTTGATCGTGTCGCACCAACGCCGTCCCACGGTCGCTGGCCATGCGGCCAGCGCCGTGAGACACCTCGTCCCCGCCGTCAGCCCTTCTTTTCGGACGGCAGTCGCGAAACCAGGCTGAGCGTCACGTTGACGCCCTCGAGCTGATAGTGCGGACGCAGATGGAAGGTCGCGCTGTAGTAGCCCGGGTTGCCCTCGATCTCCTTCACCTGCACCTCGGCGCCGGCCAGCGGCTTGCGCGCCTTCAACTCGTCGCCTGCACTGCCCGGGTTGCCCAGCACGTAGTCCTTGATCCAGTCCGACAGGTAACGCTCCATGTCGGCCCGTTCCTTGAATGAACCGACCTTGTCCCTGACCATGCATTTCAGGTAATGCGCGAACCGGCAGCTGGCGAACAGGTAGGGAAGCCGGGCCGAGAGCCGCGCGTTCGCGGTCGCGTCCGGATCCGTGTACTCGGTGGGCTTCTGCAGCGACTGCGCGCCGATAAACGCGGCAATGTCCGTGTTCTTGCGGTGGATCAGCGGCATGAAGCCGGAATTCGCGAGTTCCGCCTCGCGCCGGTCGCTGATCGCGATCTCGGTGGGGCACTTCATGTCCACGCCGCCGTCGTCGGTCGGGAACGTGTGCACCGGCAAGCCTTCGACGGCGCCGCCCGACTCGACACCGCGGATCGCGGTGCACCAGCCGTACTGCTTGAACGCGCGGTTCACGTTGACCGCCATCGCATAAGCGGCGTTGGCCCAGGTGTACTTGTTGTGGTCGCCGCCCGATGTCTCCTCCTCGAAGTCGAACTCCTCGACGGGGTTCGTCTTCGCGCCGTATGGCACGCGTGCGAGGAAGCGCGGCATCGCAAGGCCGATGTATTTCGCGTCCTCGGACTCCCGCAGCGAGCGCCAGCCGGCGTATTCGGGCGAGGAGAAGATCTTGGCCACGTCACGCGGGTTGGCGAGTTCCTGCCAGGAGTCCATGCCCATGACCGTCGGCGCAGCCGCGGCGATGAACGGGGCGTGCGAAGCCGCCGCGATCTGCGACATTTGCCCCAGCAGTTCCACGTCGGCGGGCGTGTGGTCGAAGTAGTAGTCGCCGACCAGGCAGCCGTAGGGCTCGCCGCCGAGCTGGCCGTACTCCTGCTCGTAGAGCTTCTTGAACAGCGGGCTCTGGTCCCAGGCCGTGCCCTTGTACTTTTTCAGCGTCTTGCCGAGATCCTTCTTCGAGATGTTCATCACCCGGATCTTCAGCATCTCGTCGGTCTCGGTGTTGTTGACGAGGTGGTGGAGTCCGCGCCAGGCGCTCTCGACCTGCTGGAATCGCTCGTGGTGGATGATCTGGTTGACCTGGTCCGAGAGCATCTTGTCGATCTCGGCGATGATCGCCTTGATCGTGCCGATCACGTCGTCTGATACGACGGTCGTCTCGCGCAACGCCTGCTCGGCGAGCGTGCGGACCGCGTTCTCGACCTCGGCCCGTGCCCGATCGGTCTTGGGCTTGAATTCCTTCTGCAGCAGTGCGGCGAACTGGTCGGCTTCCTGGACCGCAGCCTCTGCGACTTTCTCTTGCTTTGCGTCAGCCATTGGTTAACACCCTGGGAGTGGTTAGGCGCTTTCGCCTGAGTCTTCAGGCTTCGGCTTCTCGGATAGAGTCTTCAGCAGCGCCGGGTCGTTCAGGACCTTCGCAATGAGTTCCTCCGCGCCCGCCTTGCCGTCCATGTACGTGATCAGGTTCGAGAGCTGCGAGCGCGCCTCGAGCAGCTGGTTCAACGCGTCGACCTTGCGCGCGACCGCCGCCGGGGAGAAGTCGTCCATGCTCTCGAACGTGATGTCCACAGACATGTTGCCCTCACCGGTCAGCGTGTTCGGCACGCTGAACGCGACGCGCGGCTTCATCGACTTCATGCGCTCGTCGAAGTTGTCCACGTCGATGTTGAGGAACTTGCGCTCGTCGACGCCGGGCAGTGGTTCCTTCGCGTCACCGCTCAGGTCGGCCATTACGCCCATGACGAACGGGACCTGAACCTTCTTCTCTGCGCCGTACAGCTCGACGTCGTACTCGATCTGCACGCGCGGCGCTCGGTTTCGCGCGATGAACTTCTGACTGCTCTGCTTTGCCACGTTACACCTCCTCCCGGGGAATCAAATCCTGGTGGGCCGCCGGCCCGAGATCACTGGTCCTGGATGCCGCCGATGCGTTTGACCTGGTCCAGTCCGTCCGGCGCCAGGTCGGCGAGCAACTCGAGGAAATCCATCGAAATCAGCCGTTTCGCACGCTCGACGATGATCGGTACCGGGCTCGACGGCTCGTTCTTGCGGAAGAACGTGGCCACGGCATCGAGCGCCCGGACAGCGTCCTCGCGCGAGCGGATGCTGCCTGCCGAGATCACCGCGGTGCCGGCCTCGCCTGGCGCCGCTGCTGCCTCCGGTGGCGCCTCGGCCTCGCTACGGCCAGCGAGTTCGGTCCGGAGTACCCGCTCGATGTCGGCCAGCGACGCGATCAGGGCGTCGAAATCGGGCGTTTCGTTCGAGCCATGGGCGTCGCGCATGGCTGCTTCGATGAGACGCAGCGCCGCGACGCCGTCTGCGAGAGCCTGGCTGAGCGCACCGAGCACCTCGCTGTCCGAGGCTGTCAGCGCCGCGTTGACGTGGGTTTCGCTCGGGGGCTCCGATTCACCCTCCGGCGCCGGTATCTTGCCGGTCGCGACCTCGTAATCGCGCAGTCCGAAGGCTCCGAGCTGCGGGTTGCTCACGAACGGCGCACGGCGAACGGCGTCGATGATCGCCATCCGGTCCGCGAAGCTGTTCAGCGCGTTCTTGCGCAGGATCGCGTCGTCGTCCACCCGTGGGTACAGCAATTCCCGATAGTCCGAGAACCAGGCTCCGGCGACGTCGAGGACGCTGCAGAACCCGGCGAGACCCTCGGTGCGCAGCCGCGCCGCGGCCAGGTGCGCGAGCAGACGAAGATCCCTGCTGCGCTCGAGGCCTTCAAGCGCCTTGGCGCGAATCTCGCGCCAGTCGGTGTCATCGCCCAGCGGCGTCATCTGTCCGAAGACATGGTAGGCATCGAATGCCGCCAGCAGTTGCGAGTCCTCGAGGTCCTCCCCGCAGGGCTGCTCAGCGGAAATCGGCGCCCTTAGATTTTCTCCGATCGAATCCAACCGTCCTGCACCCGTTCGGCTAGTTATTCTGAGATGCCGGATGGTGCTGCCCGCGCGCCGGCTGGACCGGCGCGAACTGCAGCAACCCCTCGACCCCTGATGCTTCCCGCTTTCTGGTTATGCTGCGCGAAGATTGGCCTTTTTGCCGTGAATGTCAACAGTGCGGACGCACCGCGCGACTGCCGCGCGGATGTTGCGACGCACAAATCGGCGGCGCGACGCGCAGGACTCAATTGCCCAGCGCGAGGCGAAATCCGAGGTAAGTTGCCCGGAACGCCGCCGGACGTTTCAGGCGATTCGAGACCCTGGCCTGCCGATCGTCGCCGAGCCAGTTGCCGCCGCGTACCCCGCGATCATCGCAAGGGCCCTGGCGCCGAACCGAACCGTCTGCCGCCGCGTCCTGGTAGTTCTCGGCTGCACATTCCTCGAGCCACTCGGAGACGTTGCCGAGCGCGTCGTGCAGCCCGTAAGGATTGGCCGGAAACTGCCCGACCGGCGCGGTGCCGGCCTCCCATCGGTCGGCTCCGTGCGCGCCGCCGACGTTCGCACGGGTCGGATCAAACTTCTCGCCGTACCAGTAGTCGGTCGCCGTGCCCGCGCGCGCGGCATACTCCCACTCGGCCTCGCCGGGCAGCCGGAAGGTCAGTTCTGACTGCTCGTTCAGCCAGCGAATGAAGGCCTGCGCGTCCAGCCAGTTCACACAGACCACGGGATTCTCGTCCGACTGCTCGAAGCCGGGGGAGTTCCAGTCCACCATGTCCAGGTCGCAGACCTCGTCACCGCCGAGGTCGGCCGGCTGCATCTCGTAGCCGGTCGCCAGCAGGAAGGTGTTGAACTGCGCGCGGGTCACCTCGTTGCGCCCGATCGAGAACGGCGCGATGCGGACCTCGTGCACGGGTCTTTCCGAGTCGTCACCGGTACCGGAGACGTCGCCCATCATGAACGTCCCCGGTCGTACCGGAATCATTCCGCCGAGTGTCTCCCAGACCAGTTCGGGAACGCTCTTGCGCAGGTCGCCATACGCCCGCAGCGCCGCCTTGTAAGCCGCATCCTCCGGCGTGGCGGTCTTCAGATAGTCCTCGTATGCCCGGCGCGCCCGGACGATGTCCTTGCTCGAGCGGGCCGCTTCGGCCTCCGCGAAATACAGCCCGGCCGGAATTTCAGTTCCTCCGGCCTGCTGCACGTCCCGGAATTCGTCCATGGCGGAGAAGAGGTCGTTCAGGTCGCCGCTCTTCAGCGCCTCGATCGCCTGCTCCTTGAGCAGGCTCGCCTGCACGGACGCCGGCAGGTCCTGCCCCGAAGCAGGCAGCGCGAAAAGCGGCGCGATCACAGCTGCGAGCAGCGCGAGTCCACGCCTGGGACCATATGCGCGCGCTGCGAGATCGTTGCGGGTCATGCTAGAGGTCCATCACCTTCACGGCCGAATCTGCATACTCCGGCGGCGGATTCTCGCCGAACTGAACCGCGCCGGATGCATCCACCCAGCGATACAGCGCAGGGCGGGACGAGGAGCCTGCCGTGCTCTTCACCGCGCGCTCGCTGGCGGGAGGAGCCGCCTCGGCTGCCTGCTCGGCGGGCGGCTGCGCCGCAGCCGCGGCGACCGGCGCGGACGGCGCCTCCCCCGTCGCTGCCGCCTGCTGTACCCCGGTCGCCGGCTCTGCCACCTCGCTCACCCCGGTGCCCGGGCTCGACGCCGGCGCCGATGCCGGACCGGTCACCATGGCGGCCGGCGTTTCCCCGGCAGGCGTCATGGCCTGGTCGTCCGCGATCGCTGCGGCCCCGGCTGCTTCGGCCGGGGCCGGCGCGCTCTGCCGGGGAGCATCCGCCGTCTCGGAGGGTTGCCTGCCGAACCAGTACATCAGCATGAACGCCAGCCAGGCCACGCCCACAACCGACAACGCAGCGATCCTCCAGCGGTGCCGGTGCGGTTCCTCGGCCGCCGACGGAGGCGCCTTCCTCGGCGCGCCGATGCGGCTCGTCGCGTAGATCTTCTCCTCGTCCGGCGGCTTCAGCGCCCGCGCCAGATCCAGTGGATTCGCGAGCCGACGCTCCCTGTCGAAATCGAGCGCCGCGGCAAGGGCCGAATTCTGCTCGTCCGACAGCGTCGGCACCGGCTCGAGCTTCATATCGTTGAAGCGCGCCTCGACGGCCGACTTGCGCTGGAAAGGATGCCTGCCCGTCAGCATCTCGTAAGCGACGAGCCCGAGCGCATAGACGTCATCACGCGGATCCGGGTCGGCGCTGCCGAGCATCTGCTCGGGGCTGGCATAGGCGTTGGTCCACGCTCCGAGACTGCCCGCATCGAACAGGGTCTGGACCCCGTCCCCGAGCTTGGTGCTGTCCTTTGCGATTCGCGCAATCCCGAAGTCGATGACCTTGACTTCCCCGTCGCGCGTGATGAACACGTTGCCCGGCTTGAGGTCCGAGTGCACGAAGCTCTTGGTATGGGCATGGCGCAATGCGCCCGCCACCCCGCTTACGATCGACTGTACCTGCTCCAGCGGCAGACCGGCCCCTGCATTTCGCTCCATCATCCGGTCGAGCGACTCGCCCTCGAGCAGCTCCATTACCAGGAAGACGTGCGACCCGTCGCGATCGAAGTCGTGCACCGATGCGATGTTCGGATGCGACAGCTGCTGCATCCGCCGGGCTTCGCGCTGCAGCGCGATCAGTGAGTCAGGGTGGCCCTTGAAGTCCTCGCCGAGCACCTTGATCGCGACGAACGGATTGCGATCGTGTGCCTCCTCGCGCCGCAGGTCGCGCGCGCGGAATACGAGTCCCATGCCGCCTTCGCCGAGCACCTGCTCGATCACGAACCTGTCGCGAAGCACGGTTCCGATCTTCACGGCACCGTCCACGTGCTCGGCCGTGGCCCAGCGTCGCCAACCCGAGGAGTCATGACCTGAGGAGTCGCCCGGCGTCGAACGGGCGGCGCCCGTCCCCGGGTGGGGCCGCGAGGCATTGCTGCCGCGAAAGATCGTTCCGCCCTGGTCCGCTGGCGCCTCCTGAGGAGAACCCGCCAGCGTATCCGCCAGCTCGGCAGAGATCTTTCCGGCGGCGACGAACTCGGCTACGGTCCGGCCGATCTGGTCGTCCGCGACACCCTCATCGGTGCGCGCCGCCTGCAGGGCCGATTCGAGCTCGGCGAGCGATATCTGGCCGCTGCTGAAGTCCTCCAGCAGACGTTCGAGCTCGGTCATTCGTGGATCCCCGCCGATGTTCGGCCCAATGCGTCAGGCTAATGTCACGTCGCAACGAGAGCAAGCTGAACGCGGCATTATGGCAAACGGCCGATCGAGACGATCTCGGCTTCGCCGCCCCTGAACTCCACGAAGTCCCCGACCGACTTGCCGAGCAGGAAGCGCGCGAGCGGCGAAACGTACGAGATCAGGCCACGTCCCGGATCCGACTCGTCTTCGCCGACGATGCGGAACCGCGGCGTCCCGCCCGATTCTTCCCGCAGTTCGACCCAGCACCCGAAGCGCACGGTCTCCGGATCCTTCGGGGCTTCGACGACCTCGGCGCTGGCGCGCCGGTTGCTCCAGTAGCGCAGGTCACGCTCGATCCGCGAGACCGCGGCCGGATCGCCGCCGGCCTTCACCGTTGCCAGCTCCGCGTTCAGCTCGCGCAGTCGCTGCTCGATCGAGGCCAGACCCTCGCTGGTCACGAAGTTGCGGTGCGGGCTGACGACCAGCTCCGGCAGCGCCTCGGTCTCCATGCCGTCCATTTCCTTGACGAATGCTCGGCTCATGACGTCGTCCCCTGTGATCTGACGGCGCGCGCCGGGCGCGCCCTGGCCCTCCGGGCCCATGCCTCATTCAAACACGTCGGGGCACGGCCTGCTTGTGTTCGCGGCCGCTGCGGGCCGGATTTGTGTCCGAAATCCCGTCCCGAGCCGCGCATTCCGGCTACAGGCAGCAAGGTCAGGAGAGGTCGAGCGCGGCCAGGTTGCGCTGCCAGATCGCCTGCAGGCGGGGTTCCGCCTCGCAGCGTTCCCCGATCCCGTGCAGCCGCGGCGCGTGCTCGGCGAACCAACGCCGTCGCGGGCGCCAGCGCGTCATCGCGGCGACGTAGATGTCCAGCGCCGAGAACCTCGCTCCCAGGAACCACGGGGCGCCCGCCTCCGCCTCGACGACGCGCCACAGCCGCTGCGCATACGCATCGACCGCCTTGCGGAAATCCTGCGCCGCATCCGCGTGCTGCACGAAGCGCTGCGGATCGTCCGCGTAAGTGAAGGTCGGATAGAGGTTCGCGACCAGGAACACGAGCCAGCGCAGGAACATCGGCCGGGTCTCCTCGCCGGCAGCCGGCACCAGGTCGACCCGACCGCTCACGTCCGCGAGGTGCAGCGTGATCGCCGCGCTTTCGGTCATCACCCGGCCGTCCTCGAGCACCAGCGTCGGCACCTGCGCGACCGGGTTCACGCGCGCCAGCGACGCCCGCGCCTCGCTGGAGGCGAACAGGTCGTCCACTTCGACGAACTCGAACGGCAGCCCGAGCCACGCGAGCTGCGCCTCGACGATGACCGAGCCCCAGCCACGCCTGCCGTAAAGCACGTAAGCACTCATCGTCGTCAGAACCAGTTGTAGTTGAAGCTGATGCTGATGCGCTCGGCAGCGACGCCGTTCGGCAGCACTTCGTGCCTGAGCCAGCTCTCGAACATCACCAGCCGACCTGCGCGTGCCTCGACCGTGACCCAGGGCCGGTTGCTGCCGCGGCAGTCGGCCTTGCGCGGCGGTGACGCCATGAAGCGGTCCAGCCGCGGGTCCTCGAACTTCAGGCCGGGCGAGCCGCGCGGCACCTGCACGTAGTAGGTGCCGCTGATCGTCGAGAGCGGGTGCAGGTGAAGCCCGTGCGCGACCCCGCGCGGCATGACGTTGACCCAGCAGTCCGTCATGCTCAGCTGCCGGCCCTCGAGGTCCAGCTCGAGCGAGCGCGCATACCGCGCGACGTGACGGTCGATGCCCCGCTCCAGCGCAGCAAACGTCGGCGACATCGTGTGCATGCGGCTCTGCGAACCGTAAGAGGTGAAGCCACCGGGATAACGCTGCTTCGACCAGGCCCGGCCAGCGGCGTCATCGTCGCGCAGCTGCAGGCATTCGCTGCGCAGGCGCGCATTGAGCGCCTTCCATCCCGACGCCGCGAACGGGGCGACATAGATGAGGGTCGGGAAAAGCGACTGGACCGGCACGTGAGCAGGACGCGGTGCGGCAGCTCAGGGGCTGGTCCACCAGGCCACGAACTCCTCGAATTCGATCCCGCCGTCCTGGTCGGAGTCGATTTCACGGAACCCGCGGCGCGCCTCGCTCGCCGAGACGCCCGCATCCAGGTCCTCGAGCAGTCGCATGAATTCCTCGAGACTGATCCGGCCGTTGCCGTCCGGGTCGTTGTGCGCGAAGCTCTCGCGCAGTTCGCTCATCTGTTCATCGCTGATGGACGTCACGCCCGGGTCTCCTCGTGTCTCGGTCACTCGCGGTAATGGCAGCCGCGGCTTTCCTTGTTTTCCCAGGCCGCCAGTGTGACGATCAGCGCCACCCGGGCGGCGTTGCGCAACCCGATCAGCTCGTCCGTCAGCGCGGCGGCCCGGTAGAAGCGCTCGATCTCGAGCTCGAGGTTGCGCAGGTCCTCGATGGCCCGGGCCAGGCGCCGGGTCGTGCGCACCAGGCCCACGTAGTTCCACATGATGTGCTTGATCGAGCTCATGTCCTGCGCGATCAGCGCCGGGTCCGGCATCTCGAGGCCGGTCGGCTGCCAGGGCGGAATGTCGTCGAAGCCTCCGCCCTGCTCCTCGGTGAGCACCGCGGCGATGTGCTGCGCCGAGCGATGGCCCCAGACGAGTCCCTCCAGCAGCGAGGTGCTCGCGAGCCGGTTGGCGCCGTGCAAGCCCGTGCAGGAGACTTCGCCGACCGCGTACAGCCGCTCGACCGTGCTCTGCCCCGACTCGTCGACCCAGACGCCGCCGCAGGCATAGTGCGCTGCCGGCACGACCGGCACCGGGTCACGCGTGATGTCGATGCCGAACGCGAGGCAGCTCCGGTACATCTCGGGGAATCCCGCGCGGATTTGTTCGGCCGGGATGTACGAGGCCAGGTCGAGGTATACGTTCGACACGCCCCGGCTGAGCAGCTCCGAGTGGATGCTGCGTGCAACGACGTCGCGAGGCGCGAGGTCCTTCCACTCGGGATCGTAGCGCTCCATGAAGGTTCGGCCCCGCTCGTCCACCAGCCGCGCGCCTGCGCCGCGGACCGCCTCGGTGATCAGGAAGCACGGTGCGTTGCGGTGGTAGAACGCGGTCGGGTGAAATTGCACGTATTCCGTGTTGATCACGCGTGCCCCGGCCCGGTAAGCCATCGCGAGCCCGTCGCCGCGCGAACCGACCGGGTTGGTCGTGCGCAGGAAGATCTGGCCGAGGCCGCCGGTCGCGAGCACGGTCGCGCGGGCGAAACAGCGCCGTATTGCACCGGACGGCTGCTCAAGCACGTAGGCGCCCACGCAGGACAGCGGGTCATAGATCGCGCGGCGGTCCCCTCCGTGGTGGGCGGGGGTCAGCAGGTCCACCGCAGTGTGGTTCGTCAGCAATCGTATCCGCGGATGCCCCTGCAGCTGGCCGATCAGCGCGTTCTCGATCGCCCGGCCGGTGGCGTCGGCGGAATGCAGGATGCGCGGGATCGAATGCCCGCCTTCGCGGCCGAGTGCATAGCCGCCGTCGCTGGCGCGGTCGAACGGAACCTCGAGCCGCTCGATCAGGATACGCTCGACCAGCGAGGGCCCCTCCTCGGCCAGGGTCCGGACGGCCTGCTCGTGGCAGAGGCCGGCGCCAGCATTGAGGATGTCTGCGGCGAGCAGTTCCGCCGAATCGTCGTGCCCCTGGTAGATGATGCCGCCCTGGGCCCAGTCGGTGTTCGAATCGCCCGGCTCGGTGGCGCGCGTGACGATCAGCACGTCGAGACCGGCATCCGCCAGCGCGAGCGCCGCCGTGCCGCCGGCGATGCCGCAGCCGAGGATCAGCACGTCGCTGTGGATCGGGTCGCTCAATCGATTTTCGGACCGACTTCGAGCATTCGCTCCACCGCACGCAGCGCCCGTACCCGGATCGGCTCGGGCACGTCGATCTCCCAACGCATGAACTTCAGCGAGTCGCGCGTCTGCTCGAGCGTGATCTCGTGCATGTGCGGACAGCGGTGACTGCACAGTCGCAGCATTTCCTTGTCCGGGTTCTCCGCCATGATGTTGTCACCCATCGAGCACTCGGTCAGCACCAGGAAGCGCCTGGCCTTCGAGCGCTCGACGTACCTGATCATCGCCGTGGTGCTGCCGGAGTAGTCGGCTTTCTCGACCACCTCCGGGCTGCACTCAGGGTGGGCCAGCACGACGACGTCCGGGAACTGCTTGCGCACCGAGTCCACGTCCTCGGGCGTGAACAACTCGTGCACCTCGCAGCGCCCGCGCCAGCCGATCATGACGTTCTCGACCTCGCCGCCTTGCTTCGCGGCGCCCGGTTTCGGCATCACCGTCGGCACGATGATGTGACGGCCTGTCTCGCGGGCGACGTTGCGCGCCAGGTACTCGTCCGGCAGGAAGATGACCGTGTCGGATTTCAGCGACTCGACCACGGCGGCGGCGTTGCTCGACGTGCAGCAGATGTCGCACTCGGCTTTGACGTCCGCATAGGTGTTGATGTACGTGACGATCGGCACGCCCGGATAGGCGCGTCTCAGGGCCCGCACGTCCTCGGCCGTGATGCTCTCGGCCAGCGAGCATCCCCCGCGGTCGGTCGGCAGCAGCACCGTCTTGCCCGGATTGAGGATCTTGGCGGTCTCGGCCATGAAGCGCACGCCGCAGAAGACGATCACGGGCTTGTCCGTCTCCGCCGCACGGCGGCTCAGTTCCAGCGAGTCGCCCTGGAAGTCCGGGACCGAATGGAACAGCGCCGGCTCCATGTAGTTGTGGCCCAGGATCACCGCGTCGCGCTGCTGCTTCAGGCGCAGCACCTCGGCCGCGACCTCCGACTTGAGGAGGATCTCCGCCTCCGGGAGCACGTCACCGAGCTTGGCCTTGAGGTCGCGAAAGATTTCTTCAGCCTGCATGCCTTCGTACCGTTGTCGATTTGCGCCGATTCTACGACATGATGGCGCCGCGGCAGACGCCGCAGCGAACCCGGCGGGCTCCCGGGGCTAGTTCCGGGCCTCGGAGCCGTCTGGAGCCGGAGCGGGCCCGGTCCAGCCCGGGCCGCGTACCACACGGCCCGGCCGGGCGCCGGTGTGCATGCCGTCGCGCAGCACCGGCACGCCGTTGACCAGTACGTCGCGCACGCCCACCGCGTACTGCTGCGGGTCGTCGAAGGTCGCCCGGTCCCTGATCGTGGTCGGATCGAAGATCACGACGTCGGCGAAACAGCCCGGGTCCAGGCAACCGCGCCCGTTCAGCTGCCAGTTTTCGGCCGGCAGCCGCGTCATCCGGCGGATCGCCTCCCCGAGCGTCAGCAGCCCCTCCTCCCTGACGTATTTTCCGAGCAGCCGGGCGAAATTGCCGTAGGCCCGTGGGTGCGTGCTCCTGCGCAGGAACACGCCCTCCGGCGCAAGGGCCGCGGCGTCCGAGCCCAGGCTCACCCAGGGCTGCGCGAGCCCCAGCCTGACGTTCTGCTCGCTCATCAGGAAATACACGGTCTCGACGCGCGAGCGGTCCTCGATCACCAGGTCGATGATCGTGTCCTCTGCACTCGTACCGCGCAGCGCCATCACCTCGGCGAGCGTCAGGCCGGTCAGCGGCTTCAGGCGCTCGTTCCTGAAGCCGACCAGCTTCACCCGGTCCGGGCTCCCGGCCGTGCGGAACAGGTTCTCCTCGCCGTCGGGCGGGTTGCGCATATCGTCGATCACCCTGCGACGCAGGACGGGATCCTCGAGCCGCCCGATCCAGGCATCGAGTCCGCCCTGCTGCACCCAGATCGGCATCGCGGCGTCGAGACCGGTGGAACCCGCGGTGTAGGTGTACATGTTCGCGGTGACCGCGAGACCCTCGGCGCGCGCCGCCTCGATCCGGTCCACGGCCCGGCGCATCTTCGGCCAGTTCGCCTCTCCGGCCGCCTTCAGGTGGTAGACCTCGCCATGCAGGCCCGCCGCGCGGACGATGCCGATGAACTCGTCGAGCGCCTGCTCGAGCTGCGCGCTCTCGTTGCGGATGTGCGACACGTAGCCGCCGCCGAATTCCGCAGCCGCGCTCGCGAGCGCCACGAGTTCGTCGGTGTCGGCGAAGAACGCAGGGGCATAGATCAGCGAGCTGCCGACGCCGAGCGCGCCCTCCCGCATGGCCTCGCGGACCAGTTCCTGCATCCGGGCCAGCTCCGCCGCGTCCGGCT
Organism: uncultured Steroidobacteraceae bacterium; assembly: GCA_964553405.1. GTDB lineage: Bacteria > Pseudomonadota > Gammaproteobacteria > Steroidobacterales > Steroidobacteraceae > DATIRA01. The sequence continues at coordinate 12,616 of CAZKLS010000030.1, forward strand.
GGCGATCCTGCTCGCCGAGCACGTGCATCCGCACCGTCGTCGCCCCGACGAACGACGCGACGTTGGGCGAGACGCCACGCCGCTCGAGCGTCTCGAGGAATCCGCCGAGCGTCGTCCATTCGATCTCGTAGCGTATATCGCCCTGCTGCGCCAGCAGGTCGGCCTTCATCGCTTCGGTCAGCGGCCCGCCGGACTCGCCCTCGCCGAAGATCTCGAGCGTTACGCCCTGCATCAGGTCGCTCATTCCGCGACCGTCGTGCAGCAGCGTCACGTTCGCCCAGGACAGCACGTTGATGAAGCCCGGCGCGACGGCCAGTCCTGAAGCGTCGAGCACCAGCGGCGCCACCGCGTCGTCGAGCCGGCCGACCGCCGCGACGCGATCACCGTTCAGTGCCAGGTCTGCGTGGACGCCCGGCCCGCCGCTGCCGTCATAGAACGTGCCGTTGCGGATCAGGACGTCGAAAGCCCGGGCTGACTCCGGGGGCGGTCCGGAGGCGCAGGCCGCGAGCGACAGCGAGATCGCGATGCCGGCGATGCGACACAGCAGGCCGGCCGGTGCCGGTCGCCTGGTGCGACGTTCGTTCACGCGGCCGGATCTTCGGCGACGAAGCCCTTCCAGTTCCTCATGTACTGGATGAACGGCGGGCTGAGCCCCTCGTCGCTCAGGTATCCGGCGGTGACCGGGAGCTCGACGGCCTGGAAGTCGGGGTCCGCACGGACCCGTTCGGGGAAGTCATGGTGAAGTATCGCGGCGCGGCCGACGATGACGAAGTCGGCGCCGGCCTCGAGGCAGTGGCGTGCAGCGGGTCCGCCATTGATCCTGCCCGCGACGCCGAGCCGGGCTTCGCCACGATCGAGTTCCGTGAAACAGGACATCAGGCTCCGGCCCTTGAATTCCTGCTCCTCCGGCTCCTTGAACACGTCCCAGAGCGACAGATCCAGAAAATCCACTTTCCCGCCCTGCATCAGCCCCGCAGCGAGCTCGCGTATTTCCGCGAGCCGCATTCCGAAGCGCTCCGGCGACAATCGCACGCCGAGCAGGAAATCCGGCCCGCAGCGCGCGCGGATGCCGTCGACGATGTTGGTGAGCAGCCGCGAGCGGTTCTCCAGCGAGCCTCCATAGCGATCCTCGCGCCGGTTCAGGCTCGGGCTCAGGAACTGGCACAGCAGGTAGCCGTGGGCGCCGTGCAGCTCGACGCCGTCGAATCCGGCGCGCTCCGCCCGCAGCGCCGCCTGCACGAAGTCCTCCTCGATCGCCTCGACCTCTGCGGTCCCGAGGGCCCGCGCGCCGGTCTCCGCATCGTCGGAGGCGCTCACGGGCTGCGAACCCGTCAGCTCCGCCGGCGCGCGCATGCCGCCGTGGTACAGCTGCACCAGCGCCAGGCTGCCCGGGCGATGCAGCGCAGCGGCCAGCCGTGCGAGCCCGTCGGCATGCTGCTCGCCGGAGATTCCGAGCTGACCGGCGAAGCCACGTCCCCGGGGATTCACGTAGGCGGCACAGCTGGTCGTGATTGCGAAACCGCCCTCCGCACGCATCTCGAGCCAGCGCAGTTCCTCCTCCGACAGGCAGCCGTCGTCATGGCTCTGCAGATTCGTCAGCGGCGCCAGCATGAACCGGTTGCGGCCCGGCGGGCCATGGCGGAAATCGAGTTGCGAGAAGAGTTCAACCATCGGGCATTCGCCTCTCGGTGTGGCAGCGGCCGGCACGGCACCGGGCGCGGCCGGCCGGACCTGCCGGTGTCAGTTGACGATCTGGTTCAGCTCGCCGCTCCGATAGCGCTCGGCCATCTGCTCCAGTGTCAGCGGCACGATCTTCGAGGCCTGCCCGGCGCTGCCGAAGGCCTCGTAGCGGGCCTTGCAGATCGCCTTCGCAGCCTTCTGTGCCTCGGCCAGGAACTTGCGCGGGTCGAACTCCGAGGGCTTCTCCGCCATGTGACGCCGCATCGCGCCGGTCATCGCGAGACGGATGTCGGTGTCGATGTTGACCTTGCGGACGCCGTGCCGGATGCCGGTGACGATTTCCTCCACCGGCACGCCGTAGGTCTCCTTCATCTCGCCGCCGAATCTGCGGATGATCTCGAGCCATTCCTGCGGCACGCTCGAGGACCCGTGCATGACCAGGTGCGTGTTCGGGATGCGGGCGTGGATCTCCTTGATGCGCTCGATGGCGAGGATGTCGCCGGTGGGCTTGCGCGTGAACTTGTAGGCGCCGTGCGACGTGCCGATCGCGATCGCGAGCGCATCGCACTGCGTCTTCTCGACGAAATCCGCGGCCTGGTCGGGATCCGTCAGCAGCTGCTCGCGCGTCATCGTGCCCTCGGCGCCGTGGCCGTCCTCCTTGTCGCCGCGCATCGTCTCGAGCGAGCCGAGCACGCCGAGCTCGGCCTCTACCGTCACGCCGATCGCGTGGGAGAAGTCCACGACCTTGCGCGACGTCTCCACGTTGTATTCGTAGGACGACGGCGTCTTGCCGTCCTCGCGCAGCGAGCCGTCCATCATGACGCTGGTGAATCCCGAGCGTATCGCGCTCATGCAGACGGCCGGCGACTGCCCGTGGTCCTGGTGCATGACTACCGGAATGTGCGGATAGGCCTCGACGGCCGCGAGGATCAGGTGGCGCAGGAAGGCCTCACCGGCGTATTTCCGGGCGCCGGCCGAGCCCTGCATGATCACCGGGCTGTCCACCTCGCTGGCGGCTTCCATGATCGCGCGAACCTGCTCCAGGTTGTTGACGTTGAACGCCGGCAGGCCGTAGTCGTTTTCCGCGGCGTGGTCGAGCAGTTGTCGCATCGAGACGAGTGGCATGAATCTTCTCCTTGCGGTTCCGGGAGTGTTCCCCGGCGACCGCCCGAATCTACCCCAAGCGGGCCGTGCCCCGGAGGCGCACTTTCCGCAGCCGGCCTGCTGCGGCGCGCGTCCGAAGGCTGGTCGTCGGCCGGGGGAATGTCCTAAAATAGTTGGCCCGACCCGCCGGTTTGCGGGATTCCACACCCTGCAGGAGCAGTGCCCATGAAGTTCAGGATTCTTGCGGCGATGGCCGCATTCGCGCTTGCCGGCGTCGCCCCGGCCCATGCCGAGAAGACCGCTGGCGACATGGTCGACGACGGCACGATCGCTGCGACCGTCAAGGCCGAGTTGGTCGCCGAGAAGGGCGTCCCGTCCACCGACATCAACGTCGAGGTCTACAAGGGCGTGGTGCTGCTGAGCGGGTTCGTGACCGCCCAGGCGCAGAAGGACGCGGCCGGCAAGATCGCGGGCGGCGTTGCGAACGTCAAGCAGGTCCGCAACGAGATCGCCGTGCACGACGCCACTTCGATGGGCACCAAGCTCGACGACACGGTGCTGGTCGGCAAAGTGAAGGCCGCGCTGATGGACGCGAGTGACGTCAAGAGCGGGCAGATCAACGTCGAGGCCCGTGGCGGCATCGTGCAGCTGGGCGGCTTCGTGACCGGCGAAGGCATGAAGGCCCGCGCGATCGCCATCGCCAAGGGTGTCGACGGCGTCAAGCGGGTGGACGACGCGCTGTTCGTCAAGCCCCAGTAAGCCTGTCCGAGCTCGAGACGAGCAATGCAAAGGCCCCGGTTCTTCCGGGGCCTTTTTTCATGGTGGCCGCTACCCGGCCCAGCAGGCGTACATGTGGATGCGGCCGGTGCGGACGTCGCACAGCGCGCGCTTGACCTGCCCTTCCTCGCGCCATTCCTTGATCGCCACTTTGGCCGGCAGCTGCACCGGCGTCAGGAACTGAGCGTCGACCCGGGTTCCGGGTCCGTAACCGGGCATCGGTGGCTGCGCGAGGCTCCGGGCCAGTGACCACATGCCGTGCGCAATCGCACCGCGCAGCCCGAAATAGCGGGCGGCCCGGTCGCTCAGGTGAATGGGGTTGTAGTCGCTCGATACGCGGGCATAGTCCCAGACCTTTCGCATCGTCACTTCGAACTGGGCCAGCACCGTCGCATCCCTCGGTGCCCTCGGCGGACGCGGCGGGCGTCCGGCCGGCCGGTCGGCAGACTCGGGCCAGCGGGAGAGGAACACGCAGGTCTCCCGCCACAGTTCGGCGTCGCGACCGGTGATGAGCGTGTCCATGTCGAAGGCGAGCCCGGCGTCGGTCTCGCGGTAGTTCCGCGCGCTCACCTCGACGTCGAGCAGGTCGCCGGCGCGCGGCTCGGAAAGCACCTCGATCACGTTCGAGAGGTGGATCAGGCCCATCGGCCGCAGCGGGAAGATGCGGGTCGCGAATATCTTCAGGTGCAGCGGCATCGCCAGCACGTGCAGAAACGTGCATGGAACGCTTCGGCCTTCGGCGAACCCGCAGACGCTCGCGTAGCGCGCCAGCTGCGCCGCGCGCAGTGGCACCCCCCGCGCCCGGGCCTGGATCAGCGGCGGGTCCTTCACCGAGGCGAGCGGCGGACGCTTGCGCCCGAGAACCTGGGGATAGCTGATCCACTGGGACGGGAGGCCCGAGTAGCTCAGCTGCAGCGTGTTCGCCACGGGTCTAGGGCGCCACCTGGTCGATCACGACGGTCAGGTCGGGCGAGGAGCCCTTGGCATGGATCACGTTACCGACCAGGTCTCCGCTGCTCGTCATGACGCTGCCCCCCAGCGCGACTCTCGCGACGATTTCCACGTCTTCGACCGAGGACAGGTTACGCCCCTCGATCATCGAATTGGCGTCGCTCAGCGTCACAGTGACCGGCATCACGTCGGTGGTCAAGCGGACCGCCGCGAGCGGCGGCCCCGGGATGCCGGGCTGGCGGGCGCTGACGAACAACGGCGTGCCCGGGGGTAGCTTCGAGGCCAGCGCGGGATCCACGCTGACCGAGACGTTGAGCATCCGTCCCGTCGCAGCTGCGGTCTCCGGGGTTGCCGGCGGGCTCGCCGCGGCCATCATCGGACCGCGCTCGCCCACCGGCGCGGAAGCCGGCGCCTCGACGCCGAGCGCCGCCAGCTGCTCGTTGACCATCGCGCGGATCTCGTCCGGCAGTTCCTGCTCGCTCATGCGGAGCCAGCGCTGCCGGGCTGTTTCCTCGTCCCCCGACCTCAGCGCGATCACGCCGGAATACCAGAGCGCCTTGCCGTTGTCCGCGTTGGCCGCGAGCGCGGCGTCAACGATCGACCTGGCCCGGTCCTGCACGGACGGGTCTGCGGAAACGACCAGTGCTTCGGCGAGATCGAGCTCGATATCCGGGTCGTCGCCTCCCGCCAGCTCGAGCGCGCGCTCCAGCGCGCTCGCAGCCTTGGCGGGCTGGCCGGTCACCAGGTAGGTGCGCGCAAGCATCTGCCAGCCTTCGAGATCGTCGGGACTCTGCGCGAGCCGCTCCTCGAGCTTCCGGGTCGCCTCGTCCATCGAGCCCGCGCCCTGCTGATGGGCAGTCTGGGCGCCGGCGCCCAGCAGTCGCGGATCCTGCCAGGGATAGTTCGATACGAGTGCATACACCGCCGCGGCCGCCAGTGGCAGCACGACCGCCAGCGCCACGGCCGCGCCAGTCGCCGGTCTGGCGGCCTCGCCATCGCCCTGGGGCAGCGCCCCACGGACCAGCGGACGCAGCAACATCAGCAGCGCCGCAACGAGCATCGCGGCGCACAGTACGAAAAACTCGGTCACGTTGAATCAGCCTCCGTTTCGACGGATTCGTCTTCCGCCTCTGCTGCCCGCCGCCGGATCACGCGCAGCGCAGCGATCACCCCGATCACCAGCAGCAGGATCGGCGCCGCCCACAGCAGCAGGTTCTGCGCCGTCATCCGCGGACGGTACAGGACGAAATCCCCGTAGCGCTCGATCATGAACTCGCGGATTTCGTCGTCGGTCTTGCCTGCCGCGATCAGGTCGCGGACCTCGCGCCTGAGGTCGGAAGCGAGGCCGGCGTTAGAATCGGCGATGGTCTGGTTCTGGCAGACCAGGCAGCGCAGCTCGCGGTTGATGTTCTCGTATCGCTGCTGCAGCACCGGGTCGTCGAAGGCGCGTTCCGCGTCGATCGCCGGTGCCAGCAGCGGCAGCGCCAGCAGCACCGTCGCCAGCAGCGTCTGTAACTTGCGCATCATGTCGCGGAACCACCCTTCGATGCGGATGCCTCGATCCGTGGCAGGAACTCTGTCCGCCAGATCTCCAGCGTCATCGGCGCGATGTGCTTGTAGAGCACGGTTCCGTCCGGCCCGATCAGGAACGTCTCGGGCGCGCCGTACACGCCCCAGTCCACCGCCGTGCGCCCGTCCTGGTCGACCGCCACCACGGCATAGGGGTTGCCGAGGTCCCGCAGCCATCTCTTCGCGGCGGCGTCGTCGTCCTTCCAGTTCAGGCCGACCATCGGGACGGTGTTCTGCCGGGCGATCTCGAGCAGCACGTCGTGCTCCTGGCGACAACCGCCGCACCACGTGCCCCAGACGTTCAGCAGCCACGGACGCCCGGTCAGCTCGCTGCTCGAGACCGTGTAAGCGGGGTCCTGGAGGCTCGGCAGCGTGAACTCCGGCGCAGCCTTGCCGATCAGCGGCGACGGCACGTACCGGGGGTCGCGCTGCAGGCCGACGTAAAGGAACACGCCCATCAGCAGGAACAGCACGAACGGAACGATGAACTTTGCCATGACTGCCTCCCGGCTCAGCGCGCGGCCACCGCGCCGCGCCCGGCGACCTTCTCGTCTGAGGTGGCGCGACGCGTGCGGTAGCGCCGGTCGCTGACCGCGACCAGCCCGCCGATGGACATCACCAGCGCGCCGAACCAGATGAACCGGACCATGGGCTTGTACTGAATGCGCATACTCCAGGCGCCGCCGCCGAGGTCCTCGCCCATAGCGACGAACAGGTCCCGGTTCCAGTCGACCTCGATCCCCGACTCGGTCATCGGGCTGCGCTGGACGCGATAGACGCGCTTCTGCGGATGCAGCGTCGCCACTTCGCGGCCTTCACGGGTGATCACCACCTCGGCCTCGACCGCGTCGAAGTTCGGGCCCTGGACCATCCGCGTGCTGTTGAAGGCGAAGTCGTAGCCCTGCATCGACACGGATTCGCCGGGCTTCAGCGCGATGTCCTTCTCGATCCGGTACATCTGCGTCACCGTCACGCCGATCGCGAACAGCCCGACGCCGATGTGCGCGAGCGTCATGCCGAGCACGCCCCGCGACAGCGACTGCTTGCGCCGCAGCCGCTGGTAGGGCTCGTAGAGCGCCGAGAGGATCACCCAGAACCCGGCCGTCAGGCCGACCGCGGACATGATGTGGAAGCCGCCGTAGGCGACGACCGGCACGATGACACCGACCGCGAGCGAGATGCCGAGCAACACGAGCAGCGGCGTCTTCATGTCCGCCGAGCGCCACTTCTTCCAGGTCGCGTGCATGCCGAACGCAAGCAGGAACAGCAGCGGCAGCGTCGGGATCAGGAAGACAGTATTGAAGTACGGCGGGCCGACCGAGATCTTGCCGAGGTTCAGCGCGTCGAGGAACAGCGGGTACAGCGTGCCGATCAGGATCAGCGCGGCGGCCACCAGCAGCAGCACGTTGTTGAGCAGCAGGAAGGACTCCCGCGATACGGTGTCGAAGCCGCCCTTGGCGCGCAGCGCCGGGCCACGCCACGCGAACAGCGCCAGCGAGCCACCGATACAGACGCCGAGGAAGGCCAGAATGAACAGGCCCCGGCTCGGGTCGCTCGCGAACGCGTGCACCGAGACCAGCACGCCAGAGCGCACCAGGAACGTGCCGAGCAGGCTCAGCGAGAACGCGGTGATCGCGAGCAACAGCGTCCAGCTCTTGAAGAGCCCCCGCTTCTCGGTCACGGCCAGCGAGTGGATCAGCGCGGTGCCGACCAGCCAGGGCATGAAGGAGGCGTTCTCGACGGGATCCCAGAACCACCAGCCGCCCCAGCCGAGCTCGTAGTACGCCCACCAGCTGCCCAGCGCGATGCCGATGGTCAGGAAGACCCAGGACAGCGTGGTCCAGGGCCGTGCCCATCGCGCCCACTTCTCGTCCAGCTTGCCCTCGAGCAGAGACGCCACGGCGAACGCGAACGCGACCGCGAAGCCGACGTAGCCGATGTAGAGCATCGGGGGATGAATCGCGAGCGCCGGATCCTGCAGCAGCGGATTCAGGTCACGCCCGTCCACCGCCGCCGGCACGAGGCGCTCGAACGGGTTCGACGTGAACAGGATGAAAGAAAGGAAGCCGATGCTGACGATGCCGAGCACGCCGATCACGCGCGCGGCGAAGGTCTCTGGCAGGTTCCGGCTCAGCGCGCCCACCGCGACCGACCAGGTCGACAGCGCCAGCGCCCACAGCAGCAGCGATCCCTCGTGCGCGCCCCAGACCGCGGCGAACCGATAGAAAGTGGGCAGTTCCGAGTTCGAGTTGCTGGCCACGTACAGGACCGAGAAGTCGTTCTTGTAGAACGCCCAGCTCAGCACCGCGAATGACGCCGCGACGAAGACCCACTGGCCGGTGACGGCCGGCCGTGCGGCCGCCATCCAGCGGCGATTGCCGAAGTGGGCCCCGGCGAGTCCGAGAAACGCCTGCGCCGTCGTGAGCAGCAGCGCGATGACCAGCGCGAACAGTCCGAGCTCGATGACCATTGAATCCTCCCGGGCGTCTCGTCAGGTGCTGCCCTGGCCCATCGCGCTGGCCGCCTCGGCGTGCGGCTTCAGGCTGTCCGCGACCTCGGGCGGCATGTAGTTCTCGTCGTGCTTGGCGAGCACTTCCTCGGCGACGAAGGTTCCGTCCGGGCCGAGCTTGCCGCGCGCGATGATGCCCTGCCCCTCCCGGAAAAGGTCGGGGAGCACACCCGTGTAGCTCACCTTGACCGTGTTCTGGTAGTCGGTCAGCGTGAACTTCGCCTCCAGGCTGCCCGTTTCGCGGCTGAAGCTGCCGTCCTGGACCAGCCCGCCGACGCGGAAGATGCGAGTGTCGGGCGCCTCGCCGGCCTGGATCTGCGTGGGGCTGTAGTAATAGAGCAGGTTCTTCTGGAAGGCCTGCAGTGCGAACGCCGTGGCAATGCCGACGCCTGCCAGGATCACTGCCACCGTGGTCATGCGCTTCTGTCGCGGTGTCATGTACGGGACTCCTTCAGCTGTTGTGTTCGCCGCTGGGCGCTGATGAGCTCCTCGGACTCGCGCCGGCGCGCGGCCCACCAGTTCAGGATCAGCACCACCGCGGTTAGACCGTATGCGGACCAAACAAATCCCGCATAACCGCCCATTTTAAAAAAACTCTGTAAGTCCATGTTTTATAGACCTTCTTTCAGCCAGGTCGCATTTCGCTCCCGGCGCAGGATCTCGGCCCGCAGGCGACGGCACAGCAGCCAGCCGTAATAGAGCTGGAAGCCGACGATCATCAGGAAGAGCGGATACAGCATCTCGAGCGCGATGGACGGCTTGTCCAGCTTGGTGACGCTGGCCGGCTGGTGCAGCGTCGTCCACCATTCCACCGAGTAATGGATGATGGGCACGTTGATGACGCCGACGATGGCCAGCACCGCGCTCGCCCGGTCCGCGCGCTGCGGGTCGTCGAACGACGCGCGCAACGCCATGTAGCCGAAGTACAGGAACAGCAGGATCAGCTCCGAGGTGAGCCGCGCGTCCCAGACCCACCATGTGCCCCACATCGGCTTGCCCCAGATCGAGCCGGTCGCAAGCGCCAGGAACGTGAACGACGCGCCGACCGCCGCGCTCGCCGCCGCGGCCGCGTGCGCGAGCTTGATGCGCCAGATCAGTCCGATGCCGGCGGCGACCGCCATCACGACGTAGATGAACATCGACATCCACGCGCTCGGCGCGTGCACGTAGAGGATCCGGAACGCGTCGCCCTGCTGGTAGTCGGCCGGCGCCCGCACGAGACCCCACCAGGTCGCGAGCAGGATCAGCACCAGGGCCGGCCAGCCGAACCAGGGCGCCAGCCGGCCGAGCAGCCGGTAGGCATGGGGAGGAGAGGCGAATTTATGCAACCAGGTCCACATGTATCCTCTTCATTCGCATGCTCGCGACGAGCAGTTCAGCTTTCGACGCTGATCCGGATCGCCGCGGACATCGCCAGCGGCCCCAGGCTCAGCGCCAGGAAGAATATGGCGGCCAGCAACTGCAGCGGACCGGCCGGGGAATCCCCGTCCATCTGCATCGCGACCGCGCGCGCACCGAAGATCAGCAGCGGCATCGCCAGCGGCAGCACCAGCAGCGACAGCAGCACGCTGCCGCGGCGCACGCCGACGGTCAGCGCGGCGCCGATGCCGCCGAGCACGCTCAGCGTCGCGGTGCCGAGCAGCAGCGAGAGCACCAGCGTGCCCCAGGCGTCGAACGGCAGACCCAGCGCCGTGCCGACGACCGGCGAGATCAGCACCAGCGGCAGCCCGGTCAGCACCCAGTGCGCCGCGACCTTCGACAGCAGCAGCCAGGCCAGCGGCTGGCCCGAGAGCACCCACTGTTCCATCGTCCCGTCCTCGACGTCCGAGCGGAACAGCGACTCCAACGCGAGCAGCGACGACAGCAGCGCAGCCACCCAGACGACGCCGCCGGAAATCGTGCGCAGCTGCGCCAGGTCCGGCGTCGTCGCGAGCGGAAACAACGTCGTGACCACGACGTAGAAGATCAGCGGCTGAGTCACCTCGTCCCAGCGCCGCATCGCCAGCGTCAGGTCGCGCTTGAAGACCAGCGCCGCCGCTTCGGAGATGTTCGCGCGCTGCATCAGCTGAGTTCCAGCCGTTGGGTGATCGGGGCGTCGTCGAGCAGGCGCTGGTGCGCCGCGGCTAGCACGAGACCGCCGCCGGCGACCTGTTCGGCGATCAGGTCCTCGACCAGCGACACGCCGGCCACGTCGAGGTTGGTCGCCGGCTCGTCGAGGATCCAGAGTCTGGCATTCGCGAGCAGCAGGCGCGCGAGCGCGAGCCGGCGCTTCTGGCCGGCCGACAGCGACCGGGCGACCAGGTCGCCGCGCGAGAGGATCCCGACGCGGTCGAGCGCGCGATCGATATCCGCATCCTCCAGCGACTGTCGCAGGCCCGCCAGGAACCGGAGGTTCTCGCGCGCGGTGAGGTCCGCTTTCAGCGCGTTCGGATGTCCCAGATAGGCCAGGTCGGTGTGGAATTGCTCGCTCGCGCTGCGCACGGTCTTGCCCCGCCAGAGGATTTCCCCGCTCTCGGCGGGCAACAGCCCGCAGACGACCCGGATCAGCGTCGTCTTGCCGACGCCGTTCGGACCGGTCAGCTTCATGAAGACGCCGGGATGCACTTCGAACGACACGTCCCTGAGGATGTGCCGTTCTCCACGCCAAACGTTGATTGCCCGGGCTTCGAGCACGGCCGCGTCGGGCCCCATCGATCCTCCGCTACCCACCTACACAGCGTCGCCCCCACGCGGCCCATGGGGCGATCAAACCGGCGCGAAGTCTAGCAAATCAGACTGAGTCCAGTCCTGCGGAATACCGCAGTGGCTGCTACCCGAGCGGCTCGAGCACGACCAGATCCACCCCTTCCTCTACGCGGTCGCCGGCCTTGACTTTTACCTCGGATACCCGGGCGTCCCAGGGCGCGGTCAGCGAGTGCTCCATCTTCATGGCCTCGAGCACCAGCACGACGGCGCCCGCCTCGACCTGCTGCCCCTCGCTGACCCGCAGTTCGAGCACGTGTCCCGGCATCGGCGAGCTGATGTGCCCCTCATGCTCGGCCGAGACCCGGTGCTCGGCGCCGGTGTCCGCGGCGAAATCGAAGCGCAGGCACTGCCGGCGCAACGTCAGGCTCTCGTGATCGAACGCGTAGTGCGCCAGGACCGGGCGCCCGTCGATGCGGCCAGCCAGGTTGCCTTGCGCATCCCGCGTCACCTCCACGCGATGCGGCCGGTCGCCATGGACGATGGTGAGCCCGCCCGCCTCACGGGCGACCTGCAGCCACTCCCGCTGCTCGCCGAGCCTGAGCGCGACGCGAATCACCGGCGGGGAATTGATCCGGTAGCCCGTCGCGGCCTTCCATGGCGACTGGGACGGATCCGCGACGCCGCGTGCATCGCCGGGCAGGTGCAGCACGCTGGCCGCCGCCGCGAGCAGCCATGCATCGAGCAGCTCCGCCTCGGGCACGCCGGCCGCAGGTTGCAGCTCACTCTCCAGCAGCCGCGTGCTGAGCCGTCCCGCGCGTACCGGCTCCGCACCGAGGATCTCCCACAGGAAGCGCGCGTTGGTCCGCACGCCATCCACGGCGCACTGCTCGAGTGCCGAGCGCAGCGCGTCGATGGCCTCGGAGCGCCCCGGCGCCCAGGCGATGATCTTGGCCAGCAGCGGGTCGTAGTGCACGCTCACTTCGTCGCCGGACTGGAAACCGGAATCGACCCGCACGCCGCCCGACTCCTCGGGCATCCGGAAAGTCTGCAGCCGCCCCGTCGAGGGCAGGAAGCCCCGGTCGGGATCCTCGGCGTAGAGCCGCGCTTCGACTGCATGCCCGTGCCGGGTCAACTGCGTCTGGCCGAGCGGCAGCGGCTCGCCGGAGGCGACCCGCAACTGCCACTCGACGAGGTCGAGGCCGGTGATCATCTCGGTCACCGGATGCTCGACCTGGAGCCGGGTGTTCATCTCGAGGAAGTAGAAGCTCCGGCCGTCGTACAGGAACTCGACCGTGCCGGCACCCTGGTAGCCGACGGCCTGCGCTGCCCGCACCGCCGCCTCGCCCATCGTGCTGCGAGTGCTCTCGTCCAGCCCGGGCGCCGGAGCCTCCTCGATCACCTTCTGGTGCCGGCGCTGCAGCGAGCAGTCGCGCTCGAACAGGTGCACGGCATGGCCCTGCGAGTCCGCGAAGACCTGTATCTCGACGTGTCGCCCCTGCTCGACGTAGCGCTCGAGCAGCACCCGCGCGTCGCCGAAGGACTTCTGCGCCTCGCGCCTCGCGGCGGCCAGCGCCTCCGGAAACGCACCGAGCGCGCGCACGACGCGCATGCCCTTGCCGCCGCCGCCTGCGGTCGGCTTGATCAGCAACGGGAAGCCGAGCCGCGAGGCCTCGGCGGTCAGGCGAGCGTCTGACTGGTCCTCGTCGTCGTAGCCCGGCAGCACCGGGACCCCGGCACGGGCCATCAGCTGCCGGGCTTCGCTCTTCGAGCCCATCTGGCGGATCGAGTCGCCGGGGGGGCCGACGAACACGATGCCGCGCGCCCGGCAGGCGTCCGCAAACGCCGCGTTCTCGCTCAGGAAGCCGTAACCCGGGTGGATCGCGGCCGCCCGGGACCCGGCCGCCGCCTCGAGAATCCGCTCCGCGTCGAGGTAGCTCTCGCGCGCCGCGGCGGGACCGATGTACACCGCCTCGTCCGCGAGCCGCACGTGCAGTGAGTCGCGGTCCGCCTCGGAGTACACCGCGATGCTCCGCAGGCCGAGCCGGCGCGCCGTGCGCATGATGCGGCAGGCGATCTCGCCGCGGTTCGCAATCAGCAGGCTGTCGATCATGGGATCCTCACATCCGGAAGATGCCGTAGGGCTGCTCGCCCTCGTCGTCACGGCAGCTCGCGACCGCAAGTGCCAGCGCCAGCACCTCACGCGTGTCCACCGGGTCGAGCACGCCGTCGTCCCAGAGCCTCGCGCTCGCGTACACCGGGTGGCCCTGCGTCTCGTACTGGCCACGGATCTCCTCGCGGAAGTCCTGCTCCTCGGACTCCGGCCATTCGCCGCCGCGACGCTCGATGCCATCGCGCTTGACGATCGAGAGCACCGTCGCGGCCTGCTCGCCGCCCATCACCGAGATGCGCGAGTTCGGCCAGCTCCACAGGAATCGCCCGCCGTAGGCCCGCCCGCACATCGCGTAGTTGCCGGCCCCGAACGAGCCGC
>CAZKLS010000031.1:0-2255 GCA_964553405.1 uncultured Steroidobacteraceae bacterium
GGCGCGACGGACCTCTCCGCGGGCGGACCGTTCAACCGGTCGGGAACGACCTACGAGCTGTTCAACGCGGGTAATCCGTTCGACCTGGACGACCAGGTGCTCAGCTTCGACCAGTAGGCCGATCGAGGCAGACAGGTGCTGAAGCGAAGGCGGCGTGCGCAGGCACGCCGCCTTCTGCTTGTGGGAGCCGCGCGTGGCCGCGTCCGACTGGTCATGGCAGGCTCGACGGGTGTATTTTCCCGGTGTTTCAGGCCAATGCGGCAGGCACGCGCAGCAATTCACGAGGAGCTTTCATCATGGCTGGAGTGAAGGATTTCGTGGTCGGGCAGGCGGAGGGCCTGGCGAAGATCGCGCAGGAGCTGCGCAAGAAGCCGGTAGCGGCCGCCCGCGACGCAGCGGCGAAGTCCGCCGAGAATCTGAAGGCGCTGAAGGACCCGGTGCGTGCGTTCGCGCGTTCGGGCGTGAAGCTGACGACGATTTCGCAGGGCACAGCGAACAGCCTGATCGAGCTGCAGGAGCGGATCGTCGCTTCAGCGCTGAACGACGCCGCTGCGCAACTCGAGCGCGCGGCCGCCAGCGAAAGTCTGCAGGACATGCTGCGCAGCCAGGCCAGCGCGCTGATGGGCGCGCGGGAGCGCATCGTCGCGGACATGGCCGAGGCGCTCGCGATCCTCAGGGGCGCCGGCGGCGACGTCCGCGAGGTCGCGACCCGGACCGTTGGCAAGACCGTCGGCAAGACCGCCGGCAAGACCGCCGGCAAGAAGACATCCGGCGCGAAGGCCGCGAAGCGCAAGCCCGCGCGCAAGAAGTCGACGGGCAGGAAAGCAGCCGCGAAGAAGACAGCCGCGAAGAAGACAGTTGCAAAGAAGGCGAAGCGGACTACGCGCGGTAAGAGCACCAAGACTCGCAAGCGCAGCCGTTGACCGCGCTCGCCTCGGCGATCCGGCCGCTCTGGTCGCTGCTCGAGGAGTACGGCCAGGACCCCGGGCCGTTGTTCCAGCGCTCGGGCATCGACCTCGATCAGCTCAGGAATCCCAATTCGCGACTGCCGGTGGCCGCCTGCAATGCCGTCTGGCTGCGGGCCAGCAGCAGGATCTCGGACCCGTGCTTCGGCCTGAAGGCCGCCCAGCACTGGCATCCCTCGATGTTCGGCGCACTGGGCTACGCCTGGCTCGCGAGCACGAGCCTGCGGACCGCGCTGGGACGGCTCGAGCGTTACACGGAGCTGGTGCTCGAAGGCAGCTCGGTCGAGGTCCACGAGGGCCGTGGCGGCGAGGTGACCGTCACGCTCAGCTACCAGCGCAGCCCGTACACGATACCCGCGCTCGCCGACGCGTTGCTGTCGCTGGTGCTGCACCTTTGCCGCCTCAATTGCGGGGAGTCGCTGAACCCGATGCGGGCGACGTTGTTCCACTCGTCGCCCGCGGAGCCGGGGCCTTACTTCGCCTGCTTCCGCTGTCCGGTCGAGTTCGACGCGCCGCATGACAGCCTGACGTTCGCGAAGGCGGTCGTGGACCAGCCCCTGCCCGGCGCGAATCCGAATCTCGCCCAGCTGAACGACCAGGAGATCATCCGTCACCTCGCGCGGCTGAACCGGGACCGGATCACCGAGCGGGTTCAGGCGACGATCATCGAGCAGCTGCCCTCGGGCAACGTCTCGAACGAGACCGTCGCGCAGGCGCTCAACGTCAGCAGCCGCACGCTGCATCGCCAGCTGCAGGACGAGGGTACCTCGTTCAAGGCGCTGCTGGACCAGACCCGGCGTGAGCTGGCAAAGGCCTATATCAGCGACGACCGGATCAACCTGACCGAGGTCGCCTTCATGCTCGGCTTCGCGGAGCCGAGCTCGTTCACGCGGGCCTGCCGGCGCTGGACCGGGAAGGCCCCGAGCGCGATGCGCGGACAGCGGCCGCCTCGCCCGGGTCGCTGACCGCGCCCGATCACGGCGCCACGCCGGCGCGCGCCCGGCGCTCGATCTCCGCGACGAGTCCCTCGATCTGCTGCTCGACCTGGCGCCGCATCAGCAGCGGTCCGACGACCGGAGGCACCCAGAATGCGGGCTCGATGTCCGCCCGGTACTCGATGTGACATCGGAACGTGTCGCCTCCGACCAGCCAGCTGCCCTGCATCTGCTTCAGATTCCCGGCGACGCTGCTGAAGCTGATCCGTTTCGGCGGATCCTCGGTGACCGCCAGCGTGACGTCGAAGGCGTACTCGATGAACCCGACGGTGGTCCGGCCGGTCTGCCTGAGCAG
>CAZKLS010000031.1:2355-26213 GCA_964553405.1 uncultured Steroidobacteraceae bacterium
ACCCGCCAGCCGGAATCCCTCGTAGTCGTTCGCGGCGATGCGCCGGCATTGCTCGACGTAGGCCGGGAAGCCGACGTAGGGCATGAACACCCGCGGCTTGCCGGGCACGTTCGCGCCGATGTACCAGGAGTTCGCGCGCGGGAACAGCGTCGCGTTGCCCACCTCGTTGACGTGCTCGACCCAGGCGTCCTGCGCCTGCTCGGACGCTTCGATCGTCGCGAGTCCGTGCTCGCGCAGGTAGGCGATCGCGTCGGCGATCCACTCCACGTGCTGCTCGATCGACGGCACCATGTTCGTCAGCACCGACGGACTGCCCGGGCCGGTGATGATGAACATGTTCGGGAAACCGGCGATCGCGAGTCCCAGGTAGGTGCGTGGCCCCTCGCGCCAGCGCGCCGACAGCGACTGGCCGCCCCGGCCCCGGATGTCGATCCGGCCGAGTGCGCCGGTCATCGCGTCGAACCCGGTCGCGAACACGATCGCGTCGAGCTCGTACAGCTTTCCGCCTGCCTTGATCCCTTCCGGCGTGATCGCCTCGATCGGCGCGCGGGCGAGGTCCACCAGCGTCACGTTCGGCCGGTTGAAGGTCTCGAGGTAGCCCGAGTCGACGCAGAGCCGCTTGCTGCCCGCGACATAGGTCGGCGTCAGCGCGTCCGCGACGGCGGGGTCCTCGACGGTCTCGCGGATCTTGCCGCGCAGGAACTCCGCCGCGGTGGCGTTGGCCCGCTCATCGAGCATCAGGTCGCCATAGGCGCCCATGAAGTACAGGCCACCGCGCCGCCAGTATTCCTCAAATCGCTCGCGGCGCTGTTGCTCGGTCGCCGCGGTCGCGAGCTCCTCTGACATCCGGTGCGCGAAGCCGAAAGGGTGCTCGCGGCCGATGGCCCGGAACTCCGCGTGCCGTTGCTTGAATTCCTCCCGCTCGACAGGCTCGAGCGGGCGATTGCGCGCCGGGACCGTGTACGACGGCGTGCGCTGGAACACGTGCAGCGACTTCGCCTGTGCCGCGATCAGCGGTATCGACTGGATCGCCGACGATCCGGTGCCGATCACGCCGACCCGCTGCCCGCTGAAGTCGACCGGCTCGTGCGGCCAGCGCCCGGTGTGGTAAGTCGCGCCGCGGAACGTATCGATGCCCGGGATGGCCGGCAGGTTCGCCGACGAGAGGCAGCCCGTCGCGAAGATGCAGTAGCGGGCGCTGATCTCGCGGCCGTCCGCAGTGCGCACGCGCCACAGCTGCTGCGCCTCGTCGAAGTGGGCCGAATCCACGCGCGTCTCGAGTTCGATGTCGCTGCGCAGTCCGAAGCGGTCCGCGACGTGCTCCAGGTAGCGCAGGATCTCCGGCTGCGTCGCGTAACGCTCGGACCAGTTCCACTCCCGCTGCAGCTCGTCGCTGAACTGGTACGAATACTCGAGGCTCGGCACGTCGCAGCGGGCACCGGGGTAGCGATTCCAGAACCAGGTGCCGCCGACGCCGCTGCCGGCCTCGAATATGCGTGCGGAGAGACCCAGCTCCCGGAGCCGGTGCAGCATGTACAGGCCCGCGAACCCGGCGCCGACGACGACCGCGTCGATCTGCCGCCCTGTCTCGAGCGGCACGCAGCGGGTGCCGACACTGTTCCCGGTCATGGCTTTCTCCCCGGCGAATCGTTGCGATTCGAGCGGCCTCAATCTACAGCAGTCCTGCGGACCGCTCCAATCCGCCCGCCCGGGCAACTCGCGCGAGCGCCACGTGACCCGCAGGCGGGGAAGGGCGTATGCTGCGGCCTCGTTTCGAGGCCGTCCGGCCGCACGCGGGTCCACTCCAGTGTCCCGCGGTCATTACAGCGCCAGGGGATCTGCATTGAAACTTGGAGTCTCGGTGAATCAACTCGGACGGGCCGCGACGGTCGCAACCACCCTGCTGCTGCTCGCCTGCATCGCGTGGCTGTCCGGCTGCGCGCAGCAGGTCAAAGTGAGCGGCGGATGGCAGGACGGCGCCTCGCGCGGGCAGTCGTTCAGCCGCGTGCTGGTCGTCGGCATCAGCCCGGATGTGAACGAGCGCTGTGCATTCGAATATTTCCTCGCGGCAGAGATCAATGGAGGCTCCACCGAAGCCATCAGGAGTTGTGATGCCGTCGCGCAGAAGAACCCGCTCACGCTCGAGAGCATCGAGCAGGCGGTGGCGTCGCAGCGGGCCGACGCGGTGCTCGCGACCGTGCTGGTCGAGGTGGGTTGGGACGTGGAGCAGGGCGGCACCCGGGACACGCGCGGCGGGGCCTACTACAAGGCGGTCGGCTCCGGCTGGGGGATGGGTTACTACGGTCTCTACGGCGTGCCGGTGATCTACGGTGAGTTCCAGACCGCGCCGTCGCTGATCACGCTGCAGGGCCAGGTCCAGCTCGTGAGCCGGCTCTACTCGACGGCGGAGAAGACGGCGGTGTACGAACTGACGACGGTCGCCGAGGACCTCGAAGCGCGCGACGAGGCGCTCGCGAAGGTTACGGAGCCGATCGCGGCGCAGCTGCGGCGGCAGGGGCTGATCCGCTAGTTTCGACGCCCGCCCGGGCGGCCGCGGTGCCGCTAGAGCTTATGCGTCGAGAGCAGCAGACTCGTCTCGGTGCTTGCGATGCCTTCGAGCTTGCGGATGCGTGCGAGCACCTGGTCGAGCTCCTGCAGGCTACCGGCACGGACTTCGGCCACGAGGTCCCAGCGACCGTTGGTCGTGTGCAGCGCCGTGACGGCCGGGTCGCCGCGCAGGGCCCGCAGCACCGGGTCCGCTCGGGGACCCTCGACCGCGATCGTCATTAGCCCGCGGATCTGCTGTTCCTCGACGGCCGGCCTCAGTCGCACCGTGTAGCCGACGATCACGCCGTCCGCCTCGAGCCGCGCGATGCGGTTCTGCACCGTGCCACGGGCCACCCGCAGCCGTTTTGCCAGCGACGCCACGGTCGCCCGTCCGTCATCCCGCAGCAGCCCGATCAGGCGTCGGTCCAGATCATCCATCGCACCGCCTCCGGTCGATCGCTGTGTTGATCATTATGACAGATAAAAATGGTGTAATGATCAATTAACTCATCGAATTGTACATTGTTCTGTCTTTTCGTTGGCTTCGCTCCCGGCGAGACTATCGGGAGTGGAGTGGCATACAGGACGGCCGTGATCCGGCCGGAGCGTGAGGCAAATGATCGACTACATCGGTACGGAACGGATCAGGGAACTCGTCGAGCGCTGTGGCGCGGCGTCGTTCATCGAGCAGCTCGCCGGCGAGATCGAGGCGGACTACCGGCGCTGGGAGGACTTCGACAAGTCGCCGCGGCACGCCGTGCATTCGCCGGTCGGCGTCATCGAACTGATGCCGGTCAGCGACGGCGAGCGCTACTCGTTCAAGTACGTGAACGGCCACCCGAAGAACACCTCGGAGGGACTGCTGACCGTGACCGCGTTCGGCGTGCTCGCCGACGTGGACACCGGCTATCCGCTGCTGCTGTCCGAGCTCACCGTCACGACGGCGCTGCGCACCGCGGCGACCTCGGCACTCGCGGCCCGCTGGATGGCGCGGCCCGACAGCCGGGTCATGGCATTGATCGGCAATGGCGCGCAGAGCGAGTTCCAGGCCATCGCGTTCCACCACATGCTCGGCATACGCGAGCTGCGGCTGTTCGACGTGGATCCGGACGCGACCGCGAAGCTGATCCGTAACCTGGATGCCGCCGGCCTGGCAGGACTCGAGGTGATCGCCTGCGGCTCGACGGCCGAGGCGCTCAGGGGTGCCGACATCGTGACGACCGTCACGGCCGACAAGCGCTATGCGACGATCCTGACGCCGGAGATGATCGAGCCCGGCATGCACTTGAACGCGATCGGCGGCGACTGCCCGGGCAAGACCGAGCTGCACGCCGAGATCCTGCTGCGGCCCGATGCCCGCGTCGTGGTCGAGTACGAGCCGCAGTCGCGCATCGAGGGCGAGATCCAGCAGCTCGATGCGTCGTTCCCGGTCATTGAGTTCTGGCAGGTCGTGAACGGCCGTGCGCCGGGCCGGGCCAGCGACCGCGAAGTGACGATCTTCGACTCGGTCGGCTTCGCGCTCGAGGACTTCTCCGCGCTGCGCCACCTTTACGACCTGAACCGTCGCGACGGCGAGCTGCGGCCGGTGATTGACCTGGTGCCGGCGCTCGAGGATCCGAAGAACCTCTTCAGTGTCGTCGCTCCGGTCCCGCGCCGCGCCGCGCCGCGGGCGAACGCGCGAGCCGTGGAGGCGGTGACGGCATGAAACTGGCGGGCAACATCCGCGGCGTCAGCCTGATCGGCGCCCCGACCGACGTCGGCGCGGCCGACCGTGGCGCCTCGATGGCGCCTGAGGCGCTGCGCGTCGCCGGGCTCAAGTCGGCGCTCGAAGCCCGGGGACTCGCGGTCGAGGATCTCGGCAACCTGGCGGGCCCGGCGAATCCCGAGTGCACGCCGCGCGACGGATACCGGCACGTCGAGGAAGTCGTGCGCTGGAATGAGCTGGTGCACGAGGCCACGCACCGCGAACTCGCCGCGGGACGGCTGCCGATCCTGCTGGGCGGCGACCACAGCCTCGCGATCGGCTCGATCAGCGCAGTGGCCCGCCACTGCCGCGAGCAGGGCCGGAAGCTGCGCGTGCTGTGGCTGGACGCGCACGCCGACTTCAACACGCGCGAGATTTCCCCGACTGGCACGCTGCACGGGATGCCGGTCGCCTGCCTGTGTGGCTTCGGCCCGTCCGCGCTGGTCGAACTCGGCGGCCACGCACCCGCGATCCGGCCGGAGTGGGTGCGCCAGATCGGAATTCGCAGCGTCGATCCCGGCGAGAAGCGCTTCGTCAACGAGCAGGGTCTCGACGTCTTCGACATGCGCTTCATCGACGAGATGGGCATGCGCGAGGCGATGGAACTGGCGCTCGCGGGCATCGACGAGAACACGCACGTGCACGTGAGCTTCGACGTGGACTTCGTCGATCCGGAAATCGCGCCGGGCGTCGGCACGACCGTGCCGGGCGGTCCCTCCTACCGTGAAGCGCAGCTCTGCATGGAGATGATCGCCGATACAGGGCAGCTGCGCTCGGTGGACGTCGTGGAGCTCAACCCGGCGCTGGACCTGCGCAATAAGACCGCGCGGCTGGCCGTGGACCTGATCGAGTCGCTGTTCGGCAAGAGCACGCTGATGCGCAGCGCCGTCCGGCCGATGCGGACCGAGACCGTCAGGCTCGCACTGGCCCGCTGAGCGCGGTCCCGGGAGGCGCGGCCATGGGCCGGCCCTGAGTTTTCCACGATGTTCGCACGGCGGTATCGCGGCTAAACTCGACCCAAGGGGGTTGCAAGGGCAAGGGACGCCATGGCGGGGCGCGACCTCGAGAGGGGTTTCCGGCTGGGCGAGTGGCTCGTCGAGCCGCAGCAGTTGCGGATCTCGAACACGGCAGGATCGCGCCCCGTCCCCCGTCACCTGATGTGCGTGCTGCTTTGCCTCGCTGCGCGACATGGGGAGGTCGTCGATCGCGAGATGCTGCGGACCTGCGCGGGTCGGGACGACAGAATCTCGGACCACGAGCTTGCCGCCTGGATCCACGCGCTGCGTGACTTGCTCGGGGATTCGGCGCGGGAACCCAGTTACATCGTCGCCGTTCCCCACCGTGGATACGCACTGGTCGCTCATTTCGACGATCGATGCACCGCTGCCGTCGAGCCACTGACCGGCAGCCCGCCCGCCCGGGCCAGTGCGTCGCTGCTCGCCAGGGCGCAACACCTGCTGGCCGAGTTGCAAAGGCGCCACGTGCTCAAGGTGGTCGGCGCCTACATGGTCGCGATGTGGCTGGTGCTGCAGATCGCGGAGACGACGTTCGAACCGTTGCACTTTCCAGACTGGTGGATGACGGCGCTGACGATCCTGGCCGTCATTGGCGTGCCTGTGATCGCGAGCCTGGCCTGGTCTTACGAAATCACGCCAGGCGGCGTCGTGCTGGACAGCGCGGACACGGGCGGCTTGCCGATGCCGCGCGCCCGTCGGGCTGTTGCTCCGTTGCTGGTGACAGGAGTCGCGTTGATGGCGGCGGTGACAGGCCTCGCCTGGTGGAGGTCGATCGATTCGAGTGGTGAGGCCTCCGCGACGGGCGGCTCAGGGTTGTCGCTGGTCGTGCTGCCCTTCACGGGCATGACAGCGGAAGGACCTGCCGATGTTGGGCTCGCACTCACAGAGGACCTGACTGCGCAGCTGGCGCAGATCGCCGGACTGCACGTTGCGCCGGCGGACGATGCGGCCAGGTTCGGTGGCAAATCACACGACGTTGCGTACATCGGAGCCGTGCTCGGTGTCGGTCACGTGCTGCGAGGAGCCGTCCGTCACGACGGGGATCGATTGAAAATCGATGCTGAACTGATCGAAATCCGGCGCGACCGGCGGCTGTGGGGCGAGCGCTACGATCGGCCATGGCTGGAAGTGGTGTCGATCCACGAGGAAATCTCGTGGTCCATCGCGACTGCGCTGGGTTTGGAGCCTCCGGTCGGGATCAATCGCGCGCCGCGGCCGGATGAGGTCGGGAACCTGCGCGCCTACGACAGCTACCTCGCGGGCGTCGCCGCGCTGCGGTCGCCGGGGGGGCTGTCACAGTTGGCGACTGCGCGTGGCCTGTTCCTGCAGGCACTCGATGTCGATCCGGGATTCGTGCGTGCCCACGCAGGTCTGTGCAAGGCAGATATCGTCATCTACCAACGGACGCATGCCTCCGAGAAGGCCGCGGAGGCTGAGATGCATTGCCGTCGCGCACTGAAGCTCGGTGGCTCGATGAAGGAAACCGAGCTGGCGCTCGCGGCGCTGTACCTGATGACTGGGCGGTTCGAGCAGGCCGAGATCGTGAGCCGAGGTCTTGCGGCGGCCGACCCTGCTGACGCGGAGCCTCATGTGCTGCTCGGAAACGCGCTGCACCGCCAGGGAGACCTCGAAGAAGCGGAGCGCAGTTTCCGGCGCGCGGTCGAGGTTCAGCCCCGGGGTCCGGGTGCCCATGAGGCTCTGGGCCACTTCCTCCTCGCGACTGGCCGACCTGAAGAAGCCGAACAGGAATGCCGGACGGTCGTCGAACTCCAGCCTCGGAATGCCTCGGCGCTGAATAACCTCGGTGCTTCGCTGATGCTGCAGCTGCGACTGGACGACGCAGCCGCAGTTTTCGAAAGGTCGCTGGCGATAGAAACCTCGGCAAGCGCGCATGCGAACCTGGGCAACGCGTACTACTACCTCGGACGGTTCGACGACGCGTTGGTACAGTACCAGCGGGCCGCCGAATTCGCACCTCAGGAGCACCAGGTGCTCGGCAATGTCGCGGATGCCATGTGGATGATTCCCGGACGGCGCGCGGAGTCCGCGCAGGTCTACTCGACCGCCGCCGGTCTGGCTGAGGCGAGACTGAAGGTGAACCCCAGGGAAGCGACCACCTGGGCTCAGCTGGGCTACTTCCGTGGCAGGTCCGGGGATCCCTCGGGCGCGAGGGACGCGCTGATCCAGGCTCTCGCGCTCGGGCCCGAAGAATTCTACGTGAGTTACTACGCTGCGCTGAGCGCCGCGGACCGCGACGATCCCACGTCGGCCGAGCAGCACGTCGCCCGCGCACTGGAACTCGGCTATCCCGCGCAGCTGATAGACGCCGATCCGGTCCTGAAGTCGCTGATGCCCCGCGTCGCGGAGCGCTGAACAGCCGGGTGGCCGCCGTGAGTCGTCAGCGCCGGAACAGGCGCAGCAGCGGCGTCACCTTCATCGGCTTGCCGCGTCCGAACCAGTGCCAGACGAACAGTGAAGTCCAGCTGATCACGGCGCAGAGCGCCAGTACCGCTGCAACGATCATCCGTGGCGTGGACTCCGTCGTTTCAGGTACCGCGATCGCGGTGGCTACCGTCGTCGATGCGGCGAACGCGGCCAGCGTCAGCCGTCCGCCGAGCGCGTGCAGACGACGTGGCACGTCGTCGAGTTCCGGCGTGACGGCGCGGACCATGATGTTGCCGGTCTCGAAGTCGTGCATCAGCTGGTCGACCTGGCCGGGCACGGTGCGCAGCATCGAGCCGAGGCCGGTGGCCTCGCTCATCATCTCGCCGAGGATCCGCTGCGGGGCGAGCCGCCGCTGCACGATGTCGTCGAGGAACGGCCGCGCGATGCCGACCAGGTCCACCTGCGGATGCAGCGTGCGGATGATGTCCTCGAGCGTCGCAGCGGCCTTGGTCAGGATCGCCATGTCCTTGGCGAGCTTGATCCGGTAGCGTCCGGCCGCCTTGCCGAACTCCTCGATGAAGCCGGCCGAGTCGTACTCGCCGAAGTTCGCGACGGCCAGGTGCTGCGTGCGGATGCGCTCGATGTCGGCCTTCAGCTCGTTCAGGTTCACGCGCTGCGTCGGCGTGCCCATCTTCAGAAGCACCCGCGCGATCGTCGTCGCATCGTTCGCAATCGTGGCGATCGTCAAGGTGACGATGTCGTCGCGCTGCTCCTGCGAGAGCCGGCCGACCATGCCGAGATCGATCATGCAGACGGTGCCGTCCTCGTCGTAGAGCAGGTTGCCGGCATGCGGGTCGCCGTGGAACAGGCCGTCCACGAAGACCTGCTTCAGCGCCGAGTGGACGATCTCGTCGACGACGGCCCTGGCCTGCTCGCTGCGGGGCTCGAGCTTGCGGATCGGGCGACCCGCGAAGAACTGCATCGTCAGCACGGTGCGGGTCGAGAGCTCGGGGTGGGGGCGGGGCACCGTGACGCGGCGGTCCGGCTCGAGGTTGCGCTGGAACTCGAGCAGGTTCGAGAGCTCCTGGTTGAAATCGAGCTCCCTGAGCAGCCCCTTCTCGAATTCCTCGATGATCGAGACGGCGCCGAAGATCTGTACCTCGTCGATGCTGGCCTCGAGGATCTGCGCAGCGAGGTGTATCAGGTCGAGGTCCGAGCGCATCGTCGCCTCGATGCCGGGCCGCTGCACCTTGACTACGACCTCGTCGCCTTCCCGGGTCCGCGCACGGTGGGTCTGCGCAATGGACGCGGTGGCGAGCGGTTGCGCCTCGAACGAGGCGTAGAGGTCCTCGAGCCGGCCGCCGAGGCTCGACTCGACCTGCGAACGGATCGCTTCGAACGGCAGGCGCGGCGCGTCGTCCTGCAGCGTCTCGAGCGCCTTGATCCACTCCGACGGCAGCAGGTCCTTGCGCATCGAGAGGATCTGCCCGAGCTTGATGTAGGTCGGTCCGAGCGCCGCGAGCAACTTCGCGAACCGGACCGGCGCGCTGATCCCGCGCAGCGCCGCATCGCCCTCGGGCGCCCTGTCGAACAGGCGCTTGCCGAGCGGCGTCTTCATCAGCAGCGGGCCGAAGCCGTGCCTGGCCACGGTGACGCCCACCGCGCGGAGGCGGCCGAGGTCGCGAATCGCGACCCCGACGATCGAGGACCTGTCGGTCGCTTCGTTCAAGGCCCGCTCCTTCGCGACGCGTCCGCAAGCCGGACGGTCGCGAAGCCGCGCCCGGCCTCAGCCGGAGG
Organism: uncultured Steroidobacteraceae bacterium; assembly: GCA_964553405.1. Lineage (GTDB taxonomy): Bacteria > Pseudomonadota > Gammaproteobacteria > Steroidobacterales > Steroidobacteraceae > DATIRA01. Next base: position 11,845 of record CAZKLS010000031.1, read on the forward strand.
GTATGCGGATCTTCTGACCGGGGAAGATCTTGTCTGGGTCCAGGATCACTTCCCTGTTGGCCTCGAAGATCTCAGGGTATCGGTTGCCGTCGCCGAGGTGCTTCTTCGCGATCGCCCAGAGCGTGTCGCCCTTCTGGATCACGTAATACTTCTCCTCGGCCGCCGCCTTGGCGGCTTCCGCAGCGGCCGCGGTCGCTGCCGGGTCCACGTAGGCCTGCAGGCCCGTGGCGTACACGTCAGCGACGCCCTCGACGTTGCCCGCCATCAGCACGCACTTCTGGAACGCTTCCTTGTTGGTGCAGCGCCCGGCGAGACCCACGATGCCGTTCTCGTACGTGACCTCGAGGTCCTCGACGCCGGGGTTGTGGGCCAGGATGTGCTCCTTGATCTTCTCCGCCGCTTCCTCGTCCTTGTTGAACAGGCGGCGGCCGATGTCTTTAACGAATCCGAACAAGCTCATGTCCACTCTCCGACGTATTGGTACCCGGTCCGGGCACTCGTGATTGTCCCGCATCACGCCGCGAGCGGGCAAACGAGGCGGGCGCCGCATCCAGCCGGCCCTGAATTGCGAAGGTCTGGACGCTATATGGCTAGCCCTGCAGTAGGCCGGCTGGTATCAAGGCGGCTGGCCTGGCCGGGCTCGAAGGGATCGGCCGGAAACCTGGCGGGCAACAACAGAGGGAACATCCATGGCAGACAGAGCTACGATCGAGCGGGAACTGGAGCACAAGCTGGCACAGGGCGAAGCGGCGCTCAACAAGATGAAGGCGTCGATGGCCGAGGCCGGACACGAGGCCTCGGCCGAGACGTCGAAGGCGGTCGCGGCTGCCGAGCGCACGCTCGAGAAGGGCCAGGCCAAGCTGGTCGAGCTCAAGAACGCCAGCGACGAGGAATTCGACGAGCTGTGGGGCAACGCGAAAGAGGCCTGGCACGAGTTGACCGCGGATGTGGAACGCGGCTGGGATCGCATCAGCGACAAGGTGAAGAGCTTCTTCGCCTGAGCCCTCGCGCGCCTAATCGGTACCGCCGAGGCTCGCCAGGGCCTCGGCCAACTGTCGCTGCGCGGCGGCGTTGTCCGGATCCAGCTCGAGCGCGGCCTTGAGGCTGGCGACGGCTTCTTCTGACTTGCCCTGCTGTGATAGCACGATCCCGAGTCCCGTGTAGGCCTGGGTGGTGGGCTGTGCGGCGAGGGCCGCGCGCAGGTGCCTCTCGGCATCGCGGAAGTCACCGCCGCGGGCCAGCGCCGAACCCAGGTTGTACTGCGCCGCGGCGGACCCGGGATCCAGCTCGAGCGCCTTGCGGTAGGCCGCGATCGCGTCCTCCGACAGGCCCATGCGCTCGAGCACGAACCCGAGGTCGTTGTAGATCGCCGGCTGGGGCTCGATCGCGAGCGACTCGCGGTAGTGGGCCTCGGCCAGCTCGAACTCGCCGAGGTCGATCGAGGCGAGCGCCATGTTGTTGTGGGCCTTCCAGTGCTTCGGGTCGACCTCGAGCGCTTTCTCGAGCTCGACCACCGCCTCCTGGCTCTTGCCCTGCTGGAACAGCGAGAAGCCGAGGGCGTTCAGGAGCTCGACGTTATCGGGCTCGATCTGCAGCGCCCGGCGGTAGATGCGCACCGCGCCGTCATAGTTGCCGGTCCGCTCGTTCGCCATGCCGGCGCGCAGGAACGAGTACGCGTCGAGGAAGCGCTCCTCGATCTTCGCGATCGTCGTGGCCGGCACCGGCACGAACTCCGGGATGTTCGCCGCGCGGTCCGCGCCGGTGAAGCGCTCGAGTACGACCGGGGGCGTCGAGTTGCCGTCCTGGTCGATGTGAGTGAGGAACAGCTGCGTGTAGGGGGTGTTGGCCTTCGAAGAGAACACCAGCCAGCGGCCGTTCGATGACCAGCTGTGCCAGGAATTCATCCGGGGCGTGTTCGCACGCAGGCGCCGCGCCTCTCCGCCCTCGGCCGGGACGATGTAGAGCTCGCTGTCCGGCATCAGCAGCATGTAGTTCTCTGCCTTGCAGAAGACGATCCACTTCCCGTCGGGGGAGAACTTCGCGAAAAAATTGCTCTTGCCGTTGTGCGAGGCGCCCTCGATCGGTTCCGCCGTACCACCGCGTCCGTCATTGAAAGGCACCCGGTACAGGTCGAACTTGAAAGGCTCCTTGTCTTCTATGAACTCGGGGACATCCTTCTCGCTCAGCAGGATGCTGGTGGCGCCGGCGATGGAGTCCTTCCGGTACACCTTGGATCGTGCGAACACGACATACCTTCCGTCGGGGCTCCAGGTCGGGTTGCTCTGCACGTAGTCCGGGTCGTCGGCACCCGGCAGCGGCTTGTAGGTGCCCGTCTCCCGGTCGTACACGACCAGGATGCCCTTGATCGGGAAGAACAGCTGGGAGAATTCGATCCCCGGGGTTGCGACGAAGACCGCGCGGTCCTTGACCGTGCTGATCACGTAGCGGCCGTCGGGCGAGACCTGAGAGAGGAGGCCGAACGTGGCCTCGCCGTCGTCCCGCCGGTAGTCGCTCCAGGTGATGATCCTCTCGTCGTTCAGCACCATCTGCTCTGAGACCGGCAGGATCGCATAGCCGCCCTTGTCGTTGCCGTAGTCGACGTCGAGGCCGAGCACGCTGCCGTCGCTGGAGAACGAGTGGCAGTTGCCGCAGACCGGCAGGTCCTCGAGCACGATCGGCGGACGCTCCTCGGAGTCCACCGAGCCGAACCGCCAGCGGATGCGTGACGGATCCTGGACGGCGTCGATGAACGGCAGCGGCACCTCGCGGTAGAAGATCGAGTCCCCGACCGGGTCGGTGGACGTCCGGATCCGGACAATTGCTGCGGAGACGGGCGTCTCGCCGCGGGAGAGCCCCACGATCGCAAGCTCCGCATCCCGCTCGACGCTGCGTTCTTTGATGTCGCTCCAGACGTCCTCGGTGGGCCGCCAGTTGGGCTCGCTGGTCGCAAACCGCAGGATCTGCTGCCCGCCCTGGTATCGCAGCAGCACCTGCCATTGCGATACCTCGCCGGTTTCGTCGTTCCAGACGAAGGTGGGGGCGACGATGTCGGGCGGGAACAGCGTGTCGTTCAGCGGGTACTTGATCTCGAGGCGACCTGATGGCTCGCCCGGGAACGCGAGCGGTTCCGGCTCCGAGCGCTGCCCGCAACCACCAAGGGCCAGCGCCGCGATCAGAAGAAGACTCGTCACCCGCGTGCGTGTCTTCGCTGCGGCGCATGCGCCAGATCGGCTCGTGCAATTCTCGTCCATCGTTGGGAAACGGGGCCTCTGTGCGCGAGGTGGTTACGGAGTGGTGCCGCGGCGCTTCAGGCCCCGCGTCCGTTGATTTGCGGCGATTGTCGGTGAGCATTCGACGCGACGTCAAACAGGTGACACCGCATTCGGGAGGCCGGCCCGCGCAGGCGGCGCAGCACTGACAGATTTACCATAAGGCCGAAAAATTGACAGTCCACGTTCACGCGGCAAGAATCCGGCCTAGAACACAGTGGCCGGTGTGCCACTCAACAAGCGGGCGCGCGTCACAGCAGGCACGAGCCCGGAACACGCGGGGAGAATCGAAGAATGAAGACAAGGTCTGGTTTCCGTCCCGTTCTTGCTGCGCTCGGCGTCGCGGTTTTTGCGATCTCGACGGCGGCCGATGCAACGGTCTACCGCGTCTTCCCGGGTGAGTCCATCCAGGACGCGATCGACGCAGCGGCGCCTGGCGACACGATCCTGGTCGAGCCCGGTGTGTATACCGGCTCGGACCCGAAATACGGACTGCGGATCACCACGGACAACCTCCGCCTGATCGGCAAGGTCAACAAGGGTCGTGGCGACGCGGGCAAGGTGCGGATCATCGCCGGCGCCGGCCAGGAAACCGGCGTCTATGCGGCCCCTGCCGGTTGCGACTACAGGGTCTCGGCGGACAGCCCGCTCGGCCAGGACTGCAAGAGCCGGGCGCTCAAGGGTTTCTACATCCGCGGCTTCTCGGTCGAGGAATTCCCCTTCAACGGCATCCAGACGCGCTGGGTGGACGGCTTCGAGTTCGTTGCGAACGAGTCGATCAACAACCTCAATAACGGTATCTACCCGACGCTCTCGGCGAACGGCCTGGTCCGCGACAACGTCTCCTACGGCTCGCTCGACACCGCGATGTGGGTAGCGGGCTCCGAGAACGTGCGCGTCATCGGCAACGAGCTGTTCGGCAGCGTGATCGGTTTCGAGATCACGGTCTCGAATGACGTCTGGGTGACCCAGAACAAGATCTACAACAACACCGTCGGCATCGGCCTGTTCCACCCGAACGGTGCCGGGAACCCGCCGCTTCCGGTGATGGCGAACTGGATCATCGAGCACAATGACGTGCGCGACAACAACCGGGCGAACGATGCGCCGGACGGGAGCTTCCAGAGCGCATTGCCGCCGGGCATCGGCATCCTCGTCGCGGGTGTTTCCGACCACACGATCGCGAAGAACAGGGTCGAAGGAAACGGTTTCGTCGGGATCGCGTTGCTCGGCTGGTGCACGGCGAACGATGGCGGCGACAATAGTTGCGCGAAGAAGCCCCCGATCACGGATCCCCGTGCGAACAACAACCTGATCGCGCAGAACAAGGTGAGCGGCAACGGAACCAGTCCCCCTCCGGGTGCGCCATTCCCGCCGGTGGACCTGCTCTACGCGCAGGGCGAGCCGGGCGCGGGCGGCAACTGCTTCGAGAAGAACAAGCCGGACGGCTACACGTACTTCTCGACCGAGCCGCCATTCCCGTTCGGCCCTCCGCCGTTCGGCACCGGGCCGCTGCCCACCGACGGCTGCGGGTCGCTCTGACGTAGCCGACTGGCGCCAGCCAGCTTAAGACCGCCCGACGTCTCACCGACGTCGGGCGGTTGCTGGTTCACAGCAGCGCGAGCCGACAGCGCGTACTGTGCGAGCATGAAGCCGCCTCTCGTCGCTGCTCCGAAAGCCAGGTTGTCCACCGGTTCCGCTGCCGCGTCGATCGAGTCGCACGGCTGCCTGCTCGTCCTGCGACGGGTCGACGGCCCCGGGGCCCGGGAACTCTTCATCCACTGCCGGCCGGCCGCCGCTGCGACCGATGCGGGCCAGCAGGCGGAGTCGATCTATCGTGCGATCCGGGGCGTGCTCGAAGCCGAGGGCGCAAGCTTCGGGTCTGTCGTCTCCGAGATGGTCTTCCTGCGGGACCTGCCGCAGGACATCGGCGCGGTCCGCGCAGCGCGCCTGCGCGCTCTGGATGGACCCGGCGCCGCGACCCACAGGCCGGCGACGCTCGAGATCGAGCAACCGCCGCTGAATGAGCGGGCCCGGCTGGAGGTGCTGGTCCAGGCCGTCCTGCCCAACGAGGCGCAAACACCGTTCGACGTGATCGACGTGCAGGCGGCCTGCGGCTGTGCCGACTGTGCGAGTGCCCACGGCCTGCGCGTACAGGTCGGCGCAGAGACCCGGTTCCATGCGGCTGCGCTGTACGGGCCGGGAGACGACGCCTACCAGCAGACGCTCGGCATGTTCGGTCTGGCCGAGCAGCTGCTGCAGCGGGCTGGAATGGAGTTCCGCGACGTCGTGCGCACCTGGATCCATCTGCGCGAGATGGACCGCGACTACGGGGCCCTGAATCGCGCGCGGCGCGAGTTCTTCGAGTCCCGCGGAATCGATCTGGTCCCGGCCAGCACCGGCATCGGCGGCGGGCCGGTCCCCGCGGGGCACGACCTCTGCCTTGGCATCTACGCGGTCAAGGCTGCACACGCTGTCGAGCGGAGGGTGATGACGTCACCCACGCTCAACGAGGCACCGGAGTACGGCGCCGATTTCGTGCGCGGGATGCGGGTCGCGGAGGCGAACAAGGTCGCGTTGCACGTCTCTGGCACGGCCAGCATCGACGAGCAGGGCGGTACCGCGCACGTCGGGGACGTCGGGGCCCAGGCGGAGCGCATGCTCGTCAACATCGCGGCGCTGCTCGAAGGGCAGGGCGCCGGCTTCGGCGACATTGTTTCCGCGATCACCTACGTGAAGCACCCGGCGGACCAGGCGCGCGTCCTTGAGAAGCTGCGCTCCGCGGGCTTCGCGGGATTCCCCCACGCGTTGGTCGTGGCACCGATCTGCCGGCCCGAGCTGCTCTGCGAAACGGAAGCGCTGGCCGTGCTGCCGGCCACGGCTCCCGGAAAGCCGGCACCGGTCGGAATTAAATACGAATGAGATTCATTCTTATTGACCTCGGCAGCTGACTGCGGCATGCTCGAGTCGTGGGCAGTCAGCCCCTGCGAAACTCGGGAGCGTCCAGCCATGAACTTCCCAGGCGTCGAAACGGAACGCGGCAAAGGACCCTACGACCTGAGCCGGTGCCAGCAGGTATCGGTCTGCGATCTCACCGGCGCCGAGCGATTCGTGGTCTGGGCGATCCGCTGGCGGTGCTCGGCGCAGGATGACGAGGAATTCGCGTCCGCCTGCCTCGAGGATTCCTTCGACCGTGCGGGGCTTCGTGGTCTGGAGCAGTCGCTCGAGCGCTATGTGTGCGCGACCTGCCCGCAGCGACTGGCGTGTCCCGCGGCCCAGCGGCTCGGCTGCTGGCGGCTGAATGCGCTGGAGGCGCATTCGCTGCACGCGATCGGCTGCCTGCAGGCGGGCCTGATCGGCGAAGCATGGCTGGCACTGCGGACGGTCTGTCCGGACGCGCGGTTGCAGGATGCGCTCGAGTCGTTGCAGGAGATGGGAGATGCGATTGCGCGGGCCGGCGGCCGCGTCCACCAGTGGCATCGCGACGGATCGAACGCCGACAGCGCTGCCGTGCACTAGCGCCGTCAGCCGGGGTCGACGATGAGAAGCAAAGATGACTTCGAAGGCGTCTGGTGGCTGCTTTCCAGGGAAGACCGGGCAAGGGATGGCAGCCCTCGGGTGGATCCGACGCTCGGATCCGACGCGCTCGGAATACTCACCTATGCAAGCGGCCGGTTTGCCGCGCAGTTCATGAAGCGCGACCGGCAGGCGCAGGCGACCCCGGCTCCGGCGGCGCCGACCGGCAGCAACAATACGACCGCCCTCGGCGGGTACGACGCGTACTTCGGGACCTACGCGGTCGATCCTGCGACCGGCGAAGTCCGGCACCGGCTGCAGGCGGCACTGAATCCGCAGAACGTCGGCATCGAAGTGTCGCGGTGGCTGTCGGTCGACGGAGACAGGCTGCAGATCCAGCTCGAGACGACGACACTCGACGGTGAGCCGATCACCCGTACGCTGACCTGGGAACGGGTCGGCCCGTAGGCGCGCTCGCGCCGCGTCGCGAAAGCGGGGCTTTCGGCATGCCGCGTGCTCGCCGGCGGCGACCGGCGTCAGCGTTCGGCGGCGCTTCCGGCCACCGGGATCAGCACCTCGTTGCGGCGCAGGAACCACGGCATGAAGGGTGGGTCGTAGCGGGCGAGCACGGGTTCGCCGACGGCTTCGAGGCCGCGTGACGCGAGCGCCTGTCGGAGCTTGGTCTCGTTGTCGCGGTAGCTGGCCGTCGTCCAGCGGCCGGAGTAGCGCCACGCCGCGACCCGCTGCCTCGGGATCTCCCGGATCCGGATGGCCGGATCCAGCGGGCGAGGGACCGTTTCGAGCGTGTACTTTGCAGGCACGACGAAGGCGACCGCGTAACCCGCCCCGGAAGCGACCTGAGTGACCGGTGCGGTCATCGCGATCTTCTCGCCTTTCGACTGCGTGACCGGCGCGGTCATCGCGATCTTCGCCTCGGCCGTGTTGCTGCCGCTGATGTAGCGGAACAGTCGCTGGAAAGCGATGTTGCCTGCATCCTCGAAGCCGGCGTCCACCCGCGTCTCGGCGACGAGGTAGGGCGCGTAGTCTCGCAGCTCGAACGCGCCGTCCTGCTCGATCAGTTCGTATTTCGGTTCTTCGATCGCCATGGTGTCAGTGCTCGCGAGGATGATGGCGAGTGTGGCGAGCGCGCGCGCCCTGCCGGAGGGGCTGGTCGCGACGCGGCACGCGACTCGTGGAAATCCCGTCATCGGCGGCTAACATGCGCGTGTGACCCAGGCATGGCACTGAAGGATACGCATTGGCCCGCCCGACGAAAACCGATCCTGAGCGGCTGCCCGTGATCCTGCGCGGTGCGCGGACAGCGTTCGTCGAGTCCGGCGGGGCGTTCGGCTCGCTGATGAGTTACCAGCTCGCTGCCCGTGCGCTCGAGGGTCTGATGGAGCGTACCGAGGTCGCCGGCGAGCGGATCGAGATGGTTTCGCTCGGCACGATCGTGCACGAGGTCCGCACGTCCAACGTCGCGCGTGACGCGATGCTGGAGGCCGGGCTGCCCCGCACGACGCCGGCCTACACCGTGTCGATGGCCGGGCTCTCGCCCATCGTCGCGATCACCGGGCTGTGCGACATGATCGCCTGCGGACGCATCGAGATCGGGATCGCCGGCGGTACCGAGAGCTTCTCGGACATGCCGGTTCGCCTGTCGCAGAACCTGCGCCGGGCATTGTTCAAGCTGTACCAGGGCGGGGCCTCGAGCCAGTGGCTCTCGGTGCTCAGGAGCCTGCGGCCGAGGGACCTGCTGCTCGACCTGCCGTCCGCGGCCGATCTCGCGACCGGGAAGACCATGGGCGATCTCTGCGAGGCGATGGCCAGCAAGTTCGGCGTGTCACGCGTGGCTGGCGACGAGTTCGCGGCCGACAGCCACCGCAAAGCGATCGAAGCCTGGCGCGCCGGACACTATGACCGAGACATCGTGCCGGTGCCCGGTGCGCGCGGCAGGGCGGTCATGCGGGACAACTCGCCACGCGAGGACGCGAAGCTCGAAAAGCTCCGGCGGCTCGAGCCCGTGTTCGACAAGCAGTCCGGCGTCATCACGGCCGGCAACGCCTCGCGTTTCACCGATGGCGCCGCAGTCGTGCTGCTGACCAGCCTCGCCGCCGCGAACGAGCTCGGACTGGAACCGCAGGTCGTGCTGCGCGACTACGCCTTCGGCGGCGTCGCCGACCTCGAGACAGAGGCCTTGTGCGGGCCGGCGATGACGATTCCGCGACTGCTGCAGCGCAACGGCCTGGGTATAGACGACATCGACGCCTGGGAACTGCACGAGGCGTTCGCCGCCCAGATCCTGGTGAACCAGGCCTGCCTGGCTTCCGATGATTTCGTCCGGACGCGGCTCGGGCTCGGGCGTGCACCGGGCGAGATCCCGTCTGCGAAGCTCAATGCCTGGGGAGGCTCGCTGGCGCTGGGAAACCCGTTTTCCGCGACGGGTGTGCGACTGATCATGACCGCGGCCCGGCGCATCATGGACCAGAATCAGCGCTACGCGGTCGTGTCGAGTTGCGCCGGTGGCGGACTCGGCGCGGCGGTGCTGCTGGAGAACGCGGCGTACCTTTAGCGGGGCGTGATCCCCAGGGACCCGGCATGGACCAACTGCAGCAACAACGGTCGCTCGTTTGCGAATCAGCACGTCTTCGCGTCCGTCGGATGCAGCTCGACGACGCGGATTTCCTGCTGCAGCAGCTCACGCAGCCGTCGTGGCTGCAGTACATCGGCGACCGGGGTGTCGCGAGCGTCGCCGATGCGGAACGCTACATCGAGTCGCGGATCTTCGGCCAGTACACGGCCCTCGGCTATGGCATGTACGTCGTCGAGTTGAAGGCCTCGGGCGAGCCGGTGGGACTGTGCGGCCTCGTCAAGAGGGAGTACCTGCCAGACCCCGATCTCGGGTTCGCATTGCTCGAGCAGCACTGGGGCCAGGGCTATGCGACGGAGGCGGCCGCCGCAGTCGTCGGGCATGAGCGGCAGGTGCTCGGCTTCAGGCGACTGTTCGCGATAACGACCGTGACCAATGAGCGATCGGGGCAGGTCCTCGGCAGGCTAGGCTTCCGGCTCGACGACGATGCCTTCCGGACACCCGCAGGAGAGCGACTGCGGCTGTATTCGACAGAATTCGGGCCATGAGCCTTCTCGTCGGCGGAAGCGCTCTTTGACGACCAGGAGCCGGGCGATGTTCAGCCTGCATCACGTTCACCTGATGGCCTCTGACATCGAGGCGACGATCGCATTCTGGGTTGAGCACTTCGCTGCGAAAGTGGTGCTGGACGCGGAGTTCGCCGGTGCGAGAAACGTGTTTCTCAGGGTCGGCGAAGGCCGGATCCACCTGTACGCCCAGCCGCCGCGGCACCAGGGGCAGGCCACCGTGCATCACCTCGGCATCGAGACCGATGAGCTCGATCAGCTCGTCGCACGCCTGCGGGCTGCCGGCGTGTCGGTGACGGATGTGCGCCGCTATCCCGAGGCTTCCTACGCGATGGCCAAGGGGCCTGATGGACTGCTGCTGGAGCTGTTCCAGCCGGATCCGGCGAACGTGGACCGGGGACTGGCCGACGCCGGGTACTTTGCCAGCATCGATACGAGCGGCTAAGCCGGGAACCGGGCGGGCCGCCTGTTGCGGTATCCTCGGTACCGGAACAGAAACCGGGACCGGCTCGCGCCCAGGATTGCAGCATGACTGCCGAAGAGGACAAGCAACGGGTCAGGGACGCAGCCGCGGCCGTGCAGGCGTGTGCGGACGAGTTCGACGAGCGCGCGACGAGCCTGCTCGAGCAGCTTCCTCAGCTGCCGATGGAGGAGGGCCTGCGCGCAGCGGCGATGGCGCTGTGCGCCGGGCTCAAGGACACGGCAGGCCGGGTCATGTTCGAGCTGTCGCTGCTGCAGGCGCAGCTCGATGAGCGCAAGGCTGATGCCGGCTCGGCGGTGCAGAGACTGTCGCGGATGGATGGCGTGATGATGGAGGCGCTGGCGCCGGTGGCCGATATCGTCGACAAGCTCGAGGCCGACGCGGAGCGCGACGAGCAGAACGAGCGCGCTTTCGTGCTCGTGATCGAAGCCTCGGGCGTCATGCTGCAGAGCCTCGACAAGGCCAGGGCCGCTACGCAGGCGCTGCAATCTGCGCTGCAGTAGCGGCCGCGACATCCGGGCGACCATGACCGGCCGCCCGTGCACGAGCGCGGAATGATCCGGTCGTCAGGCCTGGACGATCGCCAGCAGCATCATCGCGAGCCCCACCGTGCCGATGCCCCAGATGAGGCTGCGCACGTAGGTGATGCCTGCCCAGTACACCGGCAGGTAGACGAGCCGCGCCCAGAAGAAGACGGTGGCGCCAAGCGTCGCCTCTTCGTCCACGCCGACGGCATGCGCGACCAGCGCCAGCACGGCGAACAGCACGAAGTTCTCCAGCGTGTTGCCGGCCGCGCGGACGGCGCGGCCGCCGAGCGGCGTCGCTTCGGGAAGATTGTCTCGATTGCTGAGGCCGAGCCTCATGCCCTCCAGCGTCCATTCACGGTTGCGCAGGACTGCGCCCGCCATGATCGACACCCAGGTCAGCACGGTCGTCCAGACGAGGATCTGCAGCAGTGTGGTCATCAGTTCATCTCCGTAAGCCGCGAAGTTTAGCGGCATGCGAGGGGTGCTGCATGGCAGGCTGTCCTGGGATCGTTTGTCGCGCGCCTGCAGGCAAGGCATATTTGTGCGCCGACATGATTCCCGATCTTGCCCGGCCGCGCCGGGTCCGCCGACCAGAGGTGTCCATGATGAGTAAGCGTGCTGCGTTCGCGTCCGTGCTGGGTCTGCTCGCGATGATCGCGCTGCCGGTTGCGTCCGCGAGCGCCGCGGAGGGCGGTGATCCCGTCGCGGAGATCACCCGGCTGCTCGAGTGGTTTCTCGCTCCCGAGAACAATCCGCAGGCAGCCACGCACCAGCGCTTCTGGGCCGACGATCTCGTGTACACGAGCTCCGCCGGCGTGGTGCGGACCAAGGCCGAGATCATGGCGGGTTTCACCGGCGATCCCCCGCCGGCGGACCAGACGAGCTGGAGCGCCGAGGACGTCCTGGTGCGACCGTATGGCGACGCCGCCGCGCTGACGTTCAGGCTGGTCGGTCGGGCAGCCGACGGCAGCACGATGCAATACCGCAACAGCGCGATGTTACTCATGCGCGGCGGCGAATGGCGCGCCGTCACCTGGCAGGCGACGCGGGTTTCTGAACAGCCCGCGCCCTGACGCCGGCTTGGAAACGAGTGCCCGCATTCCGGCGGATGCATCGACCGTCTGGCGACTGCTGACCGACACGTACCAGTGGCCGCGCTGGGGACCGAGTGTTCGCGCCGTCGACTGCCCCGATAGATTCATTGGTCCAGGCAGCAGCGGCAGGGTGCAGACCGCGCTCGGGGTCTGGCTGCCCTTCCAGATCACAGGCTTCGAGGAGGACGCGGCCTGGAACTGGGTCGTGGCCGGCATCCCCGCCACCGGCCATCGTGTTCAGCCGATCGATCCGCAGACCTGCCGAGTCACGTTTACGGTCCCGACCTGGGCCCCGTTCTACCTGCCCGTTTGCGCCGCCGCGATCCGGCGGATCGGACAACTCGCGCGGCGCGAAGGCCAGCGAAGGAAACCGAGGTAACACCCACCGTGCACTTCCACGAGATTACCGTCCCGGCCACGGACGGCTACCGCGTGCCTCTCGAGGTATCCGAGGCTGCGGAGCCGTCGGCGCGATTGCTGCTGCTGCCGGCGCTCGGCATCCAGGCACGCCTGTACCGCAGGCTCGGCGCGCAGCTCGCGGCGTCCGGGATCAGCATGACGGCGCTCGAGCAGCGCGGTCATGGGCGCAGCGCGCTGCGGCCGTCGCGCAGTTGCGACTACGGCTTCAGCGAGTGGCTGCAGGCGGACATCCCGGCGGCGCTCGACTGGATGCATTCACTCGAGCCGCAGGTGCCGGTCTTCCTCGCCGGACACAGCCTCGGTGGCCACCTCGCGCTGATGGCGCGGGCGCTGTACCCGCAACGCGTCGCCGGCGTCGTGCTGCTCACGACCGCGACGCCGTACTTCCGGTGCTACCGCGGCATCACCCGTCGTCAGGTGCAGTTCCTGATTGCGGCTGTCCCGCTGGTCACGGCTGCGCTCGGCTATTACCCCGGCAACCGCATGGGATTCGGTGGGCGGGAAGCCCGCCGACTGATGTCAGACTGGCTGGTGATGGCACGCGAGAATCGCTACGGCGCACGGGGCATGGAGCGGCATGACCTCGAGCGCCTCGTCCGCTCCGACGGCTGCCCGGTCCTCTCGGTCTACTGCGACCGGGACGACTTCGCCCCGCTCTCCGCAATCGAGGGCGTCACCGGTCGGCTGGCGAACCATCGGATCGAGTCGTTCGAGATCACCAGCGAAGCGCTGGGAGCGCGGGCCGATCATACGTCCTGGGCGCGGCATCCCGACGTCGCGGCGCGAGCGATCGCACGCTGGATCCACGGGCAGACCGTCTTGACCAGATGAGACAGCCAGTCGCATCAACGAGCCGGGCGATACGGATCGTGACCGCCGCGGTGTTGATACTGAACGCGGGCCTCTACGTCGCGGCGCTGTTCCAGCCCGCAGCGATTTACGCGGCCGTTGGCATCAGTGCGATCGTGCTGATCAGCTACTTCCTCTGGACGCCGGTGAGTTATGAACTGGTGAGCGGCGAGTTGAACGTGTCCTTCCGATTCGGCTGCAGACGATACAGTCCGGTCACGAAGTGTTCACCTGTCGAAGCTCCGCTGCGCGCGGGCATCCGGGTGTTCGGAAACGGTGGACTCTTTGCCGGCTCCGGGATCTTCTGGAACCGGACCTACGGAATGCACCGCGCCTACGTCACGTCGACGAGGCCTGAGGACCTGGTCCTCGTCGAGACGACAGACACGCGGATCCTGATCAGTCCGCAGGACGCCGGTGCGTGGCTGCGGGCGTCCGGACACTGACGGCGGGCGCGCATCAGATCCCCATTGCCCTCAGCGCGTGACCTAGCTTCTCGTAGTCGCCGTCGCAGTTGTAAACCTGCCCGGAAACCCGGATCAGCCTCTTCGGCGGAGCGGGCCAGGGGATCACCGGGACCTCGATCTGGAACTTCTCAAGCAGCCGATCCTGCAACGGATCCGCGTACAGCGGCGAGCTGCCCGGGCGACCGTCGCCGTCGGGCAACGGCAGCGACGCCAGCGAACCGATCATTTCATCAGGGCACGGCGCATCGACACCCAGCACCTCGCAGAGCACGTCGCGGCCTCGCAGTGCGAGCTGATGGTTGGTCTCACGAATCGCCGCCCAACCACCGGGCATCAGTTGACCCATGAACCGGATCGCCTCGGGCACCGAGAGGATCGCGGTGGGATCGTCGGTCCCCATCCAGTCGAACTCGATCAGGTAGCGGGATCGACCCGTCCGGGTCGAGTTGGCACCGTGGCTGATCACGGCGGGCCGGGTCCGTTGCTGCATGTCCGGTCTGGTGTACAGGAAGGCGGCGCCCTTCGGCGCGCAGATCCACTTGTGGCAGTTGCCCGTGTACCAGGCTGCACCGATCGCGGCCAGGTCCAGC
>CAZKLS010000032.1:0-25555 GCA_964553405.1 uncultured Steroidobacteraceae bacterium
GACGACCTGAGCTACCAGCGGCTCAGGCGCATCGTGCGCCACCCGCTCACGCAGTGGGTATTCCGGCATCTCAAGCTCGAGCGCCGGCAGGCGATCGCCGCGCGCATCAGGGCGGGCAGCCGCGAGCACGTCGGCGCCTCGGCGCCGCAGATCATGGACGTGAACGATGCAGCCGTCGCCGAGGCCTTCCGCCGCAGCGGTGCCGAGGTCATGGTCCACGGCCACACCCACCGCCCGGCGATTCACGAACTGGACGTCGACGGCAGCGCGGCGCGGCGCATCGTGCTCGGCGACTGGTACACGCAAGGCAGCGTGCTCGAGTGGGGCCCGCAGGGATTCGAATTGCGCTCGATCCCCCGCCGGACGCCTCAGCCGCAAGCGCCGATGGGACCTGCTCAGGCCGGCGTGCCGGAATGAAACCGGAACTCGGGGTCGGGCGCGGTGGCCAGATCCGCCTCGACGCCGGCGATCTCCTCGAGCCGCTGCCGGCAGTCGACGCCCGAGCGTCCGGCCAGCTCCAGGTACAACCCCGCGTGGCGTGACTCTGCGGCCGCCAGCGACGCGTAGAATTTCGCCAGCGCGGGCTCGAGCAGCGGGACGAGGCCCATGAAACGCTCGTGCGACCGGGCTTCGATCAGCGCGCCGCAGATCAACAGGTCCGTCCGCCGCCCCGGCTCGCTGCGACGCGTCGCGCGGCGCAGCCCCTCCGCGTAACGCGATGGGCTCAATCGCCGGTACTCGACCCCGAGCGCCTGCATCCGCTGCTGAACCTGCTCGAAGTGCCGCAGCTCCTCGCGTGCGAGCCGCGACATCCGCGACGCCAGCTCGAAGTCCTCCGGGTAGGCGAACATCAGTGACAACGCGCTCGAAGCCGCCTTCTTCTCGCAGTTCGCGTGGTCGATCAACAGGTCCTGCCAGCGCTCGCGGGCAGCCTCGAACCAGGCCGGCGAGGTCGCGGCGAGCAACATCGGCGGATGTTCGCTCAAGCCGCCGCCCGCCCCAGGATCTCGTCGATGCGGCCCACCAGCGTCACGGCCGAAGCGACCCGACCGGCCGGCCGCTTGGCGAGCATCGACTCGAGCAACTCCTGCAGGTGCGCCAGGTCCTCCGGAAGCGCCGGAACCGGCTCGTTCGCGTGCTTGTAGATGACGGCCAGC
Organism: uncultured Steroidobacteraceae bacterium; assembly: GCA_964553405.1. Lineage (GTDB taxonomy): Bacteria > Pseudomonadota > Gammaproteobacteria > Steroidobacterales > Steroidobacteraceae > DATIRA01. The sequence goes on from CAZKLS010000032.1 coordinate 1,158, forward strand.
GGCGTCTCGGCCTGGAAGGGCTTCGTGCCGGTCAGCATCTCGTAGAGCACGATCCCCAGGCTGTAGAGGTCGCTGCGTTCGTCCAGCGGCAGGCCGCGTCCCTGCTCCGGACTCATGTAGTGCGGCGTGCCGAAGATCGCTCCGGCGCCGGTGATGTCGCTCTCGAGGCCGAGTTGCCGGGCGAGACCGAAGTCGTTGAACGCGATGCTGCCGTCCTCGCGCAGCAGCACGTTGCCGGGCTTCACGTCCCGGTGCAGCAGACCGAGCCTGTGCAGCGCGGCGAGGGCCTCCGCCATCTGCCTCAGATACCCGAGCGCATCGCGCCAGGCCAGCGGCCGGTCCATGCGCGCGCGGAGGTCGCCACCCGCGAAGTACTCCATGGCCAGGTAGAGGTGGTCGTCGGCGACACCGAGGTCGTAAATCTGCGCGATGTTCGGATGGCGGAGATGCGCGATCAGTTCGAACTCGCGCAGGAAGCGATCGAAGCTCTGGCTGCTGTCGACGACGTCCGGGACCTGCCTGAAGACCTTCAGCACCAGCTGTCGCCCGGTCGATTCGTGCTCGGCGAGAAACACGCTCGAGGATCCCCCGACCGCGAGCCTGCGCAGGCAGCGATGCCCGCGGATGCGCACCGAGCCGAAACGGTCCGCCGGCGTCGGCTCGAGCGCCGTCCTGGACGTCTCCGCCAGCACGTTGCAGCGACGGGCGATCGCATCACTGACGCAGGCCGTGAACTGGGCGTGCTCGAAGTCGCTCCGCGGCAACCAGGTGCACGCGCCTGCAACGAGCGCCTGCTTCCTTGCGAGTTCCGTGGCCGCGCCGAAGTACACGATGGGCGGAAAGCCGGGCCGCTCGCTCAGGTCCTCCAGCCACTCGAGGCCGCGTCCGCCCTGGACCTCGTGGTCCAGCAGCACCACGTCGTAGGCCGCGCCCTTGAACTGTGGTCGAAGCCGGCCGCGGGTGGCCGGCTGGTATTCCGCCGGCAACGCGTCCAGCCACTCCAGGTTGAGATGGTGCGCGAGCAGCTGGCGGAACTCCGGCTGGTCGCTGACGATCAGCGCGCGCACGCTCATCCGCCGCCTCCCGTCGAGAGCCCGAGCACCAGGTCGCCGACGTTGCTGAGTGTCGGGCCGGTGTGCAGCAGGTCGCCCGATGCCTCGAGAAAGCTGGCCGAGTCGGCCCGCGCCAGGCAGTCGCGCGGCTCGAGGCCCGCGCGACGGCCACGCATGCAGCTGCCGCCGTCGACGACGGCCCCGGCGTCCTCGGTACCGCCGTCGATGCCGTCGGTGCCGGCAGCGAGCAGCCAGGCGTCCTCGCGACCCTCGATCGCCAGGGCCGCGCTCAGCGCAAGGTGCTGGTTGCGGCCACCGCGGCCGGGGTCGGCCGGCAGGCGGACCGTGGACTCCCCGCCCCATGCCCAGAAGGTCCGCGGCGCGGATGCGAGCACGCTCGCGGCGAAGCGCCGGCCGAGCATTGCCGCATCGCCCGAGAATGCGCCGCGGCCCGAGCGCACGTGCAACCCGCGGGAGGCGGCCGAGGTCCCGGCCGCGCGGCAGGCATCCTTGACCGAAGCGACGATCCGGTAAGGTATTTCCGCGCCGGCTTCAGCGGATCGTCCGGCGGCATTTCCGGCCCGGGACAGGATCGTGCGGATCCGTGGCGGAAGCTCGTCGTCGTCGCTGCCGGCGTCGCGCGCTCGATGCAGCAGGCCCGAGCCGATCACTGCGGGATCGTCCCCGGGCACGTCGGATACCATCAGCGACAGCACCCGGCGGGATCCGAGCAGCGCGGCGAGGCCACCGCCCTTCAGCCGGGAAACCCGTCGACGCAGTCGGTTGATCTGCCCGATCGGCCGCCCCGATCCAAGTGCCCAGTCGTTGAGTTCCCGGAGGTCATCGAGCCCGATCCCCGCGACCGGCCATTCCACCAGGCTCGACGCACCACCAGAGACCAGCACCAGCACCTGCGCGCGCCCTGGAAGCGCGGCGACGAACCCGGCGACGGCCTCGCCGGCCGCGATGCTGCGCGCATCGGGCCGTGGATGCGCGGACTCGACGACGCTGAGACCGGCGACGCCGGCGAGTCCCGGCGGGACGTGGCCCGGGCAGGTCACCACCAGGGCCTGCCGCAGGCGCTCGCCGAGAACCTCGAGCGCGCCGAGCGCCATCGATCCGGCCGCCTTGCCGATCGCGAGGACCTGCCACTCGCCGTCGAGCCGCTCCCGCTCGAGCTGTCGCGACACGGCCCTGCGGGCATCGACCGCATCCAGCGCCGCCCGAAAACAACCCAGCAGTATTTCCTTGCCGTCCCGGGTGCCGTCCCGCGTGGCGACTTTCAAGCTTCGGTCCCGCAACAGATCAGCCTTCAGAACGCAGCAACGGCCTTCAGCGAATCCGCGCCCACCGCGTTGCGCTCCGCCCTCGCCTGGTCGGAGCGCTCGGTCTCGAGCCTGGCCAGGTACTCGGCGCTGACGTCGCCGGTGACATAGACGCCGGAGAAGCAGGACGCGTCGAATTCGGTGACCGCGGAATCGTGGTGCCGCACCGCACGCACCAGGTCGTCGAGGTCCTGGTAGATCAGCCAGTCCGCGCCGATGATCCGCGCGACCTCCTGCTCGCTGCGCCCGGCCGCGACCAGCTCCGATGCGGCCGGCATGTCTATCCCGTAGACGTTCGGATGCCGAACCGGAGGCGCAGCGGAGGCGAAATAGACGCGGCGTGCACCGGCCTCGCGAGCCACGTCGATGATCTGCGCCGAGGTCGTGCCCCGGACGATGGAGTCGTCGACCAGCAGCACATTCTTGCCGCGGAACTCCAGGTCGATTGCGTTGAGCTTGCGACGCACCGACCGGGCGCGCATCTCCTGTCCCGGCATGATGAAGGTGCGCCCGATGTAGCGGTTCTTGATGAATCCCTCGCGGTACTTGACGCCGAGCAGCTGCGCGACCTGCAGTGCGCTGGTGCGGCTCGTGTCGGGGATCGGGATCACGACGTCCACGTCGTGATCCGGGCGCATCCGCAGGATCTTCTCGGCCAGCAGCTCGCCCATGCGCAGCCGCGCCTTGTAGACCGATATGTTGTCCATGATCGAGTCCGGGCGGGCGAAGTAGACGTACTCGAAGATGCAGGGCGTGTGGTGCACCACCTCGGCGCACTGCCGTGCGTGCAGCCGTCCCTGGTCGTCGATGAACACGGCCTCGCCGGGACCGACGTCCCGCACCAGCTGGAAACCGAGCATGTCGAGCGCCACGCTCTCCGATGCGAGCATGTACTCGAGGCCCTTCGGGCCTTCCCTGCGCCCGAGCACCAGCGGCCTGATGCCGTGCGGGTCGCGGAAACCGAGCACGCCGTGACCGAGGATCATCGCGACGGCTGCGTAGCCGCCCTGGACACGGCGGTAGACCTCGGTGACGGCCGCGAAGATATCAGCGGCCGACGCACTGGCCTTGCCGAGCCGCTGCAGCTCGCTGGCCAGCACGTTCAGCAGCACCTCGGAATCCGAGGAGGTATTCAGGTGCCGCCGCTCGCCGCGGATCAGCTCGTCGGCGAGCAGGCGCGCGTTGGTGAGGTTGCCGTTGTGTGCGAGACAGATGCCGTAGGGCGAATTGACGTAGAAGGGCTGCGCCTCCGAGGAGCTGTCGCATCCGGCGGTCGGGTAGCGCACGTGCCCGATGCCGATGTTGCCCTTCAGCTGCAGCATGTGGCGCTGCTGGAACACGTCCCTGACCAGGCCGTTGTCCTTGCGCATCGACAGCTCGCCCTGGTGGGCCGTCATGATGCCGGCCGCATCCTGGCCGCGATGCTGCAGGACCGTCAGCGCGTCGTACAGCTGCTGGTTGACCGGGCCGAATCCGACGATGCCTACGATGCCGCACATGATCTGGCCCCCCGGTCAGGAGTCGGAAAGCGACTCGTCGAGCATTCGACTGCCCGTTTCGACGTACCCTGAGAGCACGCCCGCCATCTCCTCGCCCAGCGGCAGCAGGCGCGAGTCCTTCCACCACGCCTCCGTTTCCAGCTGCGCCGCCTGGCCGAGCATGACCGCAAAGCCGACGATCACGGCGCCGCGAACCAGCCCGAAGACCGAGCCGAGCATGCGGTCCATGCCGAGCGTCAGCCCCGAGCGCTGGACCAGGTAGCTGAGCAGGCTGCCGAGCAGCCAGGCCGCGACGATCACGGAGAGCAGGATCAGGCCGCGGGCCACCCAGGTCTGCAACTCCGTTCCGGCGAGCGCACCGCCGAGCGACGGCTCGAGCAGGTCCGAATACCGCCAGGCCAGCCACAGGCCGCCCAGCCATCCCAGCAAGGCCACGGATTCACGCAGGAAGCCGCGAACGATCCCCAGCAGTATCGAGAGGAGTACTACCAGGGTGATGATGAGGTCAACAGTGGTCATGGGAGCGCTGGCGAGCCCGGGTCGGCGAAGGCCGCGAATTTTAGCAGAGGGCCGTCAATCGTTCGCGACCACGGCCGCAGGCAGCTTGCGCTCCTTCACGCTCGCGGCCAGACGCTCGGCGCTCGCGCGGTCAGGGACCGGACCGACCCGGACGCGATGCAGCGTCCGGCCCGAACGGCTGGTCGCCGTGACGAACGTGTCGAAGCCATCCGCCTTGAGCTGATCGGCGAGTTTTCTCGCGCTTTTCTCCGACCCGAAGGCTCCGACCTGCACCGCCCAGGCCCCTTCCGCCGCCGGCCGGGCTTCGCCCGCCTCAGCCGCGCCGCCAGCTGGGGGTGCGCCGTCGGCAGGTCGTGCCGCCGCGGACACTTCCGGGGCCGCCGCCGGACCTTCTCCATCGGGTGCCCGCGACTCGCGTGCCGTGGCGGGTTCGCTCGCCGGCTCGGGCGAATCGCCCGCTCCCGCCCCGGCTGCCGCCGGCGACTCGGCCGGCCCGGTGTCGGCGGCCGGCTCGGCGACGGTCGCGGCGTCGCCGGCAGGCGCGGTGCTCCTTCCTCCGAGCTCGATCGTGAAGCTGCGGGTCCCCGCAGCGGCGCCGGGTTCGGGCTCTGCCGGCCCGGCCGGCTTGCGGCCTGACAGCAGTTCCGGCACGAGCAGCACTGCAATCAAGACCAGGATGGCCGCGCCGATCAGTCGTGCCTTGAGCTGTTCATCCATGGGGCGGGAAGTATAAGCCCTTGCTCCCCGAGCCATTCCAGCGCCGGGCCCACCGTGTGGAACGAACCGAACACTACGACGCGGTCCCCGCTCCGCGCCGAGGCGGCGACGGCCTCGAAGGCCTGCAGCAGCGTGCCGGCCGGTCGTGCGCTGATACCCGCGGCCCGCGCCCGGTCTGCAAGCTCACCGTCCGTCAGGCCGCGCGGACCAAGGGTTGCCGCAGCCAGCAACCGGTCGAATTTCGGCGCCAGCGCATCGAGCACGCCGGGCACGTCCTTATCCGCCAGCATCGCGCAGATGCCGACCGTTTCCCTGGCCGGCGGCAGGTCGCCGAGGTTCGCTGCCAGCGTCCGTGCTGCCTGCGGGTTGTGCGCTACGTCGAGCACCCATTCGACGCCCGAGGGGGCTCTGACCCGCTGGAAACGGCCCGGCAAAGACACGGACCTGAGGCCCGCTTCGACCGCGGATCGCAGCAGCGGCAGGCGCGAGTGGATCGAGTTCCAGGCAGCGATCGCGCTGGCCGCATTGTCCAGCTGGACTCGGCCGGGCAGCGCAGGCCGCGGCAGGTCCCTGAGCTCGAGCTGACGGTCCACGAAGCTCCAGCGACCGCCCGTTCCCGGAATCGCCTCGAAGTCCCTGCCGAGCACCCGCAACGCCGCGCCGCAGTTCGCAGCGGTATCGAGCAGCGACTGCGGAGGGCCCGGCATTCCGCAGATCGCCGGCCGTCCTGCCCGGAAAATGCCCGCCTTCTCGCGGGCGATGGCCTCGATGTCCGGTCCCAGCCATTCCATGTGGTCGAGGTCGACGGACGTGACGACGGCGACATCGGCGTCGACGACGTTGACGGCGTCGAGCCGGCCGCCGAGGCCAACCTCCAGGATGATCGCCTGAGGACAGTAGCTCTCGAATACCAGCAGCGCCGCCACAGTATTGAACTCGAAGAACGTCAGCGGATCACTGCCGAGCACGGCGCTGATCCGCTCGAACGCCGCGATCAGCGAGGCGGTGGACACCGGGCGACCGTCCAGCGCGATGCGCTCCCGGTAGTCCACCAGATGTGGCGAGGTGAAGCAGGCCGTGCGATGGCCAGCGGCCCGCAACATCGCATCGAGCATCGCGACGCACGATCCCTTGCCGTTGGTGCCGCCCACTGTAAACACCGGACAGCCGGGTCTTTGCCATCCGGTGCGCTCGAGCACGCGGCGTACCCGGTCGAGGCCGAGTTCGATTTCGCTCGGATGAACCGACTGCTGCCAGTCGAGCCAGTCCGCGAGGCTCGACCGGCTCCGGGGCCCGGTCATCTCAGGCAGGTTCTGCGGTCGCGCCGACCTGCGGCCGCACGAGCATCAGCGCGAGCAGGCTCGCAATCCTGTCGCGCATCTCCCTGCGATCTACGATCATGTCCAGCGCGCCGTGTTCGAGCAGGAACTCACTGCGCTGGAAGCCCTCGGGCAGGGTCTCGCGAACCGTCTGCTGGATCACCCGGGGACCGGCAAATCCGATCAGGGCGCGGGGCTCGGCGATGTTCAGGTCGCCCAGCATCGCGAGACTGGCCGACACGCCTCCGGTCGTCGGGTCGGTCAGCACCGAGATGAACGGCAGGCGGGCCGCGGCCAGGCGCGCCAGCACTGCACTGGTCTTGCTCATCTGCAACAGCGACAGCAGTCCCTCCTGCATTCGGGCGCCTCCGCTCGAGGAGAAGCAGACCAGGGGCCGGCGGTGCTCGATACAGTGCTCGGCACCCTGGACGAAGCGCTCGCCCACCACGGATCCCATCGAGCCGCCGAGAAACCTGAACTCGAACGCGCAGGCCACGACCGGGATGCCCTTCAGATTGCCTGCCATCACGACCAGCGCGTCCCGCTCGCCGGTCTGCTTCTGCGCCGCGACCAGGCGGTCCTTGTACTTGCGCGTATCCCGGAACTTGAGCGGGTCCTCCGGCTCGATCCCGACCGCGATCTCCGTGGCGTCCTCCGGATCGAGGAACCGCGCCAGCCGTTCCCTTGCGCTGATCCGCATGTGATGCGCGCACTTTGGGCAGACCTGGAGGTTCCTCTCCAGCTCCGCCCGGTAGAGCACGGCATCGCAGGTCGGGCACTTGATCCAGAGGCCCTCGGGCACGGAGCGCGAGCGTCGCTCCGTCTTGATCCGCGAGGGCATGATCTTCTCGAACCAGGTCATGGTGCCTCCCCGGCGACTGGCGCCTAGTCTACCGCCGGCCGCCGTCGCCGAGGCAAGCGCCGACGGTCGGGAGGTCGTCGAAGACGGCGGGAAGCCCGAAGGCCGCAGGGTAGGAAGGGGCGGCGAAATAGAGCCCCTGGGGCGGCGCGGTAACGCCCCCGCGCGTGCGGTCCCGGGACCCGAGCAGTTCCGCCATCCATGCACGGTCCCGCTCCCCGGAGCCCACTGCGAGCAGTGCACCGGCGATGTTGCGGACCATGTGGTGCAGGAAGGCGTTGGCCTCGATGGATATCGCGACAACCCCGCCGACCCTGCGCACGCTCACCTCGATAACGCGGCGCACGGGACTTTGCGACTGGCACTCTGCGGCACGGAACGCAGAGAAGTCGTGCTCGCCCAGCAGGACCTGCGCCGCGTCGTGCATGGCCCGCTCATCGAGGCGCTTGCGCCACCAGCAGACGCGCTGCCGGTCCAGCGCCGGCCGGATCGACCGATCCGAAATCCGGTAGAGGTAGCGACGCGCGACGGCGCTGTGCCGGGCATGGAACTGCTCCGGAACCTCCCGGGCCCAGAGCACGCTCAACTCCGGCGGGCCGTTGCTGTTCGCGCCGAGCACCCAGGACCGCTCCGGGCGCTGCGCCGCGGTGTCGAAGTGGGCGACCTGCATCAGCGCGTGCACGCCGGCATCGGTGCGCCCGGCCGCGGTCAACTTCACTTCATGGTCGGCGACGGCCGACAGCGCGCGCTCGAGCTCGCCCTGCACGCTTCGGCCATGGGACTGGAACTGCCAGCCGCAGAACCCGGAGCCGTCGTACTCGACGCCCAGCGCGATCCGCATCGACCGCGGTCAGGGCAGACTGGCCATCAGCCGGTCGGCCTCCTGCTTCTGCCCCTGCGTGCCCTCCTGCAGCACCTCGCCGAGGATGCTGCGCGCGCCTTCCGGGTCGCCCATGTCGATGTACGCCCGCGCGAGATCCAGCTTCGTGCCCACCTCGCTCATCGTCGCGGCCTCGTCGCCCAGCGAGAAGTCGACGGCTCCGAGCCGGCCCTCCGCCGTCTCGTCGAGTCGCGGCAGCTCGCCGGTCGCATCGAGGCGATCGCCCTGCTGCTCGTCGAGTTCCCCGAGGTGACTGGAAATCTCGCCCGAGCCGAGGATGCTGGTGACACTCAGCAGATCTTCATCGCCCTGGCCCCGGGTGCCGGTTCCCGGCACGGGATGCTCGGCCGTGTTTTCCAGCGCCGCGGCCTCGACGGTATCGCCGAGCGCCTCCGCCTCGACGGTATCGCCCAGCATTCCCCCGGCCCGCTCGAGCTCGTCGAGCGCGCCGACATCGAGGCCCAGCTCCCCGACCTCGACCTCCTCGGTGTTGTCGGCGGCCTCGCCGCGCTGCAGCCGCGGGGTTTCCACGGTGGGCAGCAGCGATTCGTCAGCGGCCGCGCCGCGATCCGGCTCGTCGATGACGAAATCCAGGCCGCCCTCCTCGAATGTCTGCGTCTGCGTGGACCCCAGATCGAAGTCAGGCGCCAGCGACCCGTCGTCAGGCGACGCGATGTCCATGTCCAGCGCGGCCGCGGCATCGCCGAGTTCCATGTCGAGGTCGCCTGCCGGCCCCGATGCGCCGGTGAACATCTCGTGGTCGGCGGCGATCTGCTTGCCCATGATCGCGATCTTGTCCCACTCGCCGGGCTCGCCCTCGCCGCGGGACGCGTTGAGCTGCCCCGCCAGTTCGACGAACCGCTCCCGGTTGCCCCAGACGAAGAAGATCTCGAGCAGCTTGAGCTTCAGGTCGCGGCGCTGCGGCTCGCGCTTGATGGCCAGCTGGATAAGGTCGGCCGCCTGGTCGTACAGGCCGTAAGCCATGTGGAAATCGGCCTCGGCCAGCGGATCGCCTGCCTCGAGGTTCAGCGGCGCCTCGCCCGACAGCGTGTCCTCGATCGAGACCGGCCTCGAGCTCGGCTCGGGCGCGCTCGGCGCGGCAACCGCCGCTGGCTCGATCGCAGCCTTCTCCTCGACCAGGATGTCCGTGTCCCTGGAGCGATGCAGCGTCGAGGTCCCGCGGAGGTCGCCGCTGTCGCGGCGAACCATCGCTTCCTCGAGGCTGACTGCAGCCTCGTTGCTCTCGCGGCGGTGGCGCAGGAACAGCAGCGCTCCGGCCAGCGCGGCCAGCAGGCCCGCCAGCAGCCACCAGTACTCCATCAGCCGGGCGAGCAGCCCGGGCTGTTCGGGCTCCGGCGCGGACGCGGCCGGCACCGGCACAGCCTCCTCCTCGACCGCCGGCACCGCGGCCTCCGGCGCCACCTCCGGCCCTTCCGCGACCAACTCGCCGGCGACAGGCTGCGCCTCGCCCGGGGCAGCCGTTGGCTCCGCGGGCTCGACGACTCCCTCCGGCGCGGCTGGCGTCTCCGGAACGGTCACGGCCGAACCCTGCAGCGTTGCCAGCTCGGCATTGCGGACCTCGAGCAGGCGCCGCGCTTCTGCCAGCTCTGCCTCGAGCTGCTGCACGCGGCTCTCGAGCGCCGCCGCCTCGGCCTGCGAGGCTCCGGTATCGGGCGCCGTCACGGTGGACGCGGACGAAGTTCCCTGCTCGGGCGTGACGAGCTTGAGGCGGCCCGAGTCTTCGGCGGCGACGGCGTCCGTGCCGCCCTGCTGCCACAATCGGTACTGACGCGAGACCTCGCTTGCGGCCGCCGCGGCGGAAATCGCCTCGATCTGGCCGGAATCGGGAATCTGGAGCGTGCTGCCCGCCTTCAGCAGGTTGATGTTGCCGTCGAAGGCCTGCGGGTTCGCCTGGTAGATCGAGATCATTGCCCGGTTGACGTCCGAGGTCGATCCCGGGTTCACCTGGCTGGCGATTCTCCAGAGCGTGTCATTGGGGCGAACCTGGTACGTCGACCCGGCCTGAACCCGTACACGGCTCGTGGCGGGCGCGGCCGCCGGGGCCGGGCGGGCGGCAGGCGCAGGTGGTGCAGCGGCGAACGGCTCGACCTCGGCCGGCGCCGGCGTACGTGCCGGCGGCGGCACTGCGGCGCGGGGAGCCGCGACCGGGGCGCGCGTCGCAGCAGCCGCACCGGCATAGACCGGCGGATCGAGCAGCACCGTGTACTCGCGCAGCAGCCGGCCCCGCGGCCAGTTCGCCTCGACCAGCAGAGTCACGAAAGGCTCGGTGACCGGGCCTGCCGACGTGACGCGAATGACATCCCGGCCGTTGGCGTCCTTCGCGACCTGGAAATTGAAATTAGACAGATAAGCTGGACGGTCCAGACCGTAGCGGCTGAACGTGTCTGCCGACGCGAGCGAGGCCCGCAGGGCGGCGAGATCCTCGTCAGTGGCGGCGACCAGTTCGATTTCTGCATCGAACGGCTGGTTCAGCGCCGAATTGCTGCGAATCTCCCCGAGACCGAGTGCCAGCGTCGCGGCCGGCGACATCAGCGCGCTCATCAACAGGACTCGACGGACGGCTTTCTTCATCAGGACTCCCGCCATGCACGCCACCCCACCGGCCTCACTGCCGGTGCTGGCTCGACGGACAAGGGTGACATGAGCAAATTGAACATAACTATAGCTGACGGCAACATCCGGGCCCAGCCGCCGGATGCGCAGCGCCTTTGTAACCGGTTGGACGGCGTCATGTTCTGACGTGCCGCACAGTTCCGGGCACCCGGGATGCGGATCGGCCCTATCGCGTTATGTCGGGGATGCCCGCCGACACCCCGGCGTTCTGTGCGCGATGTCTCAAATAGTGATCCATCAGGACCAGCGCCAGCATGGCCTCGGCGATCGGCACGGCACGGATCCCGACGCAGGGGTCGTGACGGCCGGTCGTGCTCACCTCGACTGCCTTGCCCGCCGAGTCTATCGTGCGGCCGGGAATCACGATGCTGGACGTCGGCTTCAGCGCGATGCTGACCAGAACGTCCTGACCCGACGAGATGCCACCGAGCGTTCCGCCGGCGTGGTTCGACAGGAACCCGTCCGGCGTCAGCTCGTCGCGATGCTCGGAGCCCCGCTGCTCGACCGCGGCGAATCCCGCGCCCACCTCGACGGCCTTGACGGCATTGATGCCCATCATCGCGTGCGCGATGTCGGCGTCGAGCCGGTCGAACACCGGCTCGCCGAGTCCCGGCGGTACCCGCGTCGCCACGAGGCTGACCCTCGCGCCGATCGAGTCCCCGTCCCGGCGCAGCTGGTCGATGAGCGCCTCGAGCTCCGGAACCCGCGCGGGATCCGGGCAGAAGAAGGGATTGCCGTCGGTAGCGTCGAGATCGACCGGCTCGATCCGGATCGGACCCATCTGGGCCAGGTAGCCGCGAATCTCGACGCCGAGCTGCTCGAGCAGGAACTTCCGTGCGATCGCGCCCGCCGCGACGCGCATCACCGTTTCGCGCGCCGACGATCGGCCGCCGCCGCGGTAATCCCGGAGCCCGTACTTGTGCTGGTACGTGTAGTCGGCGTGGCCGGGGCGGAAGCGATCCCGGATCTTCTCGTAGTCGTAGGAGCGCTGGTCGGCATTCTCGACGACCATGCCGATCGGGGTGCCGGTGGTGACGCCCTCGAAGACACCCGACAGGATGCGGACGCGATCGGGCTCGCGCCGCTGGCTGGTGTAGCGCGACGTTCCCGAGCGCCGACGCTCGACGTCCCGCTGGACGTCCTCCTCGGACAGCGCGAGGCCCGGCGGACAGCCGTCCACGATGCAGCCCAGCGCCGGCCCGTGGCTCTCGCCGAAGGTCGTGACCGTGAACGCCCGCCCGAATGTGTTGCCCGGCATGACTCAAGCCCGTCCCTGCAATGCGTGACGGTGCCTCGCGAGGTCCTCGCGCGTCAACATGAATACGCCGCCGCCGCCATGCTCGAACTCCAGCCACAGGAACGGCACCGTCGGGAACGCCTGCTGCAGGCGGTCCTCGCTGTCGCCGACCTCGACGAAAAGCGCGCCGCCCTTTTCCAGGTGCTGCTCCGCCCCGGCCAGTATCCGTCTGGTCACGTCGAGGCCATCCGTTCCTGAGCGCAGCGCAAGGTCGGGCTCGTGTCGGTATTCCGCGGGCAGCGCCGCCATTTCGGGGTCACTGACGTACGGCGGATTGGCCACGATCAGGTCGTAGCGAAGGCCGCCCACGGGAGCGAACACGTCGCCCTGCAGCAGGCGCACTCGACCCTCCATGCCGTGCTTCGCGACGTTGCGCCGTGCCACCTGCAGCGCCGCCGGCGACAGGTCGACCGCGTCCACCGTCGCGCCTTCGAGGTATCTGGCACAAGCGATCGCGATGCAGCCCGATCCCGTGCCGACGTCGAGCACCCGCCGGATCTGGCCGGGCTGCAGCCAGGGCTCGAATCCGGCCAGGATCAGCTCGGCGAACGGCGAGCGCGGCACGATCACGCGCTCGTCCACCTCGAATTCCATTCCTGCGAACCACATGCGCCCCATCAGGTAGGCGGCCGGGATGCGTTGCTCAATCCGGCGCTCGAGCAGCCGCGCGACCCGCTCAACGTCGGCCGCACCAGGGCGCAGATCGTAAGCAGCCTCGCTCGCGGCATGCTCGAGCCCGAGCGCATGGAATACCAGTGCCGCTGACTCGTCGATCGCATCGCCCATGCCGTGTCCGTAGCACAGCCCGGCACGCTCGAACGCGACGGCCCCGGCACGGACCAACTCCAGGACCGTGGCCCCTGCAGGTATCTCGATCCGAGGCGGTGGTGAATCAGCCATGGTCAAGGAGTCCGTTGTGGGATAATCGAACGCCCAGCGTTTCCGGACCGAGTTTCCACGAATCCGATCATGGCCATGCGCCCTGTCATCGTCGGCGTCATTGCGATTCTAGCCTTCGCGCTGGGCGCATATCTTGCCCGCGACGTCCTGCCGTCGAAGCGCACACCGCCCGAACTGGCAGGCGCGACGGTCTTCACCGAACCGCGGCCGCTGCCGGACGTCGACCTGACGGACCAGGACGGCGGCCGGCTCGACGCCGAGGCGCTGCGCTCGCACTGGACACTGGTGTTCTTCGGTTTCACGCATTGTCCCGACGTCTGCCCGACCACGCTTGCGACGCTGGCACAGGCCCGCCGCCAGCTCGCAGACCTGCCGCCGCAGGAGCGGCCCCGCGTGCTGCTCGTCAGCGTGGATCCCGAGCGGGACGACGCCGAGCGGCTCGGCAGCTACGTCCGTTTCTTCGACCCCGACTTCATCGGCGCGACCGGCACCCCGGAACAGGTCGCGGCTGCCGCGGCCGCGTTCGGCGTCCCCTACGCCAAGGTGCCGCTGCCCGGTGGCGGCTACACGATGGACCACGGCTCCGGCGTGTTCGTGGTCGGCCCGCCGGGACTGGTGGCCTACTCGTCCGGACCGCAGGATGCGACGGCGCTGGCGAACGACTATCGCAAGATCGTCGCGTACGCAGGGCGACGGTCTTGAGCGAGCGGGACCGGACGGCCGACCCGCTCGACCGTGCCTTCGCGTTGCTGCAGAAGCTTCTGCCGAAGCAGCTGCTCTCCCGGGCGATGCACGCGCTCGCCCGCAGCACGCGTCCTTCGCTGCGCAACGCGATGATCGGCACGACACTGCGCGCCTACCCGATGGTGGACATGCGCGAGGCGATCGAGCCCGACCCGTACGCCTATCCCTCGTTCAATGCGTTCTTCACCAGGGCGCTGCGGCCTGAAACGAGGCCCGTGGCAGGCGGTGAGGATGTGCTGGTCTCGCCGGTCGACGGCACGGTCAGCCAGCTCGGCGCGATTCGCGAGGGCAGGCTGTTGCAGGCGAAGGGCATCCACTACTCCGTACCGGCCCTGCTCGCGGACGAATCCGCGATGGCGCGCTACTCGGACGGCAGCCATGCCTGCCTGTACCTCGCGCCATACAACTACCACCGGATACACATGCCGCTCGATGCCCGGCTCGTCGCCACGCGCTACGTGCCGGGGGCCTTGTTCAGCGTCAATGCATCCACCGCACGCAGCGTCCCGGACCTGTACGCCCGCAACGAGCGCGTGGTCTGCGAGTTCGAGAGCTCGTCGGGCCCGCTCGCGATGGTGCTGGTCGGTGCCCTGTTCGTCGGCAGCATCGAGACCGTTTACGCGGGCGAGGTCAATCCGCCGGCCGGCCGCGGCGGCGGCGTTCGCCAGCTGGCAGAGGGACGCGGCAGGCGCTTCTCGAAAGGCGAGGAACTCGCCCGCTTCAACATGGGATCGACCGTCGTGCTGCTGCATGGCCACGGGCGGCTGCAGTTCGCCGACGGCATCGCGCCGGGCAGCATCGTGCGCATGGGCCAGGCACTCGCACGGATCGGCTGAGCGTGCTGATGGACGAGTGGCGCCCCACCACCTCGCTCGAACTCGCGCGCCTGCGTGCCGCGCTGCTCGCGCGCGCCCGCGGCTATTTCGCCGCGACCGGCGCGATGGAAGTGGACACGCCGGTGCTGGTTCGCGCGCCGGTCACCGACCTGCACCTGGAATCGCTCGAGGTGCATGCGCACGACGGCTCGCGGGTCGGATACCTGCACACCTCGCCGGAGTACGCGATGAAGCGGCTGCTCTGCGCCGGCTGGCCGGACATCTACCAGATCGGGCACGTGTTCCGCGAGGGCGAGCGCGGCAGTCGCCACAGCCCGGAGTTCACGATGATCGAGTGGTACCGCCTCGGCAGCGACCACCTCGCACTGATGCAGGACGTCGAGCAGCTCGTGCGCGCGCTGCTGGCCGGACACGTCGAGCCGGCGGCCAGCCTGCACCTGAGCTACAGCGAGGCGTTCCGGCGCTCGCTCGGCCTGGACCCGCTCGACTGCGAGCCCACGGATCTGTGCCGGGCGCTGCGGGGGAGCGGCGTGGACATACCGCCGGCCATCGAGACAGACCTCGACGCGCTGCTGGACCTGGCGCTGGGCACCGTCGTCACGGAGGACTTTCCGACCGACCGCCTGACGCTGCTGCGCGACTTCCCGGCCCGGCAGGCGGCGCTGGCGCGCATCCGTGGCGACGTCGCCGCGCGCTTCGAGGCCTTCTGGGGTCCGCTCGAACTCGCCAACGGCTTTCACGAGCTCGGCGATGCCGACGAGCAAGCACGGCGGTTCGCGGGCGATGTCGCCGAGCGGGCCCGCCTGCGGCGTCCGGCGCGCGAGCCCGACCCGTTGTTTCTCGCCGCGCTGGAAAGCGGACTGCCCGAGTGCAGCGGCGTCGCGCTCGGCTTCGACCGGCTCGTCATGCTCGCCGCAGGCGCGAAGCACATCGACGAGGTCCTGAGCTTCCCGCCCGAGCGGGCCTGAGCGAATTCACCCGGGAGCACGATGCCGATGCACGAACTGCAGCCACTTCCACCCGACGACAAGCCCGCGGCGTACGCGACGCTGGTGCGCGAACTGCGCGCGCTGCTGGCCGGCGAAACCGACCTGGTCGCCTGCACGGCCAATGCGGCTTCGCTCATCTACTGGAGCCTGCCGGATCTCAACTGGGCGGGCTTCTACCTGCTCGAGGAGGCTTCCGGCGATCTGCTGGTCGGCCCGTTCCAGGGCAAGCCCGCCTGCGTCCGCATCGCGATCGGCCACGGAGTGTGCGGCACGGCGGCCGCGAGGCGCGAAACCCTGGTCGTGGCCGACGTGCACGCGTTCCCGGGCCACATCGCCTGCGACGCCGCATCGAACTCGGAAATCGTCGTGCCGTTGCTGCTCGACGGGCGCCTGATCGGCGTGCTCGACCTCGACAGCCCGGTCAAGGGCCGGTTCGATGCGGAGGACGCCCGTGGGCTCGAGGCGTGCGCGAGGGTCCTGCTCGAAGCCCTGCGGCCGTCGCCCTGAGGCACAGGCTGCCCGGGGGATGCCGTCCCCGAGCGACGATCAGCCCTTGGCGCGCGAGAGGTACTCGCCGGTCCGCGTGTCGATCCGGATGACCTCGCCCTGGTTGATGAACAGTGGCACGCGCACGGTGGCGCCGGTCTCGAGCTTGGCGGGCTTCTGACCGCCAGTCGCCGTGTCGCCGCGCACGCCGGGATCGGTCTCGACGATCGCCAGTTCGACGTGAGGCGGCGGGGTGATCACCAGCGGCTGGCCGTTCCAGAGCATCACGTTGCAGGTGGTGCCGTCCTTGAGCCAGTTCGCCGCGTCGCCGACTGCTTCCTTGCCGGCCGTGAACTGCTCGAAGCTCTCCGGGTTCATGAAATGCCAGAAGTCGCCGTCGTTGTAGAGATACTGCATCTCCGTCTCGACGACGTCCGCCGCCTCCACGCTCTCCCCCGAGCGGAAGTTCCGCTCCAGCACGCGACCCGACTTGAGGTTGCGGATCTTGACGCGATTGAACGCCTGTCCCTTGCCCGGCTTGACGAACTCGTTCTCGATGATCGCGTACGGGTCGCCGTCGATCAGGATCTTGAGGCCGGTGCGGAACTCGTTGGTGCTGTAAGAGGCCATGGCTGCTGACTTGTGTGAACCGTTGGGAAACCGGAGAATTTCGCATCGGCCGGCGGGCCGGCGCGTGAGCGAGCCGCACATGTTAGCAGCAATGGGTTCCCCCAGTCAGCCTTCCGGCTGGCAGCGCCTGCTGCAGCAGGCGATCACCGATCCGGCCGAACTCGCCTCGCTGCTCAGGCTGCCCCCGGGATCGCTCGAGGGTTCCGCGGCGGCGGCGGCCGGATTCCGGATGCTGGTTCCGCGAGGCTTCGCGGCGCGCATGAAGCCGGGCGATCCCCACGATCCGCTGCTGCGGCAGGTCCTGCCGCTCGTGGCCGAGACCGAGCGCCGGGCCGGTTTCGTGACCGATCCGGTGGGCGACATGGCGGCTCGGACCGCGTCCGCTCCGGGTGTACTTCAGAAATACCACGGCCGGGCGCTGCTGATCGCCACCGGCGCCTGCGCGGTCAACTGCCGGTATTGCTTTCGCCGCCACTTCCCCTACGAGGCGGAGAACGCCTCGCGCCACGGCTTCGAGGCCGCACTCGGGTTCCTGCGCGGCGACCCGGACGTCCGCGAAGTCATCCTGAGCGGCGGAGACCCGCTGACGTTGAGCGACCGGCGGCTCGAGTCACTGGCCGGCGAACTGGCCGGAATCGGCCACCTGCGGCGCCTGCGCATCCACACGCGGCTGCCGGTCGTGCTGCCCGAACGCATCGACGTCGGATTCCTGCGCTGGTGGTCTCGGGTTCCGCTGCAGAAGATCGTCGTCGTCCACGCCAACCACTCCAACGAGATCGACGCCGGGGTCCGGGCTGCGCTGCGCGCGCTGCAGGCCTGCGGCACGACGCTGCTGAACCAGTCCGTCCTGCTCAAGGGCGTCAACGACGACGTCGATTCGCTGGCCGCGCTCAGCGAGACGCTGTTCGAGGCGGGAGTGCTGCCTTACTACCTGCACCTGATGGATCCGGTCGCCGGCGCGCATCACTTCGTCGTGCCGCAGAGCGAGGCCCGGACCCTGCTCCGCGAACTGGCCGACCGGCTGCCAGGCTACCTCGTGCCGCGACTGGTCCGGGAGGTGCCGGGCGCCGGTGCGAAGCAGATGCTGCAACCTGCGTCACGATAGCGGGTAAAGGCCCGGTGCTATGATCGCGACGTTGTTGCGGTTGCGACACGGCCGGGCCGGTGTCGCCTCGGGGGTATCATTTGGCCGACGCGAACGCGATCCCTGTCATCGTCCTGTCCCGGCAGCAGGACCCGGTCGAGCTGATCAACGGCACGCTGCGCAATGCCGGCCATCCGGTGCATTGCCACTGGGTCCGCGACCTGAAGAGCCTCGGCGAGGCGCTGGTCAACACGCCACCGCGACTGATGTTCCTGTGCGTCGCGCAGCAGGAGGACGTCGCAGCCGCGCTGGAAATCCGCAAGCGG
Source organism: uncultured Steroidobacteraceae bacterium (assembly GCA_964553405.1). Taxonomy (GTDB): domain Bacteria; phylum Pseudomonadota; class Gammaproteobacteria; order Steroidobacterales; family Steroidobacteraceae; genus DATIRA01. The sequence continues at coordinate 19,254 of CAZKLS010000032.1, forward strand.
TTCGCGTCCGCGATTCCGGCGATCCTGGTCCGCGACTCGCTGACGGAGTCCGAGCTGCTCGCGGCTGCGGAGGCCGGGGCGCAGGACGTCGTGACGCTCTCCTCCGCAGCGCGCCTGCAGGCCGTGGCCACGCGCGAGCTGAATCTCGCCCGTCTCGAGCAGAGCCTGGCCGGCACGCTGGCGTCGGCCCGCCACTACCGCGAGGCGATGCGGGCCTTCATGACCGGCTCCGCCGATGCGATCGCGCAGGTCCAGGAGGGCATCGTCGTCGACGCGAACCCGGCCTGGGTGGAACTGTTCGGCCAGCAGGACAGCGCCGCCGTGCTGGGCCAGCCACTGATGGACTTCTTCCAGATCCGCAGTCATGCCGCGCTGAAAGGCGCGCTGGTCGCGGCGGCGCAGGGAAAATGGGCTGGCCACTCGCTCGGCGCGGTGGCGTTGCTGCCCGACGGCCAGGAACTGCCGCTGGACATCGAGCTGCAGCGGCTCGACTACGAGGGTGAGCCGGCCGTTCGACTGCGCATCCTGACCCAGCAGCGCGACCTCGAGTCGCTGTCGCGCCAGCTCGAAGAAGCGCTGCGGTTCGACGAGGTGACCGGCCTGCTGAAGCGCTCGGCGTGGCGCGAGATGGCTGCGGCGAGGCTCCAGCAGCCCCTGAAGGGGGGCCTGAGGAGCATCCTGTACATCGAGGCGGATCAGCCGGAGCGCCTGTCCACCGAATTCGGGCCATTCGCGTTTCCGGAGCTGCTCGACGCGCTGGGCGGACTGGTCCGCGGCCAGCTGCAGTCGGGCGACCTCGCCGCCCGGATGACCAGCCACGGCATCGCGATCCTGCTCGAGAGAGGTACCGAGCGGGACGTCGAGGCCTGGCTGGGGCACCTGCTGCAGCGGATCGCCGAGCACGAGTTCGCCGCCGGCGGCCGCACCGGCAGGCTGACCGCCAGCGCAGGGACGGCCACCTGTGAAGTCAAGGACGGCGACCTCGACCGGCTGCTCGGCGCGGCGCTCGAGGCAGCGCACAGGGCCGGGTCGGCGGGCGGAAACCGCGTGCACAGCCGCAAGAGCGCGGAACCGGCGCCGCAGCTCGCAGACGCCGACCGCGCCTGGGCGGCGCGCATCAAGTCCGCGCTGATGGCGAACCGGCTGCGGCTGGTGCAGCAGCCGATCGCGAGCCTGGTCGGCGAGGACCGCAAGATGGTGGACCTGCTGGTGCGGATGCTGGACGAGCAGGGCCAGGAGATACTGCCGTCCGAGTTCATCGCGGCGGCCGAGCGTACCGACCTGATCAAGAACATCGACCGCTGGGTGATCGGCGCGGCGATGTCGTATTGCGCGGCGAAGCAACCCGACCAGGTGTTCGTGAAGCTGTCGCGCGACTCGATCCTGGACCGCAGCCTCGGCAGCTGGCTCGAGCAGCAGGTCCGTGCGTCCGGCATCGAGGCCGAACGCGTTGTGATCGAGCTGGACGAGACCGTGGCGGCCGGGAGCCTGGAGGATGCGGCCGCATTGCGGCAGGCGCTGAAGCAGCTCGGTCTGCGGCTCGCCGTCGAGAACTACGGCTCGAGCGAGGACGCGGCGCAGGTGATCGCCCGCCTGGAGCCGGAGTACGTGAAGATCGACGGCGCGCTGATGCAGGGACTCGCGGGCGACCACGACTCGCAGGACCAGGTGAAGTCGCTGGTCGAGGACGCGCGCGAGCGGGGTTCGGCCACGATCGCGGAGCGTGTCGAAGACGCCAACACGATGGCCGTGCTTTGGCAGCTCGGCATCGAGTTCGTGCAGGGCTACTTCGTCAACCAGCCCGAGGACGTCGTGCTGGCCGCCGACCAGCGCTAGAGGACCTCGAGCCCGTCCACCTTGCGCCAGCCGCGCGGCAGCAGCGCGCCGCGCTGCCCGCGCTCGCCGCGGTACTCGCCGAGGTCCTTCCAGGCGATGTTCATGTAGCGGCCGCCCGAGTGCACCCTGAGCGTCTGGCCCGGTTCGATCGCGGCGACCGCGACCAGGCTCTCCTGCCCCGCCTGCGCTTTCTTCGACGCGATGCCGAATATCTTGTTGCCCTTGCCACGGGGCAGCTCGGGAAGATCGGCGACGGCGAAGCTGAGCAGGCGGCCGTCGGAATTGACCGCGGCGACCATCGCCTCCGCGGCGGCCGGCACCCTCGCCGGCGGCAGGACGCCGGATCCTGCCGGCACCTTCAGGATGGCCTTGCCGGCGCGGTTCCTGCCGTGCAGCTCGCCGAGCCGGGTGACGAAGCCGTAGCCGTAGCTGCTCGCGAGCAGCACGCGTTCCTCCGGCTCGCCCAGCGCCACGCCGACGAAGCTCGCACCGTCCGGCGGATCGAGCCGACCGGACAGCGGTTCGCCCTGTCCGCGTGCCGAGGGCAGCGAATGCGCCGGCAGGCTGTACGCCCGGCCGGTGCTGTCCAGGAACACGGCGAGCTGCGTGCTGCGTCCGCGCGCGGCGGCGCGGAACGCGTCGCCGGTCTTGTAGGACAGCGATGCCGGGTCCAGCTCGTGCCCCTTGGCCGAGCGCACCCAGCCACTGCGCGAGAGCACGACAGTGACCGGCTCGCTCGCGACCAGCTCGGTCTCCGAGATGGCCTGCGCCGCCGCCCGCTGCACCAGCCGGCTGCGCCGCTCGTCGCCGTACTTCGCGGCATCGGCGATGATCTCCTCGCGCACGAGCCGGCGCAGACGCGTCCTGCTCTTCAGCGTCCGATCGAGCTCGTCGCGCTCGTCGGCGAGCTGTTGCTGCTCGCCGCGGATCTTCATCTCCTCGAGCCTCGCGAGGTGGCGCAGCTTGGTCTCGAGGATCGCCTCGGCCTGCTGATCGCTCAGCTCGAAGCGCTTCATCAGCACCGGCTTCGGCTCGTCCTCGCTACGGACGATCCGGATGACCTCGTCGAGATTCAGGAACGCGACCAGCAGCCCGTCGAGGACGTGCAGGCGCGCGTTCACCTTGTCGAGCCGGTGGTTGAGCCGCCGCGTGACGGTGTCGATGCGGAAGCCGAGCCACTCATCGAGCAGCTGCTTCAAACCCATCACGCGGGGACGGCCGTCCCGGGCGATCACGTTCAGGTTCACCCGGTAGCTGCGCTCGAGATCGGTCGTTGCGAACAGGTGCGCCGTCAGCTGATCGAGATCGACGCGATTCGAGCGCGGCGTGATCACGAGCCGGGTCGGATGCTCGTGGTCCGATTCGTCGCGCAGGTCCTCGACCATCGGCAGCTTCTTCGCGCGCATCTGCGTCGCGATCTGCTCGAGCACCTTCGATCCGGAGACCTGGTAGGGCAGCTCGGTGACGACCACCTCACCGTCCTCGACCTCGTAGCGCGCCCGCGCCCGGAACGTGCCGTTCCCCGTCTCGTAGATCCGCAGCAGTTCCTCGCGCGGCGTGACGATCTCGGCGCCGGTCGGGAAATCCGGTCCGAGCACGTGCTCGCAGAGCGCCTCGACGGAGGCCTTCGGATCCTCCAGCAGGCGAACGCAGGCGGCGGCCACCTCGCGCAGGTTGTGGGGCGGGACGTCGGTCGCCATGCCGACCGCGATTCCAGAGGTGCCGTTCAGCAGCAGGTTCGGCAGCCGTGCCGGCAGCAGCAGCGGCTCGTCCATCGTGCCGTCGAAGTTCGGCGCCCAGTCCACGGTGCCCGCGCCGAGCTCGGCCAGCAGCACCTCGGCGTAGCGCGTGAGCTTCGACTCGGTGTAGCGCATCGCGGCGAAGGACTTCGGATCGTCGGGAGAACCGAAATTGCCCTGCCCGTCCACGATCGGGTAGCGGTACGCGAAAGGCTGGGCCATCAACACCAGCGCCTCGTAACAGGCGGAGTCCCCGTGCGGGTGGAACTTGCCGATCACGTCGCCGACGGTGCGCGCGGACTTCTTGTGCTTGGAAGCCGCGCCCAGCCCGAGTTCGCTCATCGCGTAGATGATCCGCCGCTGCACCGGCTTCAGGCCATCGCCGACGTGCGGCAGCGCCCGGTCGAGGATCACGTACATCGAGTACTCGAGGTAGGCCTTCTCGGTGAAGCTGCGCAGCGGCATCCGCTCCACGCCCTCGAAGTTCAGCTCGCTCTGGTCGCTCATGCTGCTGCGTTCTCCGCTGTCCCGGTCACGACCGCTCGGCCGCCAGGTTGCCCTTCGTCTCCAGCCACTCGCGGCGGTCGGACGCCCGCTTCTTCGCGAGCATCATGTCCATCGTCTGGTCGGCCTGATCCTTCGCCTCGACCGTCAGCTGCACGAGCCGCCGCGTCTCCGGCGCCATCGTCGTCTCGCGCAGCTGCAACGGGCTCATCTCGCCGAGGCCCTTGAAGCGGGTGACCACCGGCCGGGCCCTGGGATTCTCGGCCCGGATGCGGTCGAGGATGCCGTTGCGCTCGGCTTCGTCGAGCGCGTACTCGACCTGCTTGCCATAGTCGATCCGGTACAGCGGCGGCATCGCGACGTGAACGTGTCCCGCCAGCACCAGTGGGCGGAAATGGCGCAGGAACAGCGCGCAGAGCAGCGTAGCGATGTGCTGCCCGTCGGAATCGGCGTCGGCGAGGATGCAGATCCGGTGGTAGCGCAACGAGTCGAGCCGCTCGGAGCCGGGCTCGACGCCGATCGCGACGGTGATGTCGTTCACCTCCTGCGATCCCAGCAGCGCGCCCGGGTCCACCTCCCAGGTGTTGAGGATCTTGCCGCGCAGCGGCATCACGGCCTGGAACTCGCGGTCCCGCGCCTGCTTGGCCGATCCACCGGCCGAGTCGCCCTCGACCAGGAACAGCTCGGTGCGCTTCGGATCCTGCAGCGTGCAGTCGGCCAGCTTCCCGGGCAGGGCCGGGCCTGTGACGACCCGCTTGCGCGCGACCTTCTGGCTGGACCGGACCCGCGCCTGCGCATTGCCGATCGCCAGCTGCGCGATCCGCTCGCCGGCGTCCGGGTGCTGGTTGAGCCACAGCGCGAACTGGTCCTTGACGATCCCGGAGACGAAGGCCGCAGGCTCGCGCGAGGTGAGCCGCTCCTTGGTCTGGCCGGCGAACTGCGGGTCGCGCATCTTGGTCGAGAGCACGTAGCTGGTGTCGTTCCAGACGTCCTCGGGCGCGAGCTTGAGCCCCCTCGGCAGCAGGCTCCTGAACTCGCAGAACTCGCGGACCGCCTCGGTGAGACCGAGCCGGAAGCCGTTGACGTGGGTTCCGCCCTGCAGCGTCGGGATCAGGTTGACGTAGCTCTCCTCGACCCGGCTCGCGCCGTCCAGCCGCCACACGACGGCCCAGTCCACGCCCTCCTGCTCGCCCTCGATACTGCCGGTGAACGGATCGTCGGGCAGGTACTCGGCCGCCTGCATCGACTCGCGCAGGTACTCCGCCAGCCCGCCGCTGTAGAGCCACTCGTCCTTCTCCCCGGTCTTCTCGACGGTGAGTCGCACCGTGAGACCCGGGCAGAGCACGGCCTTGGCCCGGAGCACGTGCTTGAGCCTCGGGATCGAAAGCTCGGCGCTGTCGAAGTACGAGGGATCGGGCCAGAAGCGCAGCCGCGTGCCCGTATTGTTGCGGCCGACGTCGCCGACCACCTCGAGCCTGGAGTGCACCTTCCCGTTCTTGAAGGCGATGTTGTATTCCTTGCCGCCGCGCTTGACCCAGCACTCGAGGTGCTTCGAGAGCGCGTTGACGACCGAGACGCCCACGCCGTGCAGACCGCCTGCGAACTTGTAGCTGCGGTCGGAGAACTTCCCGCCGGCGTGCAGGCGCGTGAGGATCAGCTCGACCCCGCTGACCTTCTCCTTCGGATGTACGTCCACGGGCATGCCTCGCCCGTTGTCGACGACTTCGAGCGACCCGTCCTTGTAGACGGTCACCTCTATCTTGTCGCAGTGACCGGCCAGCGCCTCGTCGACGCTGTTGTCGATCACCTCGTGGGCGAGGTGGTTGGGGCGGCTGGTGTCGGTGTACATGCCCGGCCGGCGCCGGACGGGCTCGAGTCCGCTCAGGACCTCGATGTCTTGAGCGGTGTAGGACTGTGTCATCGGCTGTCGTTCCGCGGGCTCGCGTCAGGAAAGGCGCGCGGATTCTAGCAGCGGCATCCCGGCATGACACGCGGCGATGGAATGTGGACGCAGTACGCGTGCTTCGTTATCGCGACTGGCCCCGTACCCAACCGCTGCCGGCGCCGCCGTGAATCCATCCCTGGAGGCTGCGGCTCGGCATCCCTGCCTCGCACGCCGCCAGCAGCGGTTGGGTACGGGGCCCGCCGCGCGACCCGCGCTCCGTTGCCGCCGGCCGCTGGCGCGCTCAGGCGAGATCGGCCGCCAGCGCGTCGCGGACCGCC
>CAZKLS010000033.1:0-24955 GCA_964553405.1 uncultured Steroidobacteraceae bacterium
CGCAGGCTCACCGCATCAGGTGCTCCGCGAGCGCGTGGTAGGCGGGCAGCGAGGTCGGGTCGATGTTCGCGTTCGCGGCCAGCGGATAGGAACCGAAGCGCGCGATCACCATCTCCGCCTTCGGGTCGATGTAGATCGTCTGGCCGTGGATGCCGCGGGCAGAGTAGGCGCCGTGTTCGTTGTGACTCACCCACCACTGGTCCCGGTAGCTCCAGCCGGGCAGCGTGGCGTAGCCAGCCTTCGCGAAATGCCCGCGGTCGCCGCCGCGGCGGATGTCCTCGACGACGGCCGTCGGCACGATCTGCTGCCCGTTGAAGCGACCGTCGAGCCGCATCGCCTCGCCGAAACGAGCGAGGTCGCGGAGCGTCACGTTGAGCCCGCCGCCCGCGAACTCGTTGCCGACCGTGTCGACCAGGATGTACCCGTCCTCCTCGGCGCCGAGCTTCTGCCAGATGCGCTCGGACAGCAGGTCGCCCACCGAGCGGCCCGTGGCGCGACGGATCAGCCAGCCCAGCACGTCGGTATTGACGGTCTTGTAGGCGAAAGCCTGGCCGTGCTCGCCTTCCTTCTGCAGCGTCTGCAGGAATTCGTAGAAGCTCTGCGGCCCGTCGTAGCCCGGCGGCCGCGGGAAGACGCTGCCTGCGCGCACGTGCGCCCAGATCTCGGCGTCCGGATCGGAGTACGTCTCCGAGTAACCGACCCCTGTGGTCATGTCCATTACCTGCCGCACCGTCGCGTCGCCGAAGGCCGTGTCGCTGAGCTCCGGGATGTACTTCGGCACCAGCGCGTCGGGGTCGAGCTTGCCCTCCTCGACCAGCATCGCTGCGAGCGTGCCGAAGAAAGACTTCGTCACCGACATGGCCATGTGCTGCGTGTGCGGCGTCATTACGCCGAAATAGCGCTCATAGACGATGCTGCCCTTGTGCAGCACCAGGATCGCGTCGGTGTAGTTGGCCGCGAGCGACTCCTGCCAGGTCATGGTCCCGACCCCGCCCGACGGCTGGAACGTCACGCCGTCGATGTCGCCTCGCAGCGCGCGCGGCAGCTCGGCGGGTCGCCCGTCCCCGCGCCAGATGTTCCTGCTCGGCGCCAGCTGCCGGAAGTTGGCGAAGGACCAGCGGATCTGCGGGAAGCGGTACATCGAGAGGTCCGCATACCGGATCACCTTGTCCGCCGGCGGGGGCGAACCCTCCATCCATTCGAGCGCGACCGGGTCGCTGGCGGCCGCATCCGGAAAGCTCGGCGTCTCGGCATGCGCGGCGAGCGCAACGCACGTGGCGGCAAGCAACAGTAGCTTTCTCGTCATCTGTTTCCCCCTGCTGCTGCAGCGTTCTGCTCAGCCGACCTCGAGCACGACCTTGCCGAACTGGGCACCCCGCTCGAGCCAGGCATGGGCCTCCCCGGCCTGCTCGAGCGCGAACGTGCGATCCACCGGGATCCTGACCCGGCCCGACTCGATCCAAGGCCAGGCGCCGGCCTCGACAGCGCTCGCGAGCCGCGCCTTTTCCCCGGCATCCCTGGCACGCAGCGTCGAGCCCGTCACGACCAGCCGCTTGATCATCATCTGCAGCAGGTTGAGCTCGACCATCGGGCCCGTCAGCGTCGCAATGACGACGAGCCGCCCTTCCGTCGCCAGGACCTCCAGGTTCCGCGCGAAATAGTCCCGACCCACCATGTCGAGCACGACGTCGACGGGTCCCGCGGCCTTGACGGCGTCTGCCCAGTCTCCAGCCGCCGCGTCGAACGCCAGGTCCGCGCCGATCTCGAGCGCCTTGGCCACCTTGGCCGCACCGCGTGCCGTCGCGAGCACCCGGGCGCCCTTCGCCTTCGCCATCTGGATCGCAGTGACGCCGATGCCGCTGTTTGCCCCGTGCACCAGCAGCGTTTCGCCCGGCTCGAGCGAGCCGCGCTCGAACACGTTGGTCCATACGGTGAAGACGGTCTCCGGCAGCGCGGCAGCCTGCACGACGTCCAGTCCGTTCGGCACCGGCAACGCGTGGGTCGCATCGACGACCGCGTACTCTGCATAGCCTCCACCCGGCAGCAGCGCAGTCACCCGGTCGCCGACTCGCCAGCGGGCGGCGCCCTCTCCCAGTTGCGCGACCTCGCCCGCGACCTCGAGGCCCAGTATCTCCGAGGCCCCCGGTGGCGGCGGATACCGACCCTCGCGCTGCAGGATGTCGGGGCGATTGACGCCTGCGGCGCGGACCCGGATCAGTACCTGGCCGGGCCCTGGCCGTGGGACCGGCACCTCGTCGAGCTCCAGCGCGTCCGCGCCGCCCTTGCCTCCCCGGACCGTGATCGCCCGCATCGTTCGCGTCATGCCGTCGTCGCTCCCATCGTGCCCCGACCCCTCTGCCCGTCCGCGGGCAGACGCCAGATGACCAGGCGGTTGTTCGCCGGCATCGCGTGGTCAGCCTCGGCGGCCATGCCCACCGCGGCGGCCAGTTCGTTTACCGCCTCGAAGTCCCGGATGCCGCTTGCCGGGTCCCGGGACCGCAGCTGTTCGTCGAATAGCGCGTTGCTGTGCGAAGTGTAGCGGCCACCATACCGGAAGGGGCCGTACACGAGCAGGCGACCGCCCGGCGCGAGACTCGCGGCCGCGCCGCGCAGCAGCGCCTCCACTTCCGGCCAGGACATGATGTGCAGCGTATTGGCCGTGAAGACGGCATCGAAGCTCGTCGCAGGCCAGGTCTCACTGCACACGTCGAGTTCCAGCGGTGCGTACAGATTGATTGGTCCCTCGAGACGAACCCGTGCCGACAATCCCGGCAGGTATTCGCGCCGATCGGTCGGCTGCCAGACCAGGTGCCGAAGATGAGTCGCGAAGTGGACGGCATGTTGTCCCGTGCCGGAGCCGATCTCGAGCACGGTCGTTACGTTGCGGAGCGCCTCGGAGAGGACGCCGAGTATCGGCTCCTTGTTGCGCTCGCAGGCCTCGGAGTGGGGCAGCATGCGGGAAGCCTAGCGCCTCCCGCGACGCGCGTCAGTTCGAGTCGCGGCTGCGCTCGATCTGCACGATCCGCTGCATCGCGGCCTTGAACATGCCCGTGGCCTCCTGGGCGCTCAGGCCGCGTGACGCCGCCTCGCGCACGGCGCGGAACAGCGCCGCCTCGAAACGTATCTGGGTCTGGTCCCCGACGCTGGCTTCCTCGGCCTCGTTTTCGTCGCGACGGCTGGCGATCCGCAGCACGCCTTCCTTGTCTCGCTCGAGCCAGCCTTCCGTGGCGAGGAGTCCGTAGGCACGATCGACCGCCGACTCGTCAATGGCGAGTTCCTCGGCGACGCGCTGGGCGCAGGGCATGATCGCCCCGGCCGGAAGCTGCCCGCCCTCGATGTCGTGGCGCACCACCCGGTAGACCCGCTCATCGAGTGGGCTCGTGGCGTGATCCTTCAGCGCCTGCCTCCAGCGTCCGGTTCGAGTGGCCCAGTAACGGTCCATGTGGCGTCTCCCTGGCTCGTCGCAGGGCCGGTCCGGAGGCCGTCTGCAGGATGACGCTCGGAACGACCCATGCGATTCGACCCCAAGCCTGCCATGGGTCGGCAACAAAGGCAGCGACCGGGTTCACAGGATCTGAACGCCCTCCCGGGGCGCCGGGCATGCTCAGCGGACACTGCCGGCCACGGACCGCTCAGCGCCGCGACGATACCGTCGGCGCCATCGCAGAGATTTTCATGCACGTCGAGCGCGGCGCGAGCGTTACGCCGTCGCGGTCGCCCAGGTTGCGGACGGTCGTGAAACCGGCCGCGCGCGTCGTCTGCGCATTCACCAGCGCGTCGTAGGCCTTCGCGGCCGCTGCCCGGGCCGATCGAGCAGCCGACCCACGTGTACGATCACCGTCGTCGTCTCGGCGGCCTGCGCGACGGCCGATGACGGCAAGGCGGCAATCCCACATGCCAGTGCTACGAGCGCATGATTGGTCACTGGTAAGATCCTCCATGGGCGACGGGCCGGGCTGTTACCCAATCTTTCGAAGAATCGAGGAAATCCAGAATGAGCAAGCCCACGGTCCTGGTCACCGGCATCTCGGGGTTCATCGCCAGGCACTGCGCGGTCGAACTGCTGAACGCGGGCTATCCCGTCCGGGGAACGGTTCGCTCGCTGGGCCGGTCCGCGCAGGTGCGAGACACGCTCGCGAAGCACGCGGACGTCGCGCGGCTGCAGTTCGTCGAGGCCGACCTCGAGTCCGACGCCGGCTGGAACGAGGCGCTCGCCGGCTGCACGGCGCTGCTGCACGTCGCGTCCCCCTTCCCGACCAACCAGCCCCGCGACGAACAGGTGCTGATCCGGCCTGCGGTCGAAGGCACGCTCCGGGTGCTGCGCGCCGCCTCGGCCGCCGGCGTCGAGCGCGTCGTGCAGACCTCGTCGATGGTGGCGGTGATGTACGGGCATCCCCGGCAACGCTCCGAGCCGTTCACCGAGCAGGACTGGACCCGGCTCGAATCGCCGGACGTCACGCCTTACGCGAAGTCGAAGACGCTGGCCGAAAAGGCCGCGCGGGAATTCATCCGCGAAGACCGCTCCGGCATGCACTATTGCTCGGTCAACCCTGGCCTGGTGCTCGGTCCGGCACTGGACCGCGACATCGGCGCCTCGGCCGAGATCATCCAGATGTTCCTGAAGGGCAAGTATCCCGGCGCGCCGCGCATGTCGATTCCCTGCGTCGACGTGCGCGACGTCGCGCGGATGCATCGCCTCGCACTCGAGACGGCGGAGCCCAGCGGCGGCCGCTACCTGGCCGTGGCCGGGACGATGTGGATGATCGAGATCGCGCGGGCGATCCGCGCCGGGCTCGGCACCGCGGCGCGCAAGGTCCCCTCGCGCGAGCTGCCGGACTGGATGATCCGGCTCGTCAGCGTGTTCGACCCGACGGCCAGGCAGGCCGTGCCCGAGCTCGGCAAGTGGATCGAGGTCGATAACTCCGCCACCCGGCGCGCGCTGGGGATCAGCTTCATTCCGTCGTCCGAAGCCGCCGTCGCGATGGCCCGCAGCCTGGTCGAACTCGAGCTCGTCTGACCGCGACGCCCCATGTCAGGCCAGGACGCCGGACATCGGCAATACCGCTTCGGCGATTTCGTGCTCGACCTCGAGCGCGGCGCGCTGAGTCGCGGCGGTGTAGACGTGAAGCTGCGTCCGAAGTCCTTCGAGGTCCTCCGGTACCTGGTCGAAAATGCCGGGCGGCTGGTCGGCAAGCGCGAACTGATGGACGCGGTCTGGGGCAGGACGGTGGTCACTGAGGGCTCGCTGACTCAGTGCATCATCGATGTCCGCCGGGCACTGGGTGACGACGGCTCGCGGTTGCTGCGTACCGTGCCACGGCGCGGGTTCATCTTCGAGGGCCAGGTCTCGATCCCGCCGACGCTGGCCGGGAACACCTCGGGCGACAACGGCGTTGATGACGCACTGTCCGCCCCGGGTCCGGGAATCCACACGTCGCCCTCGACCGCCCCTGAATCGACCCCACCGCCGGCACGGCGTCGCTGGCCGCTGCCGCTGCTGATCGTGCTTGGACTGCTCGCGCTGGCCGGCGGCGTGTGGTGGCTGCACCAGGGCCGCGAGGCAGGAGGCCGTGCGGCACAGGCTCCGGAGCATGCCACGATCCCCGTGCGCGCGAACTCGGTCGCGGTGCTCAGGTTCCTGGATCTGAGCCCGGACCAGAGCCAGGCCTACCTGGCCGACGGGCTGGGCGAGGAGATTCTGCACATCCTCGCGCAATCACCGGACCTGCTTGTCATTGCGCGCAGCTCGTCGTTCGTCTTCGAGCCCGGCGAGGCGGACATCGCGACGATCGCCAGCCAGCTCGGCGTGGCCTACGTGCTGGAGGGCAGCGTTCGCCGCGACGGCGACCGGCTGCGCATCGTCGCGCAACTGATCGACACCGTCACCAGCGCCCACGTCTGGTCGAGAAGCTATGACCGGAATGCCCGGGACCTGCTTGCCGTGCAGCGCGAAATTGCAGTGGATGTAGCGCGGGCGCTGCGAGTTTCGCTGGCAGTGGATGCGACGGATCCTGGAGCAGTGCCCCCAGAGGCCGAGGACCTGTACCTGCACGCCCGCTACCTGTTTCATCGCCGGGGTCCGGGCGACCTCGAGGCAGCAGATACGCACGTACGGCGGGCACTGGAAATTGATCCCGGGCATGCGCGGGCCTGGACGCTGCTCGCCGGCGTCCAGTGGGTCTGGGCGATCGATGATCCGGGCGGACGGGGCACGCGGCTGGAGGAGATGAGGCGGGCGCTCGAACGGGCGCTGGAGATCGACCCGACGTTGGCCACGGCCCACGTGCGCCTGGCGAGCTATTTCAGGTGGTTTCAGGGAGACCTCGCGGCCGCGAACGCCGCGTTCGCGCGCGCCGTCGAACTCGCGCCAAACGACCCGCAGGTACTCGGATATCGCTGGTCACAAGCGGTGCGCGACGGGCGGTTCGCCGAGGCCATCGAAATCGGCCGCCGCAGCCTCGCCGCCGATCCGCTGTCCGGGGTCGTTCGATACAACGTGGCTCTGGGCCTGCTCGGGGCGGGCGAATTCGAGCAGGGCCTGGCCGAACTCTATCGCGCACGCGATCTGGTTCCGGGAAACCCGCAACACGCCATCGATATCAGCCGCGCATTGTTGCTGCTCGGCCGACTGGATGAGGCGCGGCACGAGGCAGCGACTGTCGAGGAAGGCCCCGATCGCGACCAGCTCCGCGTCCTGCTGGACGCCGACCGTGACGCATTGGCACGACTCGAATCCGATGGCTCGGCGCGCAGCCTGATGCTGCTGGCGGAGATCGCCGCGTTCCAGCGTGACGCCGAGACCGCGTTCGAGCGGCTCGCGACGCTGTCGTCACGGGTGCGCGGCATTTCGGCACTGGATGAGCCGCTGATTGAACTAATCGACCTGAGGATCTCGCCATTCCTGCACAGCCTGCACGACGACCCTCGCTGGGAGGCGCTGCTCGCCGAGCTGCGTTGAGCGCGACCGGTCTCGAGTCCCGGCCCGACGCCCGCCCCCCGCTCGCCGGACTGCTCAGGCGTCCTGCGCTGCGCTGCCGGTGGCCCCGACTGCCGGCGCACCCAGCAGGTCCAGCACCTGCGCCCGCGCGCCGAGCGAATGCACCAGCAGCACGACGACGTCACCCGATCGCGCCCAGTCGAGCGCATGGCGGGCCGCCTCGACCTCCCGCAGTCGCAGCGGCAGCGAAGACTCCGGGAGTCCGTGCCGCAGCAACGCCTCGCGCAGGATCTGCGCGACCTCGCCTTCGGCCCGCCCGCGCAGGTAGCCGTCGATTTCCTTGACCACGACCAGGTCGGGCCGGTAACCCGCGACGACCTCCGCGATGCGCTCGAGGTCGGCGTCCTCGCGGTTGCCAGCGTGTCCGAGCAACAGCGCGAGCCGGCCAGGTCCCTGCAGGTTGCGGGCGAGGTCGAGCACGCCGCGAAGCCCGGCCGGGTTGTGCGCGTAGTCGAGCAGGATCCGCACGCCTGCGCGCTCGAAGTGCATCAGCCGGCCGGGATTGTCGCCGACATCCGCGCCAAAGCTCGCGAACGTGGCCGCAATCGTCCGCCGCGTAACGCCGAGTCCAGCGGCGGCCAACGCGGCCGCCGCGAGATTCGCCACGTTGTACCGGGCGAGGCCGCCCGCGCTGAGCGGCATCGCGTCGATCGGGCCGAGATCGTGGCAGTCGCCGCGGGCTTGGAGCAGCAGGCGACCCGCGCGCACGCCTGCGCTCCAGCCGCCCGTCGCGCGGTGCCGGCGGAGCAGTTCGTGCTCGTCGTCCAGAGCGAATAGTGCGAGGCCAGGCTGGTCGCCTCCTGTACGCAGGTAGCCTGGAACGCGCTTCGCGAGAACCTCGTCGTCGGCATTGAGCACCAGCAGGCCGTCCGCCGTGAGCGCCCGGGCCACGACCAGCTTGACGTCGGCGAGCGACTCGAGATCGTGGATGCCGTATTCGCCGAAGTGATCCGCGCTGACGTTGGTGACGACCGCGACCTGCGCGTGCTCGACCGCGAGGCCACGGCGCAGGATGCCACCTCGCGCGGTCTCGAGCACGGCCGCGCCGACGCTGGGGTCCCTCAGCACGGTCCGTGCGCCGACCGGGCCCGAGTAGTCGCCGGACTCGACCGGCCGGCCGCCCACGAATACGCCGTCGGTGCAGCTGTAGCCGCTCTCGAGCCCGGCCGCCTGCAGGCAGGCCGCGACCAGCCGAACGGTCGTCGTCTTGCCGTTCGAGCCGGTCACCAGCGCGACCGGGATCGGGCCGAGGCCGACCCAGCCAACCGACGCGACGGCGGGCAGCGCATCGAGTGGCCAGCTGCGCCCGCAGCGACCCTGCCCGAGGCTGAAGAGATCCTCGTCGAGCAGCCACGGCAGGCCGCGCGCGCGCGCCTCGTCCACCACCGCTAGCAGCGCGGGCCGCCGCTCCCTCGCGGCAAGCCTCGCGAAGCGCTCGAGCGCCGCCTGCTCCTCGAGCACGGGTGGCGGATCCGCGTCCGGCTGCTCGGCGACGAGTGCCGCCTCGAGCGCTGCCCAGGTCGCGGGATCGCGCTCGTACAGGCTTGCGCAGACCGCCCACTCGTTGACCTCGGTCGCGGTGAACAACTGGTCCAGCGGCGCGCTGAGCGCGAGCGACGCGCCGTCGCCGTGCTCGCGCCATGCGAGCTTCGGCGCGGACCAGCCGAGCCCTTCCGAGGCCCGTACGACGCGCGCCTTCCACGCATCGAGCAGCTGCGCGTCCCGCCCGGGCCAGACGAGCTCGAGCACGGCCCCGGTCCCGGCAAAGAACAGGTTGCTGCCGGTCAGGCGCCGCGAATCGGCGAACGGCAGTGGGAGCGGCGGATTCAGTCGTCAACCTCGGGGGCCAGGCGGATGCCTCGCTCGTCTCTGATCAGGCCCTCGAGGTCCAGCGTCGCCGACGATGCGGCCGCGGCCTCACCCGGCCTAAGCAGCTGCTCTGCCGACGGGATCTTCGATTCCGCGTCCTGCTGCGCCGTTCCGCGCCGCGCCGCCGGGTCGCCCGCCGCACGACCCGAGTCGAACTTCGTGATCTGCTTCCACGATCGCGTCAGCGCGTCGGCGAACACGAGCACCAGGTCGCCCTGCCGGCCCATGCGCATCGCGGCCTCGATCGCTTCCTGTTCGTCCGGGATGATCGAGATCGAGTTCGCGGGCACGCCCTGGGCCGCGAGTTCCGCGGCCTGGATGCGCGGGACCTCGTCCTCGGCGCGACCGCGCAGGTTGTCGTCCCGGCGGCAGATGTAGTGATCGAAGCGGCCCGCCACCGCGCGGGCAATCGCGCGCAGGTCCTCGTCGCGCCGATCGCCCGGCCCGGCCATCACCACGATCCGGCGGCCCGTCACGTCGAGACGCTGCGCCAGGTCGGCCATCACCGCGACCGCATGCGCGTTGTGCCCGTAGTCGAACAGCACCTTGAACGGATGCTCGTTGAACACGTTCATGCGCCCGGGCGCCTGGAAGAACGTCGCATCGAAGGTGCGCAGGCCCTGGCGGATCGCGTCGAGCTTCATGCCGAGCGAAAATGCCATCGCCGCTGCAAACATCGCGTTCTGCACGTTGTGCAGCGCGCGACCTTCCAGCGTCGCCGGAATCAGGTGTGTCCACAGCAGCGGGATCTGGCTGCCGCGGTCGTACAGCGCGATCATCTGCCCGTTGACGCCCGCCTCGAGCGCGCAGGCGCGGCCACCGGCACGGATGTGCTCGCGCACCAGCGAGTGCTGCGGGTTCATCGTGACGTAACAGATGTTCTTCGCCTCGGTGTAGCCGGACATGCGCAGCACCAGCGGGTCGTCGGCATTGAGGACCGCGCAGTCGGTGGCGACCTCGACGACGATCCGCTTGACCTCGGCGAGCTGCTCGAGCGTATCGATCCCCTTGAGGCCCAGATGGTCGGCCTGCACGTTCAGCACGGCGCCGACGTTGACCTCGTTGACGCCCATGCCGGCCCGCAGCAAGCCGCCACGCGCGGTCTCGAGCACCGCGACGTCGATCTGCGGATCGGCGAGCACCATCCGCGCCGACACGGGCCCGGTCATGTCGCCCTGCACCGTGCGCTGGCCGTCGATATAGACGCCGTCTGTGCTGGTCAGGCCCGGCGTGTAGCCGGCCATCTTGGCCAGGTGCGCGAGCATCCGCGCCGTGGTCGTCTTGCCGTTCGTGCCGGTGATCGCGGCAATCGGCACGCGCGAGGGAGCACCCGGTGGAAACAGCATGTCTATGACCGGCCCGGCGACGTCGCGCGGCGTACCCTCGCTGGGCGCGACGTGCATCCGGAACCCGGGCGCCGCATTGACCTCGCAGATGCCCCCGCCGATCTTGCGGTAGCTCTCGGTGATGTCGCTGGTCAGGAAGTCCACGCCGCCGACGTCGAGGCCGATCGCGCGCACGGCACGCTCGGCCATGTCGCGGTTGTCCGGGTGTATCACGTCCGTCACGTCGGTCGCGGTTCCGCCGGTCGAGAGGTTCGCCGTCGAGCGCAAGTACACGCGCTGGCCCGATTCCGGGACCGAATCCGGCGCGAGTCCGGCGCGCGCGAGCATCTTCAGCGCCTGCTCGTCGATCTCCAGGCGGGTAAGCACCTTCTCGTGCCCGACGCCGCGGCGCGGGTCCTGGTTCACGATCTCGGCCAGCTCGGCGACGGAGTGGACGCCGTCGCCGACGACGTGGCCCGGCGTGCGGCGGGTCGCCGCGACCAGCTCACCGTTGACGACCAGCAGCCGGTGGTCGTCGCCCTCAAGGTAGCTCTCGACGATGACCGAGCGCGAGTGCTCGCGGGCAACGGCGAAACCCTGCGCAACCTCCTCCTCGGTCGTCAGCCGGATCGAGATGCCGCGTCCGTGGTTGCCGTTGTAGGGCTTCGTCACGACCGGGAACCCGATACGGCGCGCTGCGCGCTGCGCCTGTCCCTCGCTCTGCACGAGCTCCTGGCGGGGCACGGGCAGGCCGAGCGTGGCCAGGATCTTGTTGGTCTCCTCCTTGTCGCTGGCGAGTTCGACGGCGATGTGCGGCGTGCGCCCGGTCACGGTCGCCTGGATCCGCTGCTGGTACCGGCCGTGTCCGAGCTGCACCAGCGACTGGTCGTTCAGGCGCAGCCAGGGAATTCCCCGGGCCTCGGCGGCACGCACCAGCGAAGCCGTGGACGGCCCGAGCGCCCGTCGCTGCGCGAAGCGTATGAACTCGTCCCTGGCCTCGGGCCAGTTCCAGCCCTCCGGCACGCTGTCGGGCGGCCGCAGCGCATCCGGCAGCAGCGAGCAGAGCAGCCTGAGCCCGAGCTCACCCGCGGCGACTCCTTCGTCGCGCTGCGCGTACTCGTAGACGACCGTATAGACGCCGGGCCGGCCGGCGCTGCGCGTCTTGCCGAAGGTCACGTTCTCGCCGGCCACGTTCTGCAGCTCGATCGCCACGTGCTCGAGCACGTGGCCCAGCCAGGTGCCCTCGTCCTCCCGCATCCGGCGCAGGAAGCCGCCCGGCTCTCGGTATGAGCAGCCGTGCTCGGCCAGCCCCGGCAGCGCCTCGGACAACGCGTGCACGAAACCGTCGCCGAGACGTCCGGTCGGCCAGTCCTCCAGCGGTCCGAGGTCCAGCTCGAGGCGGATCACCGGGAAGTGTGCGTACAGGGACGGTCCGACATAGACCGAACGATCGAGTATCTGCATCGGGCGAGGCTCTCCGGTTCAGTTCGCCGCTGGACGTAATGCGCGAGCAGTCATTCCTTCGGCGGTACGAGCGCAGCGGCCGATGCCTGTCGAGTGTGCAGGTTGAACGTCGCGCCCGCCACCAGTACGTGCAGCTTCAGTCCCAGCATGCAGACAGGCTGGCCTTCGCTGACGCTGTCCATCGACGAGTAGCTGACGTCGGCCGCGTCCACCACGGTCACGCCGCCGCTGCCCTCGACCTCGAGCGTCTCGTCAGGCCCGATGAAGGCGGCGGTGTCCTCGTCGAGCCCGATGCCGATCGCGAACGGGTTGTAGGCCAGCGCGGTGAGCAGCCGGCCGAGCCGGTCGCGCTGGCGGAAATGCTGGTCGATGATGAAGCGGTTCGTGAGCCCCAGGCCCGGCGCGAGCCGCACGCTGCCCGAGATCACCGACGAACCCTCGTCGCCGAACGCGATCATGTGCTCGCTCAGGATGCTCGCGCCGGCGCTGGTGCCGCCGACCGTCACGCCGTTGGCGTTCTGCACGCGGATCAGCTTCGCGACCGGCGTGCCGCCGAGCAGCGTCGACAGGCGCAACTGGTTACCGCCGGTGAAGAATATGCCGCTCGCCTGCTCCAGCCGCTCGAGGCGGCCCGATTCGCGGCAGTCCCGCCGCGTGTCGAAATCCATCACCTCGACGCGTGCGGCGCCGAGCTCCGCGAATAGCCGCTGGTAGCGGGGTCCGGTCTCGTGCAGCCGGCTCGCCGTCGGGATGACGACGATGTCCGCCTCCGCTCCACCGGAAACGTCCAGGAATCGCTGCAGGATCCGTCGGTCGTTTTCCTTGTTCTCGGCGCCGCCGATCGGGATGATCCAGCCGCGGCTGCCGCCTTCGGGAACTCTGCTCGGGCACATCTTGCTTGCTGTCCTGCTGCCGGCTCGGTAAGACGGCCATTGTCTCAGTTCTGGAAGCCGACCGTCTCCCGGCGCTCGCCGTCGTCGAAGACGAGCTCCCGCTCCGGCCAGCGCAGCGCCGCCAGGCGTGTCTGGAACGGCGGCTCGCGCCCCTGCTGGCGCTCCACGTACCGCCCGCCGACCGAGTAGTCCACGCAGAATACGTTGCGCCGAGGCCCCATCCACTCGTAGGGGCCGTAGTCGCCCAGCGGGTAGTCCCAGTCGCCGGTCACGTCCTCGGGGCTCGCGCGGAGGTCGCGCCGCCAGTAATGACCGGTAATGACCGCCCGGGCATCGGTGTATTCGTTCCACCACCGCGAGCGCTGCGTCATCCGCCACTGTCCGCCGGCCCAGGACGGATCCGAGGCCGGCGCCTCGAGCCCGGAGGTCAGCACCTTCACCGGGTTGCCGTTCTGGAGCATCGTCGCCTCCTCCGCGACCGCCGGCAGCATCGGCACCGTTGCATTCCGGATCCGCAGCTCGTGCCGGTAGCGGCCGAGCTCGCGCGCCGCGCGCCGCTCGATGCCCGTGTCGGTCAGCAGGCTCTTCGCAGCCAGGCGAAATTCCTCGTGAGCCTCGACGTAAGGGCGGTCATCGAGGCAGGACCCCAGCCTCGCGATCGCCGCATCGTCCCAGCAGGCATGCACGATGCGCAGATCCGCTCGCTCGAGCGCCAGCGGCAGGCGATCCAGGAACCCGACCCAGGCCCGTCGCCGCTCCGGTGTCGCGGCGCGCGAGTGCAGGAATTCGCCGCTCTGCAGCTCGTGGTTGCGGTCGAAGAACCAGCCGTTGCCGTGCTTCGGCGCACCGAGCAGCACGTTCAGCTCGTGGTTGCCGAGCACGCATTGCGCGAGTCCGAGCCGGACCCGGTCCATTACGAGGTCCAGCACGGCGGGGCTGTCAGGTCCACGGTCACACAGGTCCCCGACGAACACCGCGCGGCGGCCGTCGGGATGCGAGCCCGTGTTTGCGTAGCCCAGGTGTCCGAGCAGAGACAGCAGCGCGTCGATCTCACCGTGGACGTCGCCGATGACGTCGACGGGACCATCGAGCAACGTCGCAACGGGGCGCCCCGCGGCCTCCAGGCTCACCTCGATCCCCGGCTTCGGCCCGCCGACGCTGCGGGGGCTCTGCATTGCGGGCGCGGGCCTGCCACACAGGCGGGCTGCCCGGAGGCGTATGTGAGATATTCGCTGCTGACCGGCATGGTCCCGTCCGACGACTGGCCGGTCCATTGTCTCACCCCGCAACAGCGAAGCATACCGATGGCCGACAAGACGACCCGACGGCGGAGCGCCGTTCCAGCCACCCGTTTCGAGCGGCTGCTGCGATTCGGCATGCTGAGCGGCGAACTCGCGCTCACGACGGCGCTGGCGGGCGCACGCCAGCTCGCGGGGGGGCGGCGTCCCGACCTGCTCTCCTCCGTACTGACGCCGGCCAACGCGGACCTGCTCGCCCGTCGGCTCGCGACGCTGCGCGGCCCTGCGATGAAGGTCGGACAGATGCTGTCGCTGCAGGGCGACGACATCCTGCCGGCCGAGTTCCGCAACGCTCTGGACATGCTGCGCTCGCAGGCCTACGCCATGCCGGAGACACAGCTGAAGCGCGTGCTCGGTCGTGAATACGGCAAGGGCTGGGAGGACAGATTCAAGCAGTTCAGCCTCGAGCCGATCGCGGCGGCCTCGATCGGCCAGGTCCACCGCGTCGTCAAGGCGGGAGGCCGCGAGCTCGCGCTGAAGATCCAGTACCCGGGCGTGGCGAAGAGCGTGGACAGCGACGTGGACAACCTCGCGACGCTGCTGAAGGGGTTCAATTTTCTGCCGGTGCCGCTCGACGTGCCGGCCATCGTCGCCGAGGCGAAGCGGCAGCTGCGACTTGAAACCGACTACGAGAACGAGGCGCGGAACCTGGAGCGGTACGGCCGGCTGGTCGCCGACATGCCCGGCGTGCGCGTCCCGAGGGTCGATCGCAGCCTCTCGACACGCCGGATCCTGGCGCTCGACTGGATGGAAGGCGAGCCGCTCGAGACGCTATCGAGCGAAGCCGTGCCGCAGGCGACGCGCAATGCCATCGGCCGGACGCTGCAGCTGCTGATGTTCCGCGAGCTGTTCGACTTCCGGTTCATGCAGTCGGATCCGAACTTCGCGAACTATCTCTATCGTCCCGCGACGCATGAACTCGTGCTGCTGGACCTGGGCGCGGTCTCGGAGTTCTCCGCAGAGTTCGTGGACCGCTACCGCCGGATATGCCGGAGCCTGCTGCAGGGCGACGAGGGTGGAGTCCGCGATGCGGCCTTCGAGATCGGTTACGCGCATCCTGGCGACCCCGAGGAACGCACCCGGGCGGCCGTCGAGATCATACGGCTCGTCTGCGAACCGCTCGTGCACCGGGGCCTTTACGACTTCGCCGGGTCGCGACTGGTCGCCAGGGCTCGCGACCTCGGGATGGCCGTGGCGTTCCGCGAAGGCCTGCGCTCGCCTCCGCCCGAGACGATCTTCCTGCATCGCAAGCTGGTCGGCACGTTCCTGATCTGCGCGCGGATGCAGGCGCGCGTGAACGTGCATGCGTTGATCGAGCGCTTCGTCTGAGCGACGCGGGCCGCTCCGCGAACCGGGCGGGGCCGGGTACGGTGTCACGCCGGCTGCACGGAGAGCATAATCGTCGCATCGGAGTTCCAGGGAAACGACCGGGAGATCGCCATGAAAGATCAGGCTGGGCCGGACGCAGCGGTTCGATCACAGGTCAGCGCCGCGGAATGGGAGCAGCGCGTCGCGCTCGCCGCCTGCTACCGGCTCGTCGCGATGTACGGCTGGGACGACCTGATCTTCACGCACATCTCGGCCCGGGTGCCGGGACCCGAGCATCACTTCCTGATCAATCCGTACGGGATGATGTTCGATGAGATCACCGCTTCGAGCCTGGTCAAGGTGGACCTGGAAGGTCGCAAGGTTCTCGCGAGTCCATTCGACATCAATCCGGCCGGCTTCACAATCCACAGCGCGATCCACGCGGCGCGGGACGATGCGCGCTGCGTGCTGCACGTGCACAGCGTGAACGGGGTGGCCGTGTCCGCGCAGAAGGACGGCGTGCTGCCGATCTCGCAGCAGTCGATTTTCGTGCTCGCCTCGCTCGGGTACCACGATTACGAGGGCGTCGCGCTCAACGCGGAGGAGAAGCCCCGCCTGGTGCGGGACCTGGGACAGAACAGCTTCCTGATGCTGCGCAACCACGGCCTGCTGACCGTGGCCGAGAGCGTGCCGGAGGCTTTCCTGCTGATGTACGTGTTCGAGGCGACCTGCATGATCCAGGTCAGGGCACAGGCGGGCGGCACCGAACTGCTGCGGGTGGACCCCCGGATACTGGCCGGCGCCAAGGCCATGGCGAACGAGGCCACGCGCTCGATGGGCGGCAACCTGGCCTGGCCCGGCCTGCTGCGCAAGCTCGATCGCCGCAACCCGGGATACCGGGACTGACGGCGGGACGATCCCCGGATGGCACCCGACACGGCCCGCCCGTGACCGACCGGCCCGGCGACGCGAACCAGCGGGATCCGCTGCTCGAGACCGTGGAAGGGGCGGAGAAGCTGTTCCTTGCCGGGCGGCGCAATCGCGAGGCCGACCTCGAGAGCGCGGTGCGGTTCTTCCTCGAGTTCCTGCGCGGCTTCGAGAGCTTCGACTTCGCACGGCCCTGCGTGACCGTGTTCGGATCGGCACGCTTCCCCGAGACGCATCGTTACTACGCGATCGCCCGGGACCTCGGCCGGGAACTCGCCGAGTCCGGCTTCGCGGTTATGACTGGCGGCGGACCCGGCATCATGGAAGCGGTCAACCGGGGCGCCCGGGAGGCCGGCGGCCTGAGCCTCGGCTGCAACATCCAGCTGCCCAGGGAGCAGAAGCCCAATCCTTACCTGGACAAGTTCATCCAGTTCGAGCATTTCTTCGTTCGCAAGGTGTTCCTGGTCAAGTACTCGAGCGCCTTCGTCGTGATGCCAGGCGGCTTCGGCACGCTCGACGAGGCCTTCGAGCTGGTCACGCTGATGCAGAACGGCAAGATCGAGCGTTTCCCGCTGATCGCGCTGGGCGGGGAATTCTGGGACCAGCTGGTCGCGTTCGCGCGGGAGTCGATGCTGGAGCAGGGCACGATCGATCCAGAGGACCTGGCGTTGATCCAGCGGGTGGATACCGCCGCCGACGCGGTCCGGGTCATCAGGGAAGCGGTCGCCAACCCCCCGGCCCGCTGACCGCAGCTGGCCCGGGGCCGCCGCATCCGAGCCGGGCGCTTGTCAAATCTTCCTAACACCGGCAGGCTTTTCCGAATTCCCGTAACAGCGGCACCATCGTTCGACCGGGCCGCGAGCAGTTCCCGAGATGACAGAGACTTTCGACAGCAGGCAATTCCACGAAGCCGTCTGGTTCGACCGCGACCTGAGCTGGCTCGAGTTCAACCGGCGCGTGCTGAACGAGGCCCTCGACGAGCGCACGCCGCTGCTCGAGCGGTTCAAGTTCCTGGCGATATTCACCTCGAACCTCGACGAGTTCTACATGAAGCGCGTCGGGGCGATGCGCACCCGCGCCTACGCGAGCGGCGTTCCCGGCAACATCGACGCCTTCAACCGGCACATGGCGACGCTGCGCGAGGCGCTGCTGCCGACGCTGGCGGACCTCAACGACTGCTACGCGGAGTTGCGCGAGCGGATCCGCGCCGAGGGGATCCTGCTCGCCGACTGGGACCAGCTCTCCCCGGCGCAGCGCGAGGAGGCCTCGGGGTATTTCGATCGCAACGTATCACCCGCGCTGACGCCGTTGAGCCTCGACCCGTCGCATCCGTTCCCGTTCCTGTCGAACCTCTCGCTGTCCTGGGGCTTCCTGCTGCGCGACACGAAGACCGACGAGCGCCAGCCGGTGCGGGTCAAGGTCGCGACCAGCCTGACTCAGTGGATCCCGCTGCAGTCCGACGTCGAGCCGGGCGAGAGCTGCTACGTTTCGCTCTGCGACCTGGTGCGCCACAACGCCTGGAAGCTGTTCCCGGGCATGGAGATCGAGGCGACGATCCTGTTCCGCGTCTCCCGCAACGCGGACATCGCGCTCGAGGAGGACCGGGACAACAGCCTGCGGGAACTGATCGAGGAACACCTGCGGCAGCGCCGCTTCCAGCCGGTCGTGCGGCTCGAGTTCGGCGCCGAGGCCCATCCCGCGATGCGCGCGGCGCTGATCGAGCGCTTCGCGCTCGGTGAGCAGGACGTCTACGACCTCGAGGGTCCGCTCGACTACTCCGGGATGTTCGAAATCGCCTCGCTGAACCGGCCTGCGCTGCGCGACCCGCCCTGGGCTCCGCAGGTGCCGGCCGGCCTGGACGAGGACGCGGACTTCTTCGCGGCGATCCGCACCAACGACCTGCTCGTGCACCATCCCTACGAGAGCTTCGATGCCACGGTCGAACGCTTCATCCGCGACGCGGCCAACGACCCGCGGGTCGTGACCATCAAGATGACGGTGTATCGGCTCGGCGACGACACGCCGTTCGTGCGCTCATTGATCAAGGCCGCGGAGACCGGCAAGCAGGTGGCCTGCCTGGTGGAACTGAAGGCGCGATTCGACGAGGAACGCAACCTGCACTGGGCCAACGAGCTGCAGAAAGCCGGCGATCACGTGATCTACGGCCTGCGCGGACTGAAGACGCACACCAAGCTCGCGCTGGTGGTGCGCCGCGAGGGCGACGGGCTGCGCTGCTATGCCCACATCGGCACCGGTAACTACCACGTCAAGACCGCCCGGATGTACACCGACTTCGGCCTGTTCACCGCCGATCCGGTCATCACCAACGACGTCGTCTCGCTGTTCCACCACCTGACCGGCTATTCGCGCTCGCCCAGCTTCGAGAAGCTGCTGGTGGCGCCGATCAACATGCGCGAGCGATTCCTCGGGTTCATCGAGCGCGAGATCGAGCACTGCGAGGCGGGCCGGCCCGCGCGGATCGTGGCGAAGATGAACCAGCTCGAGGACCGCCCCGTCTGCGAGGCGCTGAGCCGGGCATCGCGGGCCGGCGTGCCGATAGACCTGATTGTGCGCGGCTTCTGCTGCCTGCGCCCCGGCGTGCCGGGCTGGACCGACAACGTCCGCGTCCGCTCGATCGTCGGGCGGTTCCTCGAGCATGGCCGCGTATTCCACTTCGCGAACGGCCAGCAGGATCCGCTCGACGGCGAATTCCTGATCGGCTCCGCGGACTGGATGGACCGCAACCTGTCGCGCCGCGTCGAGGCCGTCACGCCGGTCGAGGCGCGCCCGCTGCGGGAGCGGCTCTGGGAGGCGCTGCAGATCGAGCTGTCCGACAGCCGCCAGGCCTGGCAGATGCAGCCGGATGGCAGTTACGTCCAGCTGCAGCCGGACGCCGCGTCGAGTGAAGTCGCGCGCGCCGGCGCACACGCGACGATGATGAGGCGGGCGCGCGAACGGCACGCCCGCTGATTATCATCCCGGCCCCGCCTGCCCCGGCGGTCGCGTCTCCGGCTGGCGCAACTTCGAGAACCAGTACTCCAGCTGGCGGCCGGCAGCCTCCCGACCGCCGAGGCCGAAGGACAGCGCGACGGCGACCGCGACTGCACCGAACGTGAACGCGAAGCCCAGATTGACGATGTCGTCCGCGATGCCCATCGCGCGCAGCCCCATCGCCATGACCAGCGCGATGATGGCCACTCGCGCGACCTGGGCCATCAGTCCGCTCAGCTCGGAGCTCGTCTGGCGGATCGCGGCATAGGCGACCCCTGCCAGCCAGAAGCCGACGACCAGTATCAGGCCGCCGACCAGCACGTCACCGGCGAACAGCGCGAATGTGTGTCCGGCGTCGGCGACCTGCGTGAGGCCGAGCCTGTTCGCGGCCTCGATGCCCGCGAACAGCATCGCGAAGAACAGCACCAGACGTCCCGCGATGCGCGAGGGTTGCACGCGGTCGGCGGGCAGGTTCTGCAGACCGAGCGCTGCCGGCAACCGGTCGAGCCCTGCCGCCTCGAGGAGTCGCGTCGCGAGGTCGGCGACGACCCGCGCCACCAGGAACGTGAGTAGCAGGATCAACGCCGCCGCGACGATCGAAGGGACCGCGGCCATGAACTGCCGCAGCATGTCGGTCGCCGGACCCGCGATCGCCTCGATGCCGACGGCCTCGAAGGCGGCGATCAGCGCCGGGAAGAAAACGATGATGAACACCAGCGTGCCGGCGATGTTGGCCAGCCGGATGTTGCCCGACAGTCCGACGCGTTCGCCGAACTTCTCGACACCGGCTGCAGTCAGCGCGGTGCGGGTCAACCCCCGCAGGATGCCGGCGACCAGCCAGCCGACCAGCGCAATCACGACCGCTGCGAAGATGTTGGGCAGCGCGAGCAGCAGTTCGTCCATCATCTGCTGCAGCGGCAGCAGGATTCCATCGAGCCCCAGCGCGCCGACGATGGCCGGCAGGAACATCAGCAGCACGAGCCAGAACAGCGCCCCGGCGACGTTCTTGCTCATCGGCTCCATGCCGGCCTGCTCCGACAGCTTGTCGTCGAGACGCGTTGCCGCCAGCGCCCGGTTCACGAGGCCCTGGCTCAACGTGGCGATGCTCCAGGCGATCAGCCCGAGCAGCAGGGCCGCCAGCACGCGCGGCAGGTAGCCGAGCACCTGGTCCACCATCTGCTGGATGGACCCCGAAACCGTGTGCAGCGACAGTGCGTTGAATACGCCGACCAGCGTAATCAGGATCACGAACCAGAACACTCCGACCGCGACGCCGCGCTCGAGATCGAGCTTGCGGTGCAGCGAGGATTCGATCCGCCGGTTCAGCCCGACGACGTTCAAGCCGCGGCGCACCCCGGCGCGCAGCACCACCGCCACCAGCCAGCCGATGATCAGTATTCCCAGCGCCGCGAGGATCGAGAGGATCTGAGGCGCAAGGGCGTTCTGGAATGCCGTCGAGAATTCGCTGTAGTCCATGTGCCTCCCCTGTCATATGGAGCCGCCCGCCGGCGGACCGCCACGGGCGAAGCGCAGTCGCGGGGAACCGTCGTCCCCGTCGGCGCAGCATCCCTGGAGCTGCGCGGCACGGATCTTTTAGCGCGAATGAGCCGCAGGCTGGATGAGAAAAACTAAACTGCCGGCGGCGAAGCGCTCAACAGAGGCCCGCACGCCAGGCAGGCGACCTGCGGCCATCGGCCGGGACCGTAGGGTCCCGGCGCACGCCGGGACGCGGCGTCCAGGAGCCGCGCCGGTGCCAGTCGGCGACACCGACGCGGTAGATCAGCGAGTTCAGGCGGCCTTGCCCTCGGGCTCCTTCGGGCCTTTTCCGGTCGCCCGCTCCGCGGCCGTCTGCGCCGGGTGCTCGTAGTCGTTCTTCTCCCAGTCCCGGTATTTTGGCGGGATCGGGTTCGTCGCCCCGTCGGCCAGCCAGCCCAGCTTGCCTTCCATGAACAGGTCGGTGACCTTCCGGTAGCTGCGATTGTGCTGCTTCTGCACGGCCCTGAAGTTGCCCTCGATGCGCCTGCGCGCCTCGCGGCAGAACAGGTCGGCCAGCGCCTGGGGCGACTCGTCCTGCGGATTCAGCGTCAGCAGGTGATCGGCGTATGACAGCGCCGCGGCCATCACGAACAGGTCCACGCCGACGTCGACGAAATTGCCCAGGATGATCTGCTCGTTCTCCAGCTTGGGTCCGAGCTTGGCCATCGTCGCGAACAAGCGCCGCGCCAGCAGCTTGCTCGATTTCGCCGCGTAGGCGAGGTGCTTGCGATTGCGTGCGTCGAGCCTTCCGGCGGCCAGCGAGCCGCCCGTCTCCGGCATGAACAGTCCCGGCAGCCAACCCGCATAGAATCCGGCCGCCTTCATCATCGCGGCACTCTTGTCCGCCTTCTGGCCCGGCTTCGGCTTCAGGATCGGCATGACCAGCTTGAAGTGCGTATCGAGCGCCTCGCGCGCCATGATCAGGTGCATCACCTGCGAGGAGCCCTCGAAGATGCGCCCGATGCGCATGTCACGCAGCGTCATCTCGACCGACGTAGGCCGTTCTCCCCGCTCGTAGAGCGAGGTCGCGCGCTCGTAACCGCGCCCGCCGCGGACCTGCAGGTAGTCGTCGAGGATCCGGTATAGCGTCTCCGAGCAGAAGTACTTCGCCGCGGCTGCTTCCAGGCGAATGTCGGCGTTCTTGCGGTCGGCGAAAGCGCAGGTCAGGTACACCATGCTCTTCATCGCGAACAGGTGTGCGGCGTAGTTCGCGACCATCTTCGCGATCGCCTGGTGCTTGCCGATCGGCACGCCCCATTGCTTGCGCGTGTTGATCCACCACTGGGCGTCCTCGACGTAGGCCATGCCGGCGCCGATGCCGGCCGCCGGCAGGCCGAGCCGACCCACGTTCAAGGTCGCCAGCGCGATCTTCAGGCCTTGTCCCGGCTTGCCGATCATGTTCTCCACCGGCACCTTGACGTCCTTGAACGAGACGACGCCGTTCGCGATGCCGTTCAAGCCCATGAAGCGGCACCGCCTCACCCGCTCGATGCCGGGCCAGTCCATCTCCACGACGAAGCAGGAGATCTGCGGAACCTTCTTTCCGTTCGGCAGTTCCTTGTCCGGGGTCCGTGCCAGCACCGCGATCAGCGTGGTGCGCGGATCGGTGACGTTGGTGCACCAGAGCTTGTCGCCGTTGAGGATGAAGTGCTTGCCGTCCGGCGTGGGCGTCGCGACGGTCGTCATCCGTGCCGGATCACTGCCGACGTCGGGCTCGGTCAGCGCGAATGCCGAGATCTCGCCTTTCGCGAGCCGCGGCAGCCACTTGCGCTTCTGCTCCTCGGTGCCGAACTCGCGTAGCGGCTGCGGGACGCCGATGCTCTGGTGAGCCGACAGGTAGGTCACCGTGTTCGAGCAATAGCTGCCGATCAGCCCCAGCACGCGCGCATAGTTGGTGATCGACAGACCGAGGCCGCCGTACTCCTTCGGGATCTTCATCCCGAACAGGCCGATCCCGGCCATCGCGTCCAGCGCCTCGGGAGGATACTCACCCTCCTCGTCGATCTTGTACGGGTCGACGTGCTTCTCGAGCACGGCCTTGACCTTCTCGAGGTACTCGTCGCCGATCTTCTTGTCCTCGGGCGGTTGCGCCGGGAACGGATGCACCATGTCCCAGCGGAACTTGCCCTTGAAGACCTCTGCCGTGAAGCTCGCGGCCTCCCATTCGGCCTGGCGCGCATCCTCGGCCATCTGCATCGCAACGTCTTTGCTCTTGTCGTCCATATCGCCTCCGCGCCTTTGCCGGGTCCGGTCCTGAGGGGTATTCGACTGCAACCGAACCATCGCGCCGGGTCCGGGCACGCTGGCTCAGCGCTGCGAATATCGCAACGCAGCAATCCACGCGGTATCCCGGTATGTCGCCGCGGACTACGGATAGACCGAAGGAAAGTAGGCGAAAGTATCGGACGCGCGGCCGCAGGCAGACGCGTCTGCCTGCGGCGCCGCCCCCGCCCTGGCCGGCACGGGCCGGCCGGCAGCTCCGAACGGGCTTATACGCGCTCGAGGATCGTGGCGATGCCCTGCCCGAGGCCGATGCACATCGTGGCGAGCCCGAGCTCGCCGCCCTTCCATTCCATGACGTTCAACAGCGTCGTGGTGATGCGGGCCCCCGAGCAGCCGAGCGGGTGCCCGAGTGCGATGGCGCCGCCATTGAGGTTGATGCGCTCGTCCATCGTCTCGAGCAGACCGAGATCCTTGATCACCGGCAGCGACTGCGCCGCGAACGCCTCGTTGAGTTCGAGGTAGTCGATGTCGTCCATCTTGAGCCCGGCCCGCTTCAGCGCCTTCTTCGACGCCGGCACCGGTCCGTAGCCCATGATCGCCGGATCCACGCCTGCCACCGCCATCGAGCGGACCTTGGCGCGCGGCTTCAACCCGGCCGACTTGGCGCGCTCCGCGCTCATGACCAGCATGGCCGAGGCCCCGTCCGAAATCGCCGAGGACGATCCCGCGGTCACGGTGCCGTTCCTCGGATCGAACACCGGCTTGAGCGACGCGAGTCCCTCGAGCGTCGTGTCGCCGCGGATGACCTCGTCCACGTCGCAGAGCACCCGCACGCCGTCGGCGTCGTGCCCCTCGATGCCGACGATCTCGTTCCTGAAGCGGCCCTCGCTGGTCGCTTCGGCGGCCTTCAGCTGCGAACGCAGCGCGAACTGGTCCTGCTGCTCGCGCGTGATGCCGTGCATGCGCCCGAGCATCTCGGCCGTCAGGCCCATCATGTTGGAGGCCTTCGCGTACTGCTTCGACGCCGCCGGGTTCAGGTCGATCCCGTGCGTCATCCCGACGTGGCCCATGTGCTCGACGCCGCCGATCACGAACACGTCGCCCTGGTTGGTCATGATCTGGGCGGCCGCGGTGTGCAGCGCCTGCATCGAGGAGCCGCAGAGCCGGTTCACGGTCTGCCCGGCCACCGTGTGCGGCAGGCCCGCCAGCAGCAGCGCATTGCGCGCTACGTTCATGCCCTGCTCGAGGGTCTGGTTCACGCAGCCCCAGATGACGTCCTCGATCTCCGTCGGCTCGAAGCCGGGATTGCGCTCGATCAGCGCCCTGATCAGCGCAGCGGACAGCTCCTCGGCGCGCACGTTGCGGAACATTCCGCCCTTCGATCGGCCCATCGCCGAGCGCACGCCATCGATGATCACTACATCGCGGGAATTGAGACTCATGGTGATCTCTCCGTTTTTCCTGGTGTGCTTCGGGCTCAACCGAAGAACTTCTTGCCGCCCGCCGCCATGTCACGCAGCAGCTTGGGCGCCTCGTAGGCCTTGCCGAGCGAAGCGTACTTGTCGCAGAGCGCCACGAACTCGGCGATGCCGGTCTGGTCGAGGTAACGGCAGGCGCCACCGCGGAAAGGCGGGAAGCCGATCCCGTAGATCAGCGCCATGTCCGCCTCGTAGGGCGAGGCGACGATCTTCTCCTCGAGGCAGCGCGCCACTTCGTTGGCCATCGGCACCATGCAGCGCGCGATGATCTCCTCCGGCGTGAAATCCTTGCGCGCCGCGACGACGCCCTTGATCAGCTCGTAGGTCTCGGCATCGACGCTCTTCTTCGGGCGGCCCTTCTTGTCCGGCGCGTACGAGTAGTAGCCCTTGCCGTTCTTCTGGCCGTAGCGCTGGTGCCCGACCAGCACCTGCGTCGTGTTCTGGAAGTCCGGCTTCATGCGATCCGGGAATCCCTCGGCCATCACCTCGGCGGCGTGCACGGCCGTGTCCATGCCGACCACGTCCATCAGGTAGGCCGGGCCCATCGGCCAGCCGAACTTCTCCATCACCTTGTCGACGGCGACGAAGTCCGCGCCGTCGCGCAGCAGCATGTGGAAGCCGGCGAAGTACGGGAACAGCACGCGGT
>CAZKLS010000034.1:0-24645 GCA_964553405.1 uncultured Steroidobacteraceae bacterium
GACGAGTTCCGCACGGGTCCCCACGGGCCCGTGGCCCGGAATGATCACCGTCTGGGCGTCGGCGCGATCGAGCACGAGTTCGACAGCCGCGACCAGGCCGGCCAGCGATCCGCCGCTCGAGAGATCGATGAACGGGAAACTGCCGTTGAACCAGACGTCACCCATGTGCACGACGTTGGCGTTACGCCACCAGAGCAACACGTCGCCGTCGGTATGCGCGTCGAGGACGTGCACGGCGTCCAGCCGGTCCCCGTTCAGGTGCAGGCTGACCTCGTCGGTGAACGTGACGACCGGCAGCGCGGCATCCGCTGCGGCAGGCACTTCGAGCTGCAACGCCTCGATAAACTGCGTGGCGCTCATCCGGGTCCGCACGTTGTCGTGGGCCACGATCACGCCGCCGGAGCGGGCGACCGGCTCGTTGGCGCCGGTGTGATCGGGGTGCCAGTGCGTGTTGATCACGAACCGCACCGGCTCAGACGAAATCACCGCCACGGCCTCGAGCAGGCCCGCCGCGAAGCTGTCCAGGCTGTCGTCCACCAGCACCGTGCCGTCTTCGCCCGTCCAGACGGCGACGTTGCCGCCGCCCCCGAGCAGCACCGACAGCCCGGGCCGGACGAGCTGGGAGCGGAATTCCACTGCCGGCGGGCCGGCCGCGGGCTCCTCGGCGGCTCGGGCGGCGCCCGCGCTGCCGGGTTGCAGCAGCACGCCGGCCGCGAGCACAAGCAGGGGAATCGGTGAACTTCGTTCGCGCATGTCCTCGCACCCGCCCGGGCGGCCAGCATGAACGCACAGTATAGGACTGACTCGTCGCCCTACGCGCGCTGATATGATCCCCTCATGGGCGCAACACGACCGAGACCGCAGCGCAGCCTGCTGGCCCTGCTGACCGCGATCGCCGGGTTCTGGCTGCTCGGAACCGGCGCCGAGACGGCCGGCGGCAGCGCGGCGCTGGTTCCGATCGACGGCCCGATCGGCCCCGCGACCAGCAGCTTCGTCAAGCGCAGCCTCGAGGACGCGCGCGAGCAGGGAGACGCGTTCGTCGTACTGACGATCGACACGCCGGGCGGACTCGACACCGCGATGCGGGAAATCGTCCAGGCGATTCTCGCCTCGGACCTGCCGGTCGTCGGCTACGTGTCGCCCGGCGGGGCACGCGCGGCCAGCGCCGGCACGTTCATCCTGTACGCGAGCCACGTCGCGGCGATGGCGCCGGCGACCAATCTCGGCGCCGCGACGCCGGTGCAGATCGGTGGTCCCGGCGGCAGCCCGGCCCCCAACGACGGAGACGCCGGCGGGACCGAAGCCGAGGGCGACGAGGACGGCACGTCGAAGCCAAAGCCGCAGCCCGGCAGCGCGCTCGAGCGCAAGGCCGTCAACGACGCGGTCGCCTACATCCGCAGCCTCGCCGAGCTGCGCGACCGGAACGCGGACTGGGGCGAGGCCGCGGTACGCGAGGGCGCCAGCCTCTCCAGCAGCCAGGCGCTGGAGCTGGGCGTGATCGACCTGGTCGCGGGCGACCTGCCCGAACTGCTGAGGGCGATCGACGGCCGCGAGGTCAAGCTGCAGTCCCGCTCGGTCCAGCTGCGGACCGAGGGCGCGGTGCTCAGGACCGTCGAGCCCGACTGGCGGACCGACCTGCTCTCGCTGCTGACGAACCCGAACGTCGCCTACCTGCTGATGCTCATCGGCATCTACGGACTGCTGCTCGAGGGCTACAACCCCGGCGCGATTGTGCCGGGCGTCGTCGGCGCGATCTGCCTGCTGCTCGCGCTGTTCGCGTTCCAGGTGCTCTCGGTCAACTACGCCGGACTCGCGCTGATCGCGCTCGGGGTCGTGCTGATCGTTGCCGAGACGTTCGTGCCGTCGTTCGGCGCGCTCGGGCTCGGTGGCATCATCGCCTTCGTGATCGGCTCCGTCATGCTGCTCGACGACGAGGTGCCGGGCTTCGGCATCGCCTGGCAGGTGATCGGCATGATGGCCTTCGCCGGCGCGCTGGTGCTGCTCGCCATCGTCTCGTTCGCGGTGCGCGCGCGGCGCCGTCCGGTCGTCAGCGGCGCGGAGGGCCTGCTGAACGAGCGGGCCGAGGCGCTGCAGTCGTTCGACGAACGAGGCAGCGTGCGCGTCCACGGTGAAACCTGGGACGCAGTGAGCCGCGAACCGGTACGGGCGGGCCAGCGCCTGCGCATCGTCAAGGTGGACGGCCTGACGCTCGAAGTGGAACCGATTAAGGACTGACCCCTGGAGGAACCCCTGATGCTGGGACTCAATTTCGCCACGCTGGCTTTCGTCGTCGTGCTGCTGGTCGTGCTGGCGACGCAGATCTTCAAGATCCTGAACGAGTACGAACGCGGCGTGATCTTCACGTTCGGCCGTTTCACCGGCGTCAAGGGACCCGGCCTGATCATCCTGATCCCGCTGATCCAGCGCATGGTCAAGGTGGACCTGCGGGTCGTCGTGCTCGACGTGCCGACCCAGGACGTGATCTCGCGCGACAACGTTTCGGTCAAGGTCAACGCGGTCGTCTACTTCCGGATCGTCGACCCGGCCAAGGCGATCATCCAGGTCGCGAACCCGTTCGAAGCGACGAGCCAGCTGGCGCAGACGACGCTGCGGTCGGTGCTCGGCCAGCACGAACTCGACGAGATGCTCTCCCAGCGCGACAAGCTCAACTCCGACATCCAGCGGATCCTCGACCAGGCGACCGACGCCTGGGGCATCAAGGTCGCGAACGTCGAGATCAAGCACGTGGACCTCGACGAGAGCATGATCCGCGCGATGGCGAAGCAGGCCGAGGCCGAGCGGACGCGGCGCGCCAAGATCATCCACGCCGAGGGCGAGAAGCAGGCGGCCTCGCAGCTGGTCGAGGCGGCCGCGACGCTGGGCGAGGAGCCCGCCGCGCTGCAGCTCCGTTACCTGCAGACGCTGGCTGACCTTTCCAGCGAGAAGACAACGACGATCGTTTTCCCGATTCCGATAGACATCGTAAAACCGTTCATCAACGCGGGCAAAGGCTGAGGCGGCGTCGCTCAGCGGCTCGCGGCTTCCTGCCGGGCCAGCGCGAGCTGTCGCTCGAGCCGCTGCTCGGAGACGGGCATCAGCGTCCGCAGTTCCTGGGCGAACAGCGAGACGCGGAACTCCTCGATCATCCACCTGAGCTGGTCGAGCTCGGCGCCGGCCTCGTCGGCCGACGCGGCGGCGTGCAGCGAGCGCCAGGCCGCTGCGAACGGAGCGACCCGCGCGGCGAGCCTGCGGTCCCGGTCGGGGTCCGCGCGCAGCCGTTCCAGCCGCCGCGCCGCGGCCCGCAGGTACTTCGGGAGCTGGCCGAACCAGGGCTCCGGCGTCTCACTGACCCAGCCCGGGGCCAGCAACGCATCGGTCGCGGCGCGCACCTCCGCGCAGGCCGCGGCGAACGCCGGGGCATGCAGCTGGCCGAGCAGCGCTCGCAGGTCCTTGTGGGCGAGAAGCGCATTGCGCAGCACGCGCGTCACCTCGAGGCCGGCCTCGTAGACCCGCGCCCTGCCCGCGTCGAGCAGTGCGTCGAATTCCGCCGCGTCAACGGGTATCCGGTCGGCCGAACCGAGCACGGCCACCTCGACGGCCCGATCCGCAGCCTCCTCGATCAGCGCACGGCCCTGCCCCGCGGCCGCGACGAGCAGCGTCAGCTCGCGATCCGAGGCGACCTGCCGCAGCACGAGGTCGCGCTGCTGCGGCAGCGCGAGCGCCGCGAGCCTCACCACGCCGCGCCGCGTCGCCCGCCGCGCCCGGGCGGCGCTCGGAAAGAGCTCCAGCCGCGCGGATGAACCCTCGTCGGCGATGCCAGGGTAGAGCCTGAGCTTCAGTCCGCCGCTCTCGACCACGCACTGCTCCGGCAGTTCGCCGAAGTCCCAGCTCCGCACGCCCGAGCGCTGCCATTGCCGCCCGCGCCCTGCCGCGGCAGCCGCAGCGCGGCCCGCGACCTTCAGTGACCGCCTGAGTTCCGCGAGGTCCCGCCCCGTGCGCAACACGCCGCCGTCCGCGTCGCGAATCCGCAGGTTGAAGCTCAGGTGCCGTGGCAATTCCATCTCCCGCAGCAGACCGGCATCGACCGCGGTGCCGGTCTCCCGGGTCACGAAGGTCGCGAGAGCTTCCGCCAGCGATCCCGAGGGCTCCGCCTCGAGCGTCGCGAGAAAGCGCTGCGCGGCGTCGGGAATCGGCACGACCCCGCGCCGCAGCGTCTTCGGCAGGCCGCGCAGCATGGCCGTGACCTTCTCCGGCAGCAGGCCGGGCACGAGCCACTCGAGGCGCTCGGCGTCGATCACGGGCAAGAGTGGCAACGGCAGGTCGAGGCTGACCCCGTCCGCGGGATTCGTCGGGTCGAACAGGTAGCTGAGCGGAAGCGAATTGCCATCCACGGCCAGGCTCTCCGGGTAGTCCGCCTCGCTCACCGGCGGCAATGGCCGCGCCAGCAGCACTTCGTCGGGCGCTTCCAGCAGCGACTGCAGGCGGCGTCCCTGGTTGTGCCACCATCGCTCGAAACTGCCGCGGCTCCCCACCTCGACCGGGATCCGCTCTGCGTAGAACGAGACGAGCCGGTCCTCCGGGGCCAGCAGGTCGCGTCGCCTGAGCTTCGCTTCCAGCTCCTCGATCTGCGTACGCCGCCGGGCATTGTGCTCGAGGAACGATGCGCGGACACAGCGCCGGTCCGGCACCAGGCCTTCCTCGATGAACATCCGGTGCGCGGCGACAGGGTCCACCGATGCGAGGCTGACGCGGCGACCGCTGCTCAGAATCCGACCATAGAGACTGACCGTCTCGCGCAACACGCCCATGCCCCGCGCCGCGTCCCACTCTGCATCGGTGTGGGTCCGCCTGACCAGGTGGGCCGCGGCCGACTCGATCCAGGACGGCTGCACCTGCGCCACGGTGCGGGCGTAGAGCCGGTGTGTCTCGAGCAGGCTGGCAGCGACGATCCAGCGCGGGTTGCGTCGCTGCAGCGGCGTGCCGGGTGCGATGACGAAGCGCGTATCACGCGCCCCGAGGTAGGTCCGGCCCTCGTCGAGCACACCGATCCCACCGAGGAAACCGGTCAGGATCGCCTGGTGCAGCACGGCAGGCGGCGCGGGGGCCGATGCGGCGACCTCGGGCCTGATCAGCTCGCTGAGCTGCGAATGCAGGTCCAGCCACTCGCGCATCCGCGGGTAGGAGAGGAAGTTCTCCTTGCACCAGTGGCGCAGCGCGCGCGTGGGCCCCGCTGCGGCGGCCCTGTAGGCAGCCCAGAGGTTGAGTATCGCGATGAAGTCGGATCGCTCGTCGGCGAACATCGCGTGCCGCTCGTCGGCCTGCTCGGTCCGGTCCGACGGGCGTTCGCGCGGGTCCTGGATGCTGAGGAACGCGGCGATCACCAGCAGCTCGGTCAGGCAGCCGTTGCGCTTGCCCTCGAGCAGGATCCGGGCGAGCCGCGGGTCCACCGGCAGTGCGGCCATCTGCCGGCCGAGCCGCGTGATGCGGCGTTCGCCGTCGACGGCACCGAGCTCCGCCAGCAACCGGTAGCCGTCGCTCAGCAGCCGTGCATCCGGCGGGTCCAGGAACGGAAACTCCTCGGGCGCCCCGAGCGAGAGCGCGGCCATCTGCAGGATCAGGCTCGCGAGGTTCGTGCGCAGGATCTCCGGGTCCGTGAACTGCGGCCGCTCGTCGTAGTCCTGCTCCGAATAGAGCCGGATGCAGATGCCCTCCCCTTCGCGACCGCAGCGCCCCTTGCGCTGGTCCGCGCTCGCCTTCGAGACGGGCTCGATCGGCAGGCGCTGGAACTTCGCGCGCGGGCTGTAGCGGCTGATGCGCGCGAGCCCGGAATCGACCACGAAGCGGACGCCGGGAATCGTCAGCGAGGTTTCGGCGACGTTGGTCGCGAGGATCGCGCGACGCCGGGCGTGAGCCGCGAACACCCGCTCCTGCTCGGGCGCCGAGAGCCTCGAGTACAGCGGCAGCACGTCGCGCTCGCCGCGGCCACCGCGCGCCAGCTGGTCGCGTACCTCCATGATCTGCTTCTCGCCGGGCAGGAACACCAGCACGTCGCCGGCGATGCCACGTGAATCGGTGTCGAGTTCCTCGAGCGCGCTCTCGACCGATTCCGCGAGCGACGGCGCCTCCTCGTCCTCCTCGTGCATGGGACGGTAGCGGACTTCCACCGGCCAGGTCTTTCCCTCGACGCTGACGACCTCGGCCCCGTCGAAGTACTCGGCGAAGCGTTCGGTCTCGATCGTCGCGGAGGCGACGATCACGCGCAGCTCCGGTCGCGACGGCAGCAGCCGCCGGCAGACGCCGAGCAGGAAGTCCACGTTCAGGTTGCGCTCGTGCGCCTCGTCGATGATCAGCGTGTCGTAGCGCAGCAGCATCGGGTCCGACTCGAGTTCCCGGAGCAGCAGGCCGTCCGTCATCAGCTTGACGAGGGTCCGCGGGCTCGTCCGATCGAGGAAACGGACCTGGTAGCCGACGACGTCGCCGCATGCGGTGCCGAGTTCGGCGCTGATGCGGTTCGCGAGCGTCTGCGCGGCGATCCGGCGCGGTTGTGTATGTCCGATCTGGCCGGTGATGCCCCGGCCGATCTCGAGGCAGATCTTCGGCAGCTGCGTGCTCTTGCCGCTGCCGGTCGCACCGGCGACGATCGTGACCTGCGAGGACTGGATCGCGCGGATCAGGTCCTCGCGGCGCTGGTGCACGGGCAACTGGCCGTCGTAGACGACCTGCGGCAGCGACGACCGCCGCGCAGCCGCCAGCGCCGCGGAACGCTCGACCTGCTGCTCGAGCCGCGCGAAGCGGCGCGGATCGATGCGCTGCAGCCTGCGCGGCAGCCGCTCGACGGCCTGCGCGAGCCGGCTGCGATCGAGCAGCATGCACTCGGCGAGCTGCTCCCGCAGTCGCGCGACCCGGGCGCCGATGTCCTCGCTGGCCTGGTTCATGAGCTGGAGCCGCCGGCGAGCCGGGCCGGCCGATTCACCGTCCGGACTGCTTCGCCTCGATCCACAGCGCCTCGAGTTCGTCGATGCCGACCTGCTCGGGCGACAGGCCACGGCTGGCCAGGCCAGCCTCGATGTGCCTGAACCGCCGCTCGAACTTGCCGTTGGCCTGGCGCAGCGCTTCCTCCGGATCGATGCCGCAATAGCGCGCCGCCTGCGCGACCGCGAACAGCAGGTCGCCGAGCTCTTCGCGGAGCTTCCCGGCGTCGCCCTGCGCGAGCGCGTGCCGGCTCTCTGCGACCTCCTCGTCCACCTTGTCCAGCACGGCGCCTGCGCTCTGCCAGTCGAAGCCCACCGCCGCCGCCCGCCGGCCGAGCTTGGCGGCGCGAGAGAGGGCCGGCAGCGCCCGCGCAACTCCGTCGAGCACGCCCGCGCCGTCGCCGCGCTCGCGTCGCTCCGCCGCCTTGTGTGCCTCCCAGGCGCGGCTCTGCTGCTGCGAGCTGGCGATGCGCTGGTCGCCGAACACGTGGGGATGGCGCCGCTCGAGCTTGTCCCCGATCCCGGCCGCGACGTCTTCGAAGTCGAACAGTCCCTGCTCCCGGGCGATCTGCGCCTGGAACACGACCTGGAACAGCAGGTCCCCGAGCTCGTCCCGCACTGCCGCGGGCTCGTCGCGCTCGATCGCATCGGCCAGCTCGTAGGCCTCCTCCAGCGTATGAGGCGAAATGCTCTGCCAGGTCTGCTCCCGATCCCACGGACAGCCGCCGGTGGGATCGCGCAGCCGCGACATGATCGCCAGCAGCCGCTCGATCTGTGTACTCATGGCTGCTCCAGCAGGCGGCAGAGGTTGACCAGCATGCTGGCGGTGGCGCCCCAGATCTGGTGCTCGCCGTAGGGGAATTCATAGCTCGTGAAGCCGACGCCCGAGATCCTCCGCTCCCGCTGCACGCGATTGGCCGGGTCGAGGATGAACTGCAACGGCACCTCGAACGCCGCCTCGACCTCGGTCAGGTCGAGCCGGAGCTCGAAGCCCGGCTGCACGCAGGCGACCACCGGCGTGACCACGTAGCCGGAAATCACCAGGTGGTCGGGCAGGTAGCCCGCGAGCGACGCGAACTGTGGCTGCAGGCCGATCTCCTCCGCGGTTTCCCTGAGTGCCGCCTGCCAGGGTCCGCTGTCCCGCTCCTCGATCCGCCCCCCCGGAAAGCTCACCTGACCCGCGTGCCGTTTCAGGTGCCGGGCGCGACGGGTGAGCAGCACCGTCATGCCCCCGGGTCGGTCGACCAGCGGCACCATGACCGCAGCCCGCGCGAGTCGCGCGGGAAGAAGCCGTCGCAGCGCTCCCTGGCGCTCGGTGTCGTGGTTGCCGAGCGCGGCGGCGAGCGGATCGCCGCCCGGCTGCGTACCGCGCAGGCGCGCCTCCACCAGCGGCCGCATCGGTAGCGGATTCAGCGGCTTCGTGTCCACTCAGCCGCCCCCGGCCTGTCGCCCTGGACTGCCGCCGCCGGTCAGGCGCGCCGGATCCAGCAACCTCGCGAGTTCGGCAGGTTCGATCCCCGTCATCTCCGCGGCGACCTCGCGCACTGGCCGCTGCTCGGCATAGGCCTTCCTGGCAATGGCCGCGGCCGCCTCGTAGCCGACGATCGGACTCAAGGCCGTCACCAGCATCGGGTTGCGCTCGAGCGCGGCCTCGATACGCGCGCGGTTTACGACGAACCCGGCGATCGCGCTGCGGGTCAGCGAACGGGCGGAGTTCGCCAGCAGCTCGATGCTGAGCAGCAGGTTGTGGGCAATGACGGGCAGCATCACGTTCAGCTGGAAATTCCCGGACTGCCCGGCGATCGCGATCGTCGCGTCGTTGCCCATCACCTGTGCCGCCGCCATCGCGACCGCCTCGGGTACGACCGGGTTCACCTTGCCGGGCATGATGCTGCTGCCGGGCTGCAGTGCCGGAAGCGACACTTCCGACAGGCCGGCCAGCGGGCCGCTGTTCATCCAGCGCAGGTCGTTCGCGATCTTCATCAACGCCACCGCGGTCACGCGCAACTGACCCGAGAGCTCGACTGCCGTGTCCTGGCAGCTGAGCGACATGAAGAAATCGCGGCTCGGCCGCAGGTCCAGGCCCGTCTGTTCAGAAAGCAGCTTCGCGAACCGGGCGGCGAACTCCGGGTGCGCGTTGACGCCGGTGCCGACCGCGGTGCCGCCCTGCGCGAGGCTGTGCAGGCGGGGCCGCGTGGACTGCAGGCGCAGCACCGAGTCGTCCAGCTGCGCGCGCCACCCGCCGAGCTCCTGCTCGAGCGTCAGCGGCAGCGCGTCCATCAGGTGCGTTCGTCCGGTCTTGACGACACCGCCCAGGTCCGCCGCCTTGCGACCCAGCGTCCCGGACATCTCCTTCAACGCGGGCAGCAGCCGCTCGCTCAGCCCGAGCGCCGCGCTCAGGTGGATCGAGGTCGGGATCACGTCGTTGCTGCTCTGGCTCCTGTTGACGTGGTCGTTGGCGTGGATCGCGATGCCGTCGGCGTAGCGCGAGGCCAGCCGGGCGATCACCTCGTTGGCATTCATGTTGCTGCTGGTGCCCGAGCCCGTCTGGAACACGTCCACCGGGAACTGCTCGTCGTGACGGCCGGCAGCCACTTCCAGCGCAGCCTTCTGGATCGAGTAGGCCCGCACGCGGTCCAGCTCGCCGAGCTGCAGGTTCGCGCCGGCCGCTGCCCACTTCACGAGCCCGAGCGCACGGATGAACCCGCGCGGCATGCGCAGGCCGCTGATCGAGAAGTTCTGCAGCGCACGCTGCGTCTGCGCGCCCCAGAGCGCCTCTGCGGGCACACGCAGTTCCCCCATGCTGTCCCGCTCGACGCGAAACTCGTTTGCCGACATGGCGTGCTGCTCCTGGACCCTGGATCCGCCCCGGTCCCGGGCCAGCGGGACGGCGCTCGACAGGCGCCTGTGGTGGGCCCTGCGGTATGATCCGGGATCCTACCACCTCCTGTATTTCAGCATGAGTCTCACGACCCTCACGGCACTGTCTCCGGTGGATGGCCGTTATGCCAGTCGCTGCGTCGAGCTGCGGCGGATCTTCAGCGAGTCCGGGCTGATCAAGGCCAGGGTCAGCGTCGAGTCCGCCTGGCTCGGGGCGCTGGCCGGCGAACGCCGAATTCGCGAACTCGCCGGGCTCGAGGCGGCGGACCTCGAAGCGGCGGCACGCATCGCCGGTGAGTTCTCCGACGCGGATGCCGAGGAGGTCAAGGCCATCGAGCAGGAGACGAACCACGACGTCAAGGCCGTCGAGTACCTGATCAAGCGTCGGCTCGGCCCGCTCGGGCGCTGGCAGCCGGTGCTGGAGTTCGTGCACTTCGCCTGCACTTCCGAGGACATCAACAACCTCGCGTACGCGCTGATGTGTCGCGAGGCGCGCGAGCAGGTGCTGCTGCCCCGCCTCGACGCGCTCACCGAGGCGCTGCGGGCCATGGCGCACATGCATGCCGATGACGCGATGATGTCCCGCACCCACGGCCAGGCGGCCACGCCAACCACGCTGGGCAAGGAGGTCGCCGTCTTCGTGCATCGCCTCAGGCTGGCGCGGGCGAGCTTCGCGGCGGTGCCGATCCGCGGCAAGATGAACGGCGCGGTCGGCAACTACAACGCGCACCTCGCGGCGTATGCGGACGTCGACTGGCCGGCCCTGACGCAGCGGTTCGTGCAGTCGCTCGGCCTGGAATGGAACCCGTACACGACGCAGATCGAACCGCACGACTGGATGGCGGCCTACTTCGATGCGCTGGCCAGGACGAATACGATACTGCTGGACCTGTGCCGGGATTTCTGGGGTTATATCTCGCTGGGCTATTTCCGCCAGAAGGTCGTGGCCGGCGAAGTCGGCTCGTCGACGATGCCGCACAAGGTGAACCCGATCGACTTCGAGAACGCCGAGGGCAACCTCGGCATCTCGAACGCGCTGCTGCGACACATGGCGGACAAGCTGCCGGTGTCGCGCTGGCAGCGGGACCTGACCGATTCGACCGTGCAGCGGAACATCGGCGTCGCGCTCGCCCACGCGGACATCGCCGTGCAGTCGGTCTCGCGGGGACTCGTCAGGCTCGAAGTGGACCGGCAGCGGCTCGCGCAGGATCTCGCCTCGAACTGGGAAGTCATCGCCGAGCCGATCCAGACCGTGATGCGACGGTACGCCGTGCCCGACGCGTACGAGCAACTCAAGTCGCTGACCCGCGGGCAGAAGGTGGACGCCGATTCGCTGGCAAAGTTCATCGGCAGCCTGCCGTTGCCCG
Source organism: uncultured Steroidobacteraceae bacterium (assembly GCA_964553405.1). Lineage (GTDB taxonomy): Bacteria > Pseudomonadota > Gammaproteobacteria > Steroidobacterales > Steroidobacteraceae > DATIRA01. Next base: position 11,219 of record CAZKLS010000034.1, read on the forward strand.
AGGAAGCCCGTCAGCGCCTCCAGCAGCTGAGCCCTGCGACCTATATCGGCCACGCGGCGCGGCTCGCACGCGAGATCTGAACCGGCCGCCCGGAAGCGCCGACGGGCTCGCGGCCGCGACGCAGCGACGCCCGGAACAAGAGATTGGCCGATCCTGACAAGATCCCGGCCAGGCGCGCGGATACAGTACCCGCGCCATGAGCCGGACGATTCATCTCGCTGCCTGGAACGTAAACCACCGCACGGGAAGGAAGTCGATCCCGCCAGCGGTACTGCACGCGATCGCCACGCTGGACGTCGACGTGCTGGTGCTGACCGAGTTCGTGGACAGCCCACAGCACACGATCTTCAAGAACAGCCTGAAGGACATCGGCTTCGACAGCGTCGCCGTCTCGCTGAAGGGCATGCGCCAGAACCAGGTACTGATCGCGGCCCGCAGCGACATGGCAGACGATGGCCTGCTGCCTGTGCCCGGCTACAGCGAGGCTGCGTCCACCAACTGGCTGCACCGGCGGCTGCCCGGTCTCGGCATCGAGGTCGTCGGACTGCGTGCGCCGGTGTACCTGACCGCGGCCGATCGCAGCGGCTACTGGTCGCAGGTCGAGCAGATCGCCCGCATGGGCAAGGACCGGCGTGTGATCTTCATCGGCGACTTCAACACGGACCCGCACACGGACACCCGGCCCTGCGCGCGTTCGCTGCAGCGGCTGACGGCGGAGGGATTCGGGTTGCCGCAGCCCCTCGGCGAATGGAGCTACCATTCCGGAAACGGCCAGCCTGGTGCGCGGGTGGACCACGTGATGACGAGCCCGGCACTCGCCGTGCAGGAGGCGCGTTACCTCTACAAGGCCGGCCGGCACGTGCTGGCCGCCCCGGCCAGCGGGCGAGCCGCCGGCCTCTCGGACCACGCCGCGCTGTCGGTCAGGCTGTAGCACGGCCTTGCGAGGCCGACAGCTTGCGGGGGCTAAGTCATTGAAAAAAGGGACCCCTGCTCACCGATCCGCCGATCGGGCCGGCGCGGATGCGCACCGCGGCCGGGAAATTTCCGGAGCGATCCTGACCGCGGGACGGCGGTCCTTGGATTGCCGCCCGCCCCGCCGCCTAGGTAGCATTCCGGGTTACGCGCCGACTCGGCCGCCGGCAGAGTCTGACGGGAGTTCCAGGTGGACGCATCGGTGAACACCGACGCTTCAGTGCCGCGTCTGAACCTGCGCCGCGCGGGCTGGGAGTCCGATCGCGCTGCAATCGAGTCGGTGCGACGGCGGGTCTTCATCGAAGAGCAGGGGATCCCCGAGCGCGAGGAATGGGATGCGACCGACCTCACCTGCCGGCACGTGCTGGCCTTCATGGGAAACCGTGACGTGGTTGGCACTGGCAGGGTGGATGCCGCCGGTAACATTGGTCGCGTCGCGGTAATTCCGCCTTTCCGCGGCACGGGGATCGGGACCGCGATCATGCGCTGCCTGGTTCAGCTGGCAAAAGACGCGGGGCTCGATGAGGTGCAGTTGAACGCCCAGACCAGCGCAGTCGGCTTCTACGAACGGCTGGGGTTCCAGCCCGAGGGAGCGGAATTTGACGAGGTCGGAATACCGCACAAGCGCATGCGTCTGCGACTTGATGACTTGAACGGACCGGGGGTATGACGTGTCGGGCTCGCGAGGCATCCTGACGACGCTGGAAGAATATCGGGACGCGGTCGCGGAGCTGGCGAATCGTTCCCGCCGGAATCTGTGCATCTACACCCCGGACCTCGAACCGCAGCTCTACGACCAGGATTGCTTCCTCGAGCCCGTCAAGCGGCTGGTCCTGGCGCGCGGGCATGCGCGGGTACGCGTGCTGATCTCGGATCCGGCGCGGGCAGTCCGCGAGGGCAACCGCTTCATGCAGATGGCCCGCCGGTTGACCAGCTTCATCGACCTGCGAAACGTCGCGGTCGAGTACCGTGGCGATCCCTGCGCGTTCCTGATCGCCGACGACAAGGCCGTCGTCTATCGCTCCCAGGCCTCGCGCTGGGACGGTGTCGTCGACTACGACGATCCGCAGGCGGTCAAGCGTCACCTCGCCTACTTCGACGAAGTATGGGCCGACAGCCTGATCCAGCCCGAACTGCGGGCCACGGCCATCGACTTCTGAGTCTCGCCCGCACCGGGCCGATGCGTGTAGTCTCGACCGAATGATCTGGAAGCCGGATGTCACCGTTGCGGCCGTCACCGAGCGCGATGGCCGGTTCCTGTTCGTCGAGGAACGCGTGCGCGGGCGGGTCGTCATCAACCAGCCTGCCGGGCACCTCGAGGACGGCGAGAGCTTCCTCGAGGCAGTGGTCCGCGAGACCCTCGAGGAAACCGGCTGGGACTTCGAGCCACGGGCCGTCGTCGGCGTCTACCTCTGGCGCCCCGGTGACACGAACCGCAGTTTCCTGCGCGTCGCGTTCGCCGGCGAGCTCTCGTCCCACGACCCCGCCCGTCCGCTCGACCGCGGCATCCTGCGCACGCGCTGGATGACCCGTGACGAACTCGCAGCCGCGCAGCTGCGTCTGCGCAGCCCGCTGGTGATGCGTTGCGTCGAGGACTATCTGGCGGGCGCGCGCTATCCCTGCGGCTTGATCAATCACCTGATCAGCGAGCCCGCGCCGGTCGCCGCGCACGGCTGAGGCCGCTTCCCGGTCCGCCGCCGTCTGCGCGGCCGGTGGCGATACAATCACCGGATGCGCGTGATTCTCGCAATGTCCGGCGGCGTCGACTCGGCCGTATCCGCCGTGCTGCTCAAGGACGCCGGCCACGAGGTCGCCGCGCTGTTCATGCGCAACTGGGAGGACGACGAGCGCGGCTACTGCACGGCCGCGGCGGACCTCCAGGATGCACGGCGGGTCTGCGAGGAGCTGGGAATACCGCTGCATACCGCGAACTTCGCGGCCGAGTACCGGTCGCGGGTGTTCGAGCACTTCATCGGCGAGCTCGCCGCAGGCCGCACGCCGAACCCGGACGTGATGTGCAACCGGGAGATCAAGTTCGGCGTCTGCTTCGAGTATGCCGAGCGGCTCGGGGCCGAGTTGTTCGCCACCGGTCACTATGCCCGCACCGAGCCGGCGGGCGGAACGGCACGGCTGCTGCGTGGCCGGGACCGCGACAAGGATCAGTCGTACTTCCTGCACACCGTTCCCGGCGACCTGCTGCGGCGTTCGATCTTTCCGGTCGGCGGACTCACCAAGGCCGAAGTGAGGCGCATCGCGCACGAGCGGACGCTGCCGGTGCACGACAAGCGCGACAGCACCGGCATCTGCTTCATCGGCGAGCGCCCGTTCGCCGAGTTCCTTTCCGCTTACCTGCCCGCGAGACCCGGCGTGATCGAGACGCCCGAAGGTCGCCGGCTCGGCGAGCACCGCGGCCTGATGTACTACACGCTCGGACAGCGCCAGGGACTCGGGCTCGGCGGCCTGCGGGGCGCTGCCGACGCGCCCTGGTACGTCGCGGCGAAGGACCTCGAGCGCAACGTGCTCGTCGTCGTGCAGCGGCACGATCATCCGCTGCTGATGAGCGACACGATCCTCACCGAGCCGGCACACTGGGTGGCCGGCGAGGCGCCGGCCGCGCACTTCCGTTGCACGGTGAAGACGAGGTACCGGCAGCGCGACCAGGACTGCGAAGTCAGCGTCGGCAGCGACGGGCGCTGCCTGCTGCGCACGCGGGAACTCCAGCGCGCCGTCACCCCCGGGCAGTCGGCCGTCCTGTACGCGGGCGAGGTCTGCCTCGGCGGCGGCATCATCGCCCGGGCCGGCCGGTCTGAAGTAGAGCGCGCCGCCGCGCCCGCGCACGAAGCGCTCGCCTGAGCCTCTGCCAACGGACCGCCGTCTGCCGGTATAATTCCACGGTTTGGTCGGCTCCGTTCCCATCCCGGAGGATTCATGAGAGACAGTTTCAAGACCCGCCAGCCGCTGGCGGTGGGCGGCCGGTCCTACGAGATCTGCAGCCTGCCCGCGATCGAAGGCCACGACCTCGATCGCCTGCCCTATTCGCTCAAGATCCTCCTGGAGAACCTGCTGCGCTTCGAAGACGGCGTCAGCGTCACGCGCGAGGACATCGAGGCCCTGCTCCAGTGGGACCCGAAGGCGACGCCCAGCCACGAGATCGCATTCACGCCCGCGCGCGTGATCATGCAGGACTTCACCGGCGTCCCGGCGATCGTGGACCTGGCCACGATGCGCGAGGCGATGATGGCGCTGGGCGGGAGCCCGCAGGAAATCAACCCGCTCGCGCCGGCCGAACTCGTCATCGACCACTCGGTGCAGGTGGACGAGTACGGCTCGGTCGACGCGCTGCGCAGGAACAACGCGATCGAGTTCGCCCGCAACGGCGAGCGTTACGCGTTCCTGCGCTGGGGACAGAGCGCATTCAGCAATTTCAAGGTCGTGCCGCCGAACACCGGCATCGTTCACCAGGTGAACATCGAGCACCTGGCCCGGGTCGTGTTCGCGGACGAACGCGACGGCGTCAAGCGCGCCTACCCGGATACGCTGGTCGGCACGGACTCGCACACGACGATGGTGAACGGCCTCGGCGTGCTCGGCTGGGGCGTCGGCGGTATCGAGGCCGAGGCAGCCATGCTCGGGCAGCCGGTCACGATGCTGATCCCGCAGGTCATCGGCGTCCGGCTCAAGGGCAGCCTTTCTCCGGGAGCGACCGCGACCGACCTCGTGCTGACGATCACCGAGATGCTCCGCAAGAAGGGGGTGGTGGACAAGTTCGTCGAGTTCTTCGGCGACGGACTCGCCGGGCTGCCGCTCGCCGACCGCGCGACGATCGCCAACATGTCGCCGGAGTTCGGCAGCACCTGCGGCATCTTCCCGATCGACGAGGAGACGATCCGCTACCTCGAGCTGACCGGACGGGACGCGGAAGAGATCGCGCTGGTCGAGGCGTACGCGAAGGCGCAGGGTCTCTGGCGGCACAACGGGCAGCGCGAGGCCGAGTACACCGACGTGCTGGAACTCGACCTCGCCTCGGTCGAGCCCAGCCTCGCGGGTCCGAAGCGGCCACAGGACCGGGTTCCGCTGCGCCGCTCGAAGGAGATCTATCGCGAGCATCTCGCGAAGATGGCCGCGGAGCGGGCACAGAAAAACCCGGCGGCGAGCGGCGTGGCCGAGGTTCGCTCCGGTGGCGAGAGCTTCGAGCTGCGGGACGGCGCGGTGCTGATCGCCGCGATCACCAGTTGCACCAACACCTCCAACCCGGCCGTGCTGGTCGCTGCCGGCCTGCTCGCCCGCAAGGCCCGCGAGCACGGCCTTGCATCCCGCCCCTGGGTGAAGACGAGCCTCGCGCCCGGTTCGCGGGTCGTCACCGACTACCTCGAGAAGGCTGGCCTGCTGACCGACCTCGAGAACGTCGGCTTCTACGTCGTCGGCTATGGCTGCACGACCTGCATCGGTAACTCGGGCCCGCTGAAGCCGGAGATCTCGGAAGGCGTACGGAGCGCGGACCTGATCGGCACGTCGGTGCTGTCGGGCAACCGCAACTTCGAGGGGCGCGTGCACCCGGAGATCAAGATGAACTTCCTCGCGTCGCCGCCGCTGGTCGTGGCGTACGCGCTCGCCGGTACGATGGACCTCGACCTGAACTCGGAAGCGATCGGCACCGGTTCGGACGGCCGGCCCGTCTTCCTCAAGGACATCTGGCCGACGCCTCAGGAGGTGCAGCAGACACTGGCCGGCTGCATCGACCGGGGCATGTTCCGCAAGAGTTATGCGCAGGTGTTCGAAGGGGACGAACACTGGCAGTCGATCGAGGTCCCGGAGGGCGAGATCTACAAGTGGGACGACACTTCAACTTATGTTCGTAACCCACCGTATTTCCGAGGAATGACGATGGCGCCCGCGGCAGTCACCGACATCCGCGGGGCACGCGTCCTCGCGCTGCTCGGCGACTCGGTGACGACGGACCACATCTCCCCGGCCGGCAACATCGCGAAGAGCAGCCCGGCAGCCCGGTACCTGATGGACCAGGGCGTGAAGCCGGTGGACTTCAACTCCTACGGCTCCCGCCGCGGCAACCACGAGGTGATGATGCGCGGTACCTTCGCGAACATCCGGCTGCGCAACCTGCTGGTCCCCGGCACCGAAGGCGGGGTCACCGTGCACATTCCGAGCGGCGAGCAGACCTCGATCTACGACGCTGCGATGCAGTACCAGGCCGAAGGCACGCCGCTGCTGGTCATCGCCGGCAAGGAATACGGCACGGGCTCCTCCCGCGACTGGGCCGCCAAGGGAACGATGCTGCTCGGCGTGAAGGCGGTGCTGGCCGAGAGCTTCGAGCGCATCCACCGATCCAACCTGATCGGGATGGGCGTGCTGCCGCTGCAGTTCAAGGAGGGCGAGAGCGCCCAGTCGCTGGGCCTCAGTGGCACCGAGAGCTACGAGATCATCGGCCTGAACGGCGGCGCGGCACGGATGGTGAAGGTGGTCGCGACGCCGGCCTCTGGCCAGCCGATCAGTTTCGATGCGCGCGTGCGCATCGACACGCCGAAGGAGCGCGAGTACTACCAGCACGGCGGCATCCTGCACTACGTCGTCAGGCAACTCGCCGGCGCGAGCAGGGCGGCCTGAAGAAGAAGTGACTAGTGACTAGCAACTAGTCACTAGTTGCTAGTTGCTGGTAATCAGGGCATCGGGATTCGCCAGTAACGGAGTACCACTCTGTGGAATCCGCGTCGGAGCTGATCGAGCGTGCCGCCGGGCTGCTGCGGGACGCCAGGCGCGTCTGCGTGCTGACGGGCGCGGGGATCTCGGCCGAAAGCGGGATCCCCACCTTTCGCGACGCGCAGCAGGGGCTCTGGGCCAGCTACGACCCGATGCAGCTCGCCACGCCGGAGGGCTTCGCCGAGGACCCGGAACTGGTCTGGCGCTGGTACGAATCGCGTCGGGAGTCCATTCGCAGCGCGCAGCCGAATCCCGGTCACTACGCGCTGGCGGAACTCGCCTCCCGGGTTCGTGCGCTGACGCTGGTCACGCAGAACGTCGACGGCCTGCACCAGCGGGCCGGCAGCACCAATGTCATCGAATACCACGGCAACATCCTTCGCGACCGCTGCACCGTCGAGCAACGGGTCGTCGACCGGGCGGGCGACGAAGACGAGCCGGGAACCCCTTCCCTGCCCCGCTGCGCAGGCTGCGGCGCGCTGCTGCGACCCGACGTCGTGTGGTTCGGTGAGCTCATTCCGCAGCAAGCGCTGCTGCTGGCAGACGCGGCGGCAGCCGAGTGCGACCTGTTTCTCTCGGTGGGTACCTCCTCGCTGGTGTACCCGGCCGCCGGTCTCGCCGAGTCCGCATTGCGCGCGGCGGCCTGCGTCATAGAGATCAATCCCAACCCCACCGACCTCAGCCGGCGCGCCGAGGTCGTGCTGCGCGGACCGTCCGGGGAACTGCTGCCCGCGCTGCTGGCCGCGCTGTAGACCGCGGCGCGGCAGGGAGTCGCGCGGCGCTCAGAAGGCCAGGTTCACGTCGGTCGAAACCACCCAGCCGTCGCCGCCCACGATGAACGGCACGCTGGCGTAACCGACCGGCGAGCGGTCCAGGTACAGTCCCTGCAGGTTGAGCCTGAGCTCCTTGCGCTGCAGCGGGAACCAGTTCAGACCGAGCGCAATGTCCCACGGGTCGCCGTACTCGCCGAATATCTTCGAGCCCGATGCGTAGGCCTGCAGCACGCGGGGCATCAGCATCGTGGAGCCCTGCAGCTGGAAGCCGTGGTCGAACAGATCGTCTACCGGTATTTCACCGACGGTCCTGAAGCTGTCCACCCAGCGCCAGTAATACTCGCCGTCTAGCGACCAGCCGCGGTACTTGAAGCCGGCGCTGGTGGCCGCCATCCGGTAGGAGGCCTTCTTGATCCGCCCGTCGGTAGCGAAGGCGCCCGGCTCGAATATCCGCGTCCCGTCCGATAGCCTGATCTGGCTGTTCTCGAAGTCGTTGACGCCCGGCTGGCTCTGCGCGTCCTCCCGGCTGCGGGTGAAGTTCAGGCTGAACAGCGTGGCCAGCTCGTCGTGATACTCGTAGTCCCCGAAGCCCTCGCCGGGCCCATACTCGCCGGTGGTCGGCATCCACCACAGCGCACCCGACACGGTGTTGAAGTTCGCATCCAGCTGCCCGGCATCCACGCCGAGCTGGCTCAGGTTGTTGCCGATCATCACGCGATAACGCAGGCCGTCCGCGATCTGGCCCGAAGCCCAGATGCCGCTCGTGTACGAGCCACGGAAGAACTCGTCCGCCACCGTGCGGTTGTCCACGCGCAGCCAGTTCGGAAAGGTGTAGTTGGTGGACCGTGTCGAGGGCAGCGCACCGATGCCGGCGGCGAGGCTGACGGCATCGTTGAACCGGTAGCTGAGGTTGCCGGCGACGACGACCTGGGCGCCCTGCCCCTGGCTGGTGTTGCTGGTCCAGGTATAGAACAGATAGCGGAAGTTCGGGTCGAACAGCCAGCCCTTGAAGCTCAGGTTGACCTTCTGCAGCTGCAGGTCCTGGCGCAGGTCGAGCGACCGCGTGCGGCCGAAGGAATCCGTGTAGGTGTCCTCGAGCGCCTTCTGGTTGAGGTATCTCGCGTAGGAGAACACGCTGAAATCGACTTCGCCCAGCTCGTTCCGGGCCAGCACCATGCCCTTGCCGCCCTCGTAGCGGCCCCACTGCGCGTCGACCGCCACGTCGGGATCACTGGCCGACGCCGCCGTGGTGGCCGGCAGCCCGGTCGTCGCCGCGGGAGCGGGCCCGCTCGATGCGGCGCGGATTTCCTCGCCGGTGCCGGCCGCAGCGGCCGCGCCCGGCGCATCGAGCTGGGCCTCGAGTTCGCGGATGCGCGCGTCGCGCTGCTGCAACTGGTTCTCGAGCTCGGTCTGCCGCCGCTCGAGCGCCTGCAGTCGCTCCTCAACCGAGCGTTCCGCCGCCCCCGCCACGCTCGCCAATGACGACGTCGCGGCCAGCGCGACGACGACGGCCCTGGCGATGCAGGCGCTTCTGTTGCTCATCATGCCGATTACCTCAGGTTCGCGGCTTCCCAGGCGCGCACTCTGGCGCGTGCCGCGTCGAAGATGCGCTCGTAATTGCCCTTTCGGATCGCATGGCTGGCCTCCGGCGTCAGCAACCGCCACACCGGGTCCCACAGATGGAAGACCCGCAACTGCGTTTCCTGGTCCGCGGGCGCGACGTTGTCGGTGCCGAACAGGAACCTGTCCGGGAACTGGTTCAGCATCCGTGCCGTCTGCTGCTCGGCCTCGGGTGAGGCAACGGCATACTTCGCAACTTCGTCCCAGGAGATGTCGAAATAGACGTGGCTGAGAGTCGGATCCTTGGCCGCCGCCGCGATCATGTCGAAATGCTGCGCGTTACGCACCGCCGTGGCGGTCACCGCCTGGAACTGCACCGGGTGGACCACGCGTCCCAGACCGGTATGCGCCCAGATGATCGTCGTGCCGGGATGACGCCGCAGCAGGTCGCGCATCTGCGTCATGTACACCGGCTCCTGGTCACCCTTGGCAAAGGGCATGTCGACGTCGTTGTGCAGGATCACGACCAGGCCGACCTCGCCAGCGAACTCGAGTATCCGGTCGAGCGCCGGATCGACCAGACTCGCGACCTCTCCGGCGACCTTGGATGAGACGAATTCCTTGTGGATCGTGAACTCGCCGATGCCGGTGAACACGCCCGGAAAGGTCTCGAGCACCCGCCGGATGTGATCGACGGCGTACATGTCCGCAGGATTGAAGCCCGTGATCATCGGGTCCAGGCGCTGCCTCTGCTGCGGCGGCAGCGACAGGTAGGCCTGGGCGATATAGGCGTCGGTGAACGAGTAGTAGTAGAGCGGCGCGTCGGACTGAAGGTAATAGGTCGGCGCGTAGTCCCCGGAGTTGGCGTGTGACCAGGTCTGCTGCAGCGGTATTCCGAACAGCGTCGAGCGTCCGACCTTGTCGCCCATGATCTCCAGGTACCGCCGAATGTCGGTCCCGCGCTGGACATAATTGGTCAGGTGGAAGTGCGAGTCGTGGAACAGATAGCCGTCGTCGCCGTCCACCGCTGCCGAAGACTGCGCCGTGGCCGACCCCGAGACGGCGGCCGCACCCAGCGTCAAGCCCAGTGCGACCGCCCGGCAGGAACGGACCGCCGTGAGTGCAATCCCCTTCATGTGTGCCTCCCGTCGTGCTCGCTGTGCCGCAAAAGAGCGGTGCGGGCCGACACCGACCCGCACCGCTACCGCCTGAATTCCGCGCTTACCTAGGCCTGCCCGCCGGCATCACCGCATACGGGTTGCCACCGAGCGAGTTCGATACTGCTTCGATGGTCTTCTGCGCCTTGACGCTGTTGCCAGCGGCATCGAGCGGCGGGGAGATCACCGCGATCCCGAATTTGCCGGGCGACACCGCGATGATGCCGCCGCCGACACCGCTCTTGGCCGGCAATCCGGTCTTGTACAGCCACTGGCCCGAATCGTCATACAGGCCAGCCGTGGCCATCACGGCCAGCACCTCGGGCACGTTCTCGCTCTTCATCACCATCTTGCCGGTGACCGGGTTCACACCGCCGTTCGCCAGCGTCGCCGCCATCGTCGCGAGGTCCCGGGCGTTGACGCTCACCGAACACTGCTCCGTGTAGATGTCGGTGGCGCGCAGCGGATCTTCCTTGATGTGCCCGTAGGCGTACATCAGCATCGCGATCGCCTGGTTGCGCTGGTTGGTCTCGGACTCGGACTTGAAGACTTCCTGATTCACCTTGAGCGGCCGCCCGGCGAAGTCGCCGTAGTAGGCCAGGATCTTGTTCCAGATTTCATCGCGCGAGCCACCAGAGACCATGCTGGTGGCGGTGATCGCGCCGGGATTGACCATGGCGTTCATCTCCGAGCCCTTGTACTGCTCGATCGCGACGATCGAGTTGAATACCTGGCCGGTGGCATCCACACCCATGTTGTCCGCGATCGCTCCCGTGCCGCGCTCCTCGATCACCTTGGCCATCGTGAACACCTTGGAGATCGACTGGATCGAGACCTCCGAGGCGACGTCACCCTTGGTAAAGACGCGGCCGTCGGTCGTCACCAGCGCGATGCCGAATATGTTCGGGTCGACCTCGGCGAGCGCCGGGATGTAGTCGGCGTTGGCCCCTTCCTTGAGGTCCTTGAACTGCGTGTAGGCCGCATCGAGTGCGGCGTTGATCTCGGCATCGCTGAAGCCCTTGCTCATGTCCCGGGCTGCCGCGACCGTCGTCGCCAGCGACAGTACGGCGAGCGCGGCCGTAAAGCGTGTTGCCTTGCCTGTAGCGATCATCGTCCTTCCTCCTGATCAGAAGCTGGTGTCGAAGCTGTACTTGACGCTGAACTGGAAGCGCACGTCGTCGTCCGAGGCGCCGTCGTTGTTCTCGCGCTCGCCCCACAGCAACTCGCCGCCCACCATCAGGTTGTCACCCGGGTACCACAGCAGGTTGGTCGAGGCGTACTGCCCCTTGTGGAACGCACCCGGATCCTGGAAATTGGTGTTGTCGACCTCGGTGAAGCTGTAGCCGATCGAGCTCGACCAGCGCTCGCTCCACCAGTGGTCGTAGTAGGCCACCACTCCGGTCAGAGGTACCGTCTCCGCGCTCACGTCGACGAGCGTATCCCCGGAATACTTCGCCTGCGGCGCGAGATCCATGCCCCCGTCGTTCATGTAGCTCGCGATGCCCTCGCCATAGACGAGTTGCAGGCGCAGCGCGTCGCGCTCCAGGACGTTGATCACGGAGGCGAGATTCACGCCCCAGCCCGTCTCGCTGCTGCTCGACCACTTCTCGCCCGGCGACTGGCGGTACTCGAACCCCACCTTGCGCAGGATACCGCCGACCTGGAAGTGGCCCCAGTCCCCGCTCGTGCGCCAGCGCGCGGTGAAGTCCGGCAGTTCCTCGTCGTTCTGGATCTCCGCGTCCTCGAAGCCCTCCACGAGGCGGACATTGCCGGGATCGATGTCGTTGCCGGGCCGCTCGATCGCGATCGCAAACTCGTTGGAGTCCGTGCGCCACGGCGTGTAGCGGATCTGCACGTTGCGGTAGAACACCATCCCCGACGGGCCCCAGTAGTCGATCGTGTTCGGAAACACGTCGATGTCCATGAACAGGCTGTGCGTCTGGCCGGCGAGAAGCGGACCCCACTCGCCGTAGAAGTGGCGCAATCGGAAGGTCGTCTGGCCGGCGTCGCTACCCGTGCCGAACAAGTCGAACTCGAACTTGAAATTGAACGGCGAACGGCCCTCGCCGGTCGGCATCAGCCCCTTTATCCCGAACCGGCTCTGCTTGACGCTGACGCTCGACTGGCCGTCGCCGCCACAAGCCCCATCGATGCAGATCTGCGAGGGACGGAACGCGTCGTCCCAGTCAGGACTGAGCCGTCCGCCGATGTCCTGGATAAAGTCGGCCTGCGCGAAGCCGTATATATCGAACGATCGACTCTGCTCCGCCGCCTGCACGCCGGTTGCGAGCAAGGCCGTGATTGCGGTGGCCAGAACGACGCGCGCCACAGGGCGGTGAGGTGCGGCATTGCCGGGTTGATTCATCTGCGGGGCTCCTTGCTGTGGCGTTCGGCCGGTAAGTGCGCGGGCGGGCAAATATAGTTGATGGATAGCGAAATTTCAGTCTGAATGGCTGCGTTGCCCCGTCGGGCGCGAAACAAGGTGCCGGCCCGGCCGGTCTACTCAGCACAGACGCACTACTTGCGGGAACCGGGATCCTTTCAATGAAACTACGCCGACGGATTCAAGTACCGCTCCCAAGGACCTCGGAGATCACCCCACCGGAGGTCTACATGAGCCGTCGTCGGCTGCTCGCGGCGCTGGCGGCCAGTGCCGCGCTGCCCGCCTCGAGGCTCGCCGGCGCCGTGACCGGCGCGACTGACTCGCCAAATTCGTATGAAGATATAACGACTTACAATAACTTCTACGAATTCGGGACAGATAAGGACGACCCGGCCAAGAACTCCGGGAAGTTCCGTCCGAAGCCCTGGAGCGTCGCCGTGACCGGCGAAGTCGGCCGGCCGGGCACGTACACGCTGGAAGACCTGCTCAAGCCCCATGCGGTCGAGGAACGCATCTACCGGCTGCGCTGTGTCGAGGCGTGGTCGATGGTGATTCCGTGGCTGGGATTCCCGCTCGGCGAGCTTCTCAAGCGCTACGAGCCCACCTCAAGGGCGAAGTACGTCGCGTTCAAGACTGTGCTGCGGCCGAAGGAGATGCCCGGGCAGCGGTTTCCGGTGCTCGAGTGGCCCTATGTAGAGGGGCTGCGCATCGACGAGGCGATGCACCCGCTCACGATTCTGGCCACCGGGCTCTACGGCAAGCCGCTGCCGAACCAGAACGGCGCCCCGCTGCGGCTGGTCGTTCCCTGGAAGTACGGCTTCAAGAGCATCAAGTCCATCGTCGAGATCCGCCTCACCGAGCAGCAGC
>CAZKLS010000035.1:0-24186 GCA_964553405.1 uncultured Steroidobacteraceae bacterium
GCTGGCCGTGATCGCCGTGGTCGGCACGCGCCGCTCGACCTGCGCACGTCGCCTCAGGCCACCGCACGAGTAGCGCGCGGCGACTCTCTGGTAGGCGGACTCGGGAAGATTGCACTCGTAGCAGGCACTCTCGTCCCCTGAGCCGAACGGAAAGCACTCGACCGCGATGGAGCGGCTGTCGATCGCCGCGTTGACGAGGTCCACGGCCGTGAGCCGGCACATCTGGCTCAGCTGGATGCGCGCCTCGAAATTGTCCACCGCCGAGATCACGCAGTCGTAGCGTGCGAGCATCGTGAGGCTCAGTCGGTCGCGGAAATGACCCGCGAAGGCCCGCAGGCTCACGTTCGGGTCCACCTCGCCGGCACGCCGGACGACGCAGTCCGCCTTGTTCGATCCGACGTCCTGCTCGCGAAGGAAGATGCTGCGGGTCAGGTTGTGGATCTCGACCTGGTCGAAGTCGAAAACGTCCACGGCCCCGGTGCCGAGCAGTACCAGGTTCTTGACCACCTCGTTGCCCACGGCGCCCGCGCCGATCACTGCTACGCGCGACTGCGCGAGCCGCTGCTGCGAGAACCAGTCGATCGACTCGTGTCGCTGGTAGCGCGCTGTAGCGATGCCGTCCAAGCGGTCGAGCCTGCCGTTCACCGGCGCCGCAGCGTCACGGCACGGAAGTCGTTGCCGCCGCAGGCCGGGCAACGCCCCTGGTTCTCGCGGATCAGCACCTGTGCGCTCGTGGCGTGGTAGAAGGCCAGGCACTGGGCACAGCGCACCAGCGGCCGGCCCGGGTCCAGGTCGGCACCCGAGTACGCGTCCCGAACGCCGCGCAGCTCGTGCTCCTGCACCATGAAGGGCTCGCCCGAGCCGTTCGCCCGACGACGGGCTGCGCCGCCCATCGTCCGGCGCCTGGGACGATAGGCTCCCGCTGCGCGCCGCTCACCGGATGGCTGCCGGGAAGCGAACGCGATCAGCAGCGGTATCAGGATCAGGATGATCAGGGGCAGCAGTCGCGCCATCATCTGTCTCGCAATCAATCCGGCCCTATCCTGCCACGCCTGGACATGGAGGATGCGGCCGGAAACTCAAGGTACCTCATCCACCTTGACCCAGGCGAGGTACTCCGAGCTCGCGTTCCGGGAGCCGAGGACCAGGATGCCGCGCTCGGAATCCTCCTCGGAGCTGCTCACCATCCCGAGCGGGATCCACTCGCCGAGCCGGCCGCTCAGCTCGGTAGCGAGCAGCTGCGAGCGCACGGCGTGCGTACTGGGCCCGACGGTGCGCTGCTGGAACGGCGAGACCTCGAGCGTGACGCGGTCGCCCCACGTCCGCGCCGTCGCATAGAACCCGGTACGGACGTCACGATATTCCGTCGCCTGCCGCGGTGCCGGGCCGTACGGCGTGGGTGAGACGATGGCCGTGCTCACCGGGACCGACCGGCCGAGCGAGATGAAGGTCTCGTGACCTTCGAGCGCCCGCACGCTGCTCGTGTTGTCGAAGCGGCCCGATCGCTCGCTTGCGTGCAACCGCCCGGTGACAGTGGCGCCCGAGCCCGCCGCGACATCGGCGCCGGGCTGCCGGTTGCCGTGGTCCAGCTGAACCGTGGCGCGCAGGTCCCGGGACTGGCGGCCGCCCACCGTGCCCTGTGCGACCGTGATCAGCAGCTGCCGCGGCTCGCGGTCGAGCGCTGCCAGCGCCTGTCGGACCTGCGCCTCGTTCTGTGGCGTCGTCCTCAGGAAGATCCTGTCGTCGAGACCGGTCAGCACGCCGCCCGGCGCGAGCAGCGGTTCGACCGCCGGCAGCACCTCGTCGGCGAGCCGATGCCGCAGTTCGATGACCTGCAGTTCCTCGGCGCGAGCCGCGGCATGGGCCAGCAGCGCGATCAGCAGCAGTGCGAGGACGCCTCTCAAGGCTCTGCTCCGAGCACGTCGCGAACACAGTCGTAAAGGGCGCTCATCCCTTCGGGTTCCTGATCATGGCGGCAGACGAGCCGGACGTCCTCGCCGAGTTCATAGAAGGCGAACGGCCCGGCGCGCAGCGCCGCCAGGGCCCGCTGCGGCATGCGCAGGAAGATCATGTTCACCTGCACCGGCGCGACGAGCTCCACACCGGGCAGCGAGCGGAGCCGTTCCGCGAGGCCGGCCGCGTTGCGGTTCGCGGCCTGCGCCCGGCGGATCCAGAGCTCGTCGGCGAAGTAGCGCTCGAGCTGTGCCGAGACGAAGCGGGCCTTCGAGAGCACCTGTCCGCCGCGCTTCATCAGGTAGGGAATCCGCGCCGCCAGTTCGTCGTCGAACACGACCAGGGCCTCGGCGTTCAAGGCGCCGTTCTTGGTGGCCCCGAGCGACAGCAGGTCCACGCCGCTGCGCCAGGTCAGCTCCGCCGGCGTGCAGCCGAGCGCCGCGACCGCGTTCGCGAACCGGGCCCCGTCCATGTGGACCCGCAGTCCCCGGGCGTGCGCGAGTTCCGCCAGCCTCTGCAGCTCCTGCAGAGAGTAGAGGCTGCCGAAATCCGTCGGCTGGGTCAGATTCAGCGCGAACGGTTGCACCCGGGTCGGGTTGCCGAAACCTGCTGCAGCGAGCGCCGACTCGAGTTGCCGTGCGTCGATCTTGAAGTCGTCGCCTCCGACGCCGACCAGCTTCGCGCCGGTGAACAGTTCCGGGGCGCCGCACTCGTAGACGTTGATGTGCGCGGTCGGATGACAGAGCACGCTGCCGTACGCGTTCGCGAGCGCCGCCAGCGCGACGCCATTCGTGCCGGTCCCTGTGCTCATCGGAAAGACCGTCACCGGCCGCTCGAACACGGCGGAGAACCTGCGCTGCATCGCCCGCGTGTGATCGTCGTCGCCGTACGGCGCCGCGGTACCACGGTTCGCGGCCTGCAGCGCCTCCATCAGCTCCGGGGCGACGCCGGCGACGTTGTCACTTCGAAAATCGTAGACTGGCTGGCTCATGAATCGGGCGACCGAGAGCTTGAGTCGATGATCGTACTAGAGACGGCCCGCCTGCGGCTGCGCCGATTCACCTCGGCGGATCTCGAGACGCTCGTGGAGCTCGATTCCGACCCGGAGGTGATGCGCTACATCACCGGCGGGCCGGCCACGCCGCGGGAACTCTACGAGCAGGTGATCCTGCCGCGCTGGCTCGAGCTGTATCAGAGGGAGCCCCAGCAGGGCTACTGGGCGGCCGAGCCGCGCGACGGCGGCGAATTCCTCGGCTGGTTCCACCTGCGCGAGGACCGGATAGAGCCGGGATACCTGGAGCTGGGGTACCGCCTCAGGCGGTCTGCCTGGGGGCAGGGCCTTGCGACCGAGGGCAGCCTCGGCGTGCTGCGCCACGGCTTCGGGCCGGCCGGCGCGACACGGATCTCGGCCCGCACCCTGGTCGGCAACCTCGCCTCGCAGCGCGTGATGCGCAAGTGCGGGCTGCGCTTCGCCGGCGAGTTCGCCTACCCGGACGATGCGCCGGGCAGCCTGCCGGGACTCGGGCGCGCCGCGGTGAAGTACGAAATCACGCTTCCCGAGTGGCTGGCACGGCAGGATTGAGGAACCGCTCGCAGTTGCGCCGGCTCTCCTCCGACTCGGGCAGGTCCTCGCAGATCGCCCGGGTACGGGCCCTCAGCGTCTCGATTACGCTTGCCCGCGCCGCGCTGTCCTTCGACCACTCGCGCAGTTTTTCATCGAGCGACTCCAGCCGGATACGGGTCCGCTGGTAGAACGCGTCCGGCGACGCACCGAGCTCGTCGATCAGCTGCAGCCCCGTGCGCTCGATCAGGCCGGTGTCCTCCGGCGTCATCTCGAGCAGGCCCACCATGTAGTTGTAGCCCCACTGGAACCGGGTGGCCGGCCCCTCGGCCTCGTCGTAGGCCCTGGCGAGCCAGCGGATCGCGTCCTGCTCGCGCCCGGCCTTCTGCGCGAGCTCGCCGAGGCTCGACATGAAGTAATAGGGTTGCTTTGATTTCTCGAGCTCGGCGACCAGCAGGCGGTTGGCGTCCTCGTCGAGGCCGGCTTCCCAGTACAGGTTCGCCGCCGCATTGATGCCCGCCTGCCTCGCATAGGCGTCCGTCGTCGCGCCGTCGATCTCGGCGACCGTCGCGCGCATCCGCGCAAGCAGTTCCTCGGGCAGCGAGTCTCCCGGGGCGGCGAGCTGCTGCAGCGCGACGTGGGCCCGCAGCAGGTTGAGTCGCTCGGCGTCGGACAGGCCCGCCCCGGTCGCGTCCGACTCGAGCGCGTCGAGCGCGCTCTTCCAGCTGGCGATCAGTTCGCTGCGCTCGGCTGATCCCTCGTCGGAAAGCAGCGGCACGATGGACTTGGCGCCGTAGCTCAGGTTGCTGACGTTCGCGCGCTGGACCGCCGGCTCACCGAGCAGGCCGATCAGCGTGCGCCGTGCGCTCGCCCGGTCCAGGCCGGTGAACGGCGAGGGATCCGCCGCGCTGGCCGCGAACAGGTAGTCGAAGAAGAGCCGGGAGCAATCCGCCCGGATTTCTACCGGGCAGCGTTCGCTCAGCGAACGCAGCGTGGCGACGCTCGTCTCGTCGGGCAGCACGCGACCGTTGTCGGTGGACCAGGAGTAGTAGGCGAGCAGGCGCCAGTCACCGGTGCCGAGCTCGCCTCCGGTGGTCGCGGCGCGGAGGATCTCGGTCACCGGGCGCGCATCCGCCAGCGCGACGTCGAGGATCGTCGCGTATCGCTGCACGTCCACGCCGCCCGGCAGGCGGGTGATCTCGGTGCCGTCCGGCCGGAACAGGATCATCGTCGGGTAGCCGATGACGCCGAAACGCTCACCCTGCTTCTGCGCACTCGGCGTGTCGCCGTCGAGATAGACCGGAATGAACAGCCGGGCGCGCTCCTGGAATTCCCTGCGGTTGAAGATGGTCGCCTTGATCTGTGCGCAGGGCGGGCACCACTCGGCGCCCCAGTACAGGAACAACGGCTTCGAGGCAGTCTCCGCCGCGGCAAAGGCAGCGTCGACGTCGCCGGCGAACCAGTCGATGCCCGCAGGCAGGTGGCTGTCGGCCTCGGGCTGCGCGGCGGCGGGTTCGCTCGTCGGGCTCGCCGTGCTGTCGGTGGTCGCGGGCGGTTCGCCACGGCCGCAGGCGGTGAGCAGCGCGGCTGAGAGCAGCACGGACGCAGCGGTGAGGTGCTTGGACCGGAATCGGGTCACGGATCGGTACCTGTCATCGGGTGAGCCATGCGGCGAGGGCCGGCAGGATACCCGGCCCAAAAGGCCGCAGCCAAGCCTGCGCGCCGGCGCGGCGTCTCCCGCCCCTTGAGCAACGCGCCGCGCCGCGGCTGCGGTCCGGCGGCCACACGGCCCGCAATTCACCCGCCGCGAGGCGACCGGGCGAACGAGGCGATTTCGTAAACGATGCGCGCGGCCGCCCGCGCCGTCCTGCCGTCGGGGTCGTGGCGTGGATTCAGTTCGGCGACGTCCGCGAGCAGCAGCTTGCTCCCGGGCGTCCCGTGCGAGCAGTTCGCCAGCAGCTCGCGCAGCAGCACGACCGCGCGTTGCAGCGGGACGCCGAGCGTCGCGGGCGCACTGACGCCGGGTGCCTCGGACGGCGGCAGCACGTCGAGGCAGAAGGTCAGGTAGATCGCCGAGGACTGCTCGACGAACTCGCGGATTCGATCGACGGTGCCGGGGTCACCGGTCTCCATGTCGTAGATGATCCGGGTTCCGAGCTCGCCCGCGCGGGCCAGCAGCGCCGGCGTATTGGCCGGTTCGCTCGCGCCGATGCACAGGTAGCGGAACTCGAGGCCCGCCGTCGAACGCGACCGGGCGATCTGCAGGAACGGGCTGCCGGAGCTGCCGCGGCCCTGGGCATCGACCGGCCGCAGGTCCAGGTGCGCGTCGAAATTGACGATGCCGAGTCGCGCGGTCCTCGACTTCAGCGCCGGCACGGACGCCGCGCCGAGGTAGCTGGCGAGCGCGATCTCGTGCCCGCCGCCGAGCCCGACCGGGAAATGCCCTGCACCCAGCAGTTCCGCGATCCTCGCCGCGTACTCCTGCTGGGCGGCCTCCAGATCCTCCCCCGGACAGTCGACGTCGCCCGCGTCGTAGAGTCGTGCCTCGGACCTGCCATGCCAGGCCAGGTTGGCCAGCATCCGCCGCAGCTCGCGCGGACCCTCCGCCGCGCCGGGCCGGCCACGATTGCGCAGCACGCCCGCGTCGCAGGCGAAACCGGCCAACGCGAGGCCGGGCCGGTCGGATTCGGCTGCCGGCCGGACGACCTGGTGCCAGCGCCTGCCTGCCTCGCCTTCCTCGGCATCGATCCGGCCGGACCAGTGGCTCATCGAGTCGCGCAACGGCATTGCAGCCTCCTCAGACGGGCCGCTCCAGCACGATCTCGCCGTCCTTGACGACCATGCTGCAGGGATTGAATCCCATCCAGTAGCCGATCTCGTCGAGCGCGTCCACGGACCACACCGAGAAGTCGGCCGCCCGGCCTGCGGTGATCGAGCCGCGTTCGCCAGCGATGCCCAGCGCCTGCGCGGCGTGTCGGGTGACCCCGCTGAGAACTTCACGGCTGGTGAGCCCGAAGAAGCGCCGCGCCATGTTCAGCGCCAGCAGCAGCGAGGCACAGGGAGCGGAGCCGGGATTACAGTCCGAAGCGACCGCCATCGGCACGCCGTGGCGTCGCAGCGCCTCGACCGGCGGCAGCTGTTTCTCGTCCAGGAAGTAGAACGCGACGGGCAGCAGCACCGCGACCGTCCCGGCGCGGGCGAACGCGGCCGCTTCCCGCTCGCCGGCGTACTCCAGGTGATCGCAGCACAGCGCGCCGCATTGCGCCGCGACGAGGCTGCCGCCCTGGTTGGACAACTGCTCCGCGTGCAGCCGTACCGGCAGCCCGAACGCACGGGCCGCTGCGAAGAGGGTCGCGCACTGCCCGGCGCTGAAGGCGATCCGCTCGCAGTAGGCGTCCACCGCGTCCGCGAGTCCCGCCCCGGCGACGGCCGGCAGCCAGTCGCGGCATAGCGTCTCGATGTACTCGTCGCCGCGTCCCTCGAATTCCGGGGGCAGCGCGTGGGCACCGAGGAAGCTCGTGCGCACTGTCACCGCATGCCCGGCGCCGAGGCGCCGGGCCGCGCGCAGCATGCGGAGTTCGCTTTCGAGATCGAGGCCATAGCCCGACTTGATCTCGATGGTCGTGACGCCTTCGGCCATCAGCGCCTGCAGCCGGGGCCTCGCGGCCTCGACCAGCGCGTCCTCCGAGCTCGCGCGCGTCGCCCACATCGTGGCGAGGATGCCGCCGCCCCCGCGGGCGATGTCCGCGTAACTCTCCCCGCTGCTGCGGCGGGCGAACTCGGCGGCCCGTTGTCCGGCGAACACCAGGTGCGTGTGGCAGTCGATCAGGCCCGGCGCCAGCCATTGGCCGGCGAGCTCCACCGTCCGCTCGGGACGCAGGCCGGCGGGCAGCTCGCGCTCGGGACCGCACCACTCGACCTTGCCTTCGCGCGTGACGATCGCGCCGGGATCGAAGACGCGCTCGTGCTCGTCGCAGGTGGCGATCCGCAGCTTGCGCCACAACGTGCGCATCGGGCTCCGCGCCGACTCAGTCGAGGAAGGGCAGGGCGAGCCCGTGCTCGCGCGCACAGTCGATCGCGATCGGGTAGCCCGCGTCGGCATGCCGCATCACGCCCGAGGCGGGGTCGTTCCACAGCACGCGCTCGATCCGACGCGCGGCGGCCTCAGTTCCATCGCAGACGACCACGAGACCGGCATGCTGCGAGTAGCCGATGCCGACGCCGCCGCCATGGTGGATCGAGACCCAGGTCGCGCCGCTCGCGACGTTCAGCATCGCGTTCAGCAGCGGCCAGTCCGCGACGGCGTCGGATCCGTCCTGCATCGCTTCGGTCTCACGGTTCGGGCTCGCGACCGAGCCCGAGTCCAGGTGGTCCCGGCCGATCACGATCGGCGCCTCGAGTTCGCCGCGCGCCACCATTTCGTTGAAGGCCAGCCCGAGCCGGTGGCGCTGGCCGAGTCCGACCCAGCAGATGCGTGCCGGCAGCCCCTGGAACTGGATCCGTTCGGCGGCCATGTCCAGCCAGCGGTGCAGGTGCGGGTCGTCCGGGATCAGCTCCTTCACGCGGCGGTCGCTGCGGTAGATGTCCTCGGGGTTGCCGGACAGCGCCGCCCACCTGAACGGGCCCACGCCACGGCAGAACAGCGGTCGCACGTAGGCCGGCACGAATCCGGGGAAGTCGAACGCGTTCGCGACGCCCTGGTCCAGCGCGACCTGGCGGATGTTGTTGCCGTAGTCGAACACCGGGATGCCGAGCTTCTGGAAATCGAGCATCGCCTCGACGTGCCGGGCCATCGAGCGACAGGCCGCGCTGGAAACGGCCTGCGGGTCGCGCTCGCGCAACTCGTCCCACTGCTCGAGCGTCCAGCCTTCCGGCAGGTAGCCGTTGACCGGGTCGTGCGCCGAGGTCTGGTCGGTGACGGCGTCCGGCCGGACACCACGGCGGAGCAGTTCCGGCAGCACTTCGCAGGCGTTGCCGAGCAGGCCGACCGAGACCGGCTTGCGGTCCCGCGTCGAGCGCTCGATCGCGTCGAGCGCCTCGTCCAGCGTGTCGGCCCTCACGTCCAGGTAGCGGGTCTCCAGCCGCTTCTCGATGCGCTCCGGGCGGCACTCGACGGCCAGCATCGACGCGCCGGCCATCGTGGCCGCCAGCGGCTGCGCGCCTCCCATCCCGCCCAGTCCCGCTGTGAGGATCCACCGCCCGGCGAGCTCGCCGCCGTAATGCTGACGGGCCATCTCGACGAAGGTCTCGTAGGTGCCCTGCACGATGCCCTGGCTGCCGATGTAGATCCACGAGCCCGCCGTCATCTGGCCGTACATCATCAGGCCCTTGCGGTCGAGTTCGTGGAAGTGCTCCCAGGTGGCCCAGCGTCCCACCAGGTTGGAGTTCGCGATCAGCACGCGCGGCGCGTCCGGATGCGTGCGGAAGACACCGACCGGCTTCCCCGACTGCACCAGCAGCGTCTGGTCCTCGCCGAGGTCGCGCAGCGCGGCAACGATGCGTTCGTAGCAGTCCCAGTTGCGCGCGGCCCGGCCGATGCCGCCATACACGACCAGGTCCTCCGGTCGCTCCGCGACCTCCGGGTCGAGGTTGTTCATCAGCATCCTGAGCGGTGCTTCGGTGAGCCAGCTGCGCGCGGAAAGCTCACGGCCCCGGGGAGCGCGAATCGGGCCCCGGCTGCGGGATTCGGTATCGTTCATGGCTCGCGTAATATCATCGGTCCAGGTCGAAATAGCGAGAGTAAGCCGTGATCCGCTGGTTTGCGATCCTTTCCCTGCTGCAGCTCGTTGCCTTCTGGAAGATCCTCGGTCGCATGGGCTTTCCGCGCTGGCTCGCGGTCATGGCCTCGATCCCGCTGGTGAACCTGATCGTGCTCTACTACCTCGCGGTCGTGCCCTGGCCCGTCGAGACGCGCCGGGTCGCGGGCCCCGGGGACGCGCAGGAGCCTCCTCCCGACGCGGGCTTCTAGCGGCCTCGGACCGTACGGCCTCTGGCTGCCGGCGACGTTGTTGCGGCCGGCGCCTTCGGTTACCGTTGGGCCGCTCCAGAGTGCAGAAAATTCGCGAGGCGAGTACTGATGGCCGCTCCCAACCAAGCCCCCGATCCGAGGATGGATGCCCAGGACCTCTATCGGGAGGACATCTACAGTGACCGCAAGGTGGGCACGATCCGCGTGCTGACGCCGGTGAAGTCGGACGGTACGCCCGACCCGGCTCGTTCCGTGTCGTACATCGGCCAGGCGCAGATCATGACGCCGGCCGGGGTGCTGCCGCTGAGCTTCGACATCGAGGCCCGCACGCTGGCGGAGGCCTGTGAGCGTTTCTCCGACGGGGCCAAGGTCGCTTTCGAAGAGACGATGGCGGAGTTGCAGGAAATGCGGCGCCAGCAGGCGTCCTCGATCGTGATCCCGGAGGCGGGTGCCGCCTCTGCGCTGGAGCGCGGCCTGCCTCCGCAGGGCAAGATCAAGCTGCCCTGAGGCCGGCCGCGGCGCGACGCCCTCCGAAGCTAGTCCGTCGCGTCCAGCGTTTCCAGGAACGCGATGATCGCCGCCCGCTCCCGGTCGTCGCGGACTCCGGAGGAGTCCATCAGCGTGCCGGGCGCATAGGTCTTGGGCGAGCGCAGGAATTCGTCCAGCCGCTCGCGGTCCCAGCGGCCGCCGAGCGCGCGCAGCGCCGCCGAGTACTCGAAGTCAGGGGCGCTGGCGATCTCCCGGCCGACGACACCGCGCAGGTTCGGGCCGATCATGGCCGGCTCGCCGGGCAGGTAGGCATGGCAGGAGGCACAGGACTCGAACGCCTCCTCGCCGGCCTCGAGGTCGGCGGCGCTCACGACTGCGCCCGGATCGGGCCGCTCGGGATCCGCACGGGCCGCGGCGGCGGCAAGCATGCAGCCTGCAACGAGAGACAGGACCGCCAGGTCGAGCCGGTTCATGCTTCGCCACCCGCGAATACCGCGATATTGTGCGATCCTACCGGATGCCGGCGGGCGGCCGCGACCCGGCCCGCAGGCTTCGGCAGGGCTGGGTCATCGCAGCGCCCGGCGGGCGGCCAGCGCGCGACCAGCGGCGCCGCCTGCGGCGTGCAGCGCTGCTGGCGTCGAAGGAAGACGACCGGACGAGGAATGGCATGCGAGCGGACGAGCCTGTATCGAGGATCATGACCGAGACCGTCGTGGTGATCGACGCCGAGCAGCCGATCAGCGAGGCTTATGCATGCTTCTTCCAGTACCCGATCCACCACCTGCCGGTGGTCAGCGAGGGCAAGCTCGCAGGGATGCTGAGTTCGTCGGACGTGATGAAGCTCGAGTTCGTCGTACCGAAGAACGCCTCGGATCGCGCCACGTACCTCGACGAGCGATTCACGATCCGGCAGCTGATGCGGACGCCGGTATCCAGCCTCAAGCCGCAGGTCGGCGTCGGGGCGGCCGGCGAGATGCTGATCCAGAGCGGCGTACACGCGGCGCCGGTCGTCGACGAAGCCGACCACGTGATCGGCATCGTCACGACCTCGGACATCATCCGGGCGCTGGTGCATGGGCCGCCGCGGCGCGGCTCGATGCCGCTGCGCGGTCCGTTGCAGTCGTCGGCCGAGGAGGCCGGCGAAGAGCCGCACTATCACCCCCGGCCCAGCAGTGAGGAGATGAGCACCGCGCTCAGCACCGCGGAGCTGCTGCAGCGCGAGAACCGCGACCTGCGCTTCCTCGGCAAGACGATCCGCTACCTCGACCAGCGAAGGCGCCACCTGGAGAAGGTGCTGGAGCTGGCCGACCGTTTCCTGATCTCGGGACAGGACGAGCGCGTGCACGCGCTGCTGCTCAAGGCGATCCACGCTGCGAAGCGGGCGGAGGAGCGCTCTGCGGGGCAGTCACGGACGCGTTCCCCGCCGCGGTAGAGCCCGGTACGCCCGGGCTGACCGCGTGCCCCGGCGCCCCGGTCATGCCCGGTGCCGATACAGACAATCGATGAAATCCGGCAGCCAGCAGACCATTCGCATCCGGGGCGCGAGCCAGAACAACCTGCGCGCGCTCGACCTCGACATACCGCTCGGCGAACTCGTCGTCGTGACGGGCGTATCCGGTTCGGGCAAGTCCTCGCTCGTCTTCGACACCGTGTACGCGGAAGGGCAGCGGCGTTACGTCGAGACGTTCTCGCCCTATGCCCGCCAGTTCCTCGACCGGATGGACAAGCCGCGCGTCGAGCGGATCGAAGGCATTCCGCCGGCCATCGCGATCGACCAGACGAACCCGGTGCGCAGTTCACGCTCGACTGTCGGCACGATGACCGAGCTGAACGACCATCTGAAGCTGCTGTTCGCCCGGGCCGCGAAGCTCTACTGCCGACGCTGCGGCGCCGCGGTACGTCGCGATACGCCGCAGAGCATCGCGGCGACGATCGCCGAACGGGCTGCGGCGCTCTCGGACCCGCGGCTCGCGGTCAGTTTCCCGGTGGCCGTCCCGGACAACTTCAGCGCCGAGGAAGTCCGCGCGATGCTCGAGAGGCAGGGCTACACGCGCATCACGGCGGTCGGCGCCGGTCGCTTCGACGTCGTCCAGGATCGCTTCCGGCTCGCAGCCGTCGAATCTGCCCGCGTCGCCGAGGCGCTCGAGAGCGCACTGCGCGTCGGGCGGGGACGCGTCGAGGTCCGCGTGCTGGATGACCACGGCGGCGACGGCGCGGCCCGGGTGTGGCGGTTCTCCGACGACTTCCACTGCGCGGACTGCGACATTCACTACCGCGATCCCGTTCCGAGCCTGTTCTCGTTCAATTCGCCGCTCGGGGCCTGCGAGACCTGCCGTGGCTTCGGTCGCGTGATCGGCGTGGACCACGCGCTCGTCGTGCCCGACGAATCGCTGAGCCTGCGCGATGGCGCGGTACGGCCGTGGCAGAGCCAGTCCTACCGTGAGTGCCAGGACGACCTGCTGCGCTTCGCCCGGCGGCGCGGCATACCGGTGGACCGGCCCTGGCGGGAGCTTTCCGCGGCCGAGCGGAACTGGGTACTCGAAGGCGAGGGCCCCTGGGAGGACAAGGTCTGGTACGGCGTCGGCCGGTTCTTCAAGTGGCTGGAAGGACGCAGCTACAAGATGCACATCCGGGTGCTGCTGTCGAAGTACCGCAGCTACACGCCATGCGGCGACTGTGGCGGCGCCCGCCTGAAGGACGACGCGCTGCTGTGGCGGCTCGGCTCGGCCGAGCTCGCCGCGAGCGTGCTCGCGGACCGGGCGCGATTCCGTCCCGAGCGTGTCGAGTGGACGCAGGCGACGCTCGCCGGGCTGCCCGGGCTGTGCATCCACGACGTGATGCTGCTGCCTCTCGCGCGCTGCCGCGAGTTCTTCGCCGGCCTCCACCTGCCGGCGCCGCTCGACGAGGCTGCAGACCTGCTGCTGACGGAGATCCGCTCCCGTCTCGAGTTCCTCGCGAACGTCGGGCTCGGCTACCTGACGCTGGACCGGCAGTCGCGCACGCTGTCCGGCGGCGAGGTGCAGCGCATCAACCTGACGACCGCGCTCGGCACCTCGCTGGTGAACACGCTGTTCGTGCTGGACGAGCCCTCGATCGGGCTGCACCCGCGCGACATGGGCCGCGTGATCGAGGTCATGAGGCGCTTGCGGGATGCCGGCAACTCGCTGCTCGTCGTCGAGCACGATCCACAGATCATGCTCGCCGCGGACCGGATACTCGACCTGGGCCCCGGGCCCGGCGAGCACGGCGGCCGGATCGTATTCGATGGCACGCCGCAGGACCTCGCCCGACGCGGACGTACGCTGACCGCGGACTACCTCGCCGGGCGCAGCGACGCGGTCACGGCCGCGGGCCGCAGGGGCCCGCCCGCCGCCGATACACCGTGGCTGCGGATCGAGGGGGCCGCCGAGCACAACCTGCGGGAGATCGACGTCGGGATTCCGCTGCAGCGGCTGGTCTGCGTGACCGGTGTCTCGGGTTCGGGGAAATCCACGCTGGTGCAGGACGTGCTGCATCCGGCGCTGCTCCGGGCGCAGGGCAGGCCGACCGAGAGCCCGGGCGCGCATCGGGCGCTGCGCGGCGCCGAGCACGTCGCCGAGGTCGTGCTGGTCGACCAGGCGCCGATCGGCCGCACCACGCGCTCGAATCCCGCGAGCTACGTGGGCCTCTTCGACCTGGTCCGAAAGCGTTTCGCCGGCGAGCCGGCCGCGCTCGAGCGCGGCTATACCGCGGGCACGTTCAGCTTCAACTCGGGCAACGGCCGTTGCCCGAGCTGCAGCGGAAACGGCTTCGAGCACGTCGAGATGCAGTTCCTCTCCGACGTGTACCTGCGTTGCCCCGACTGCGACGGGCGCCGGTACCGGCCTGAAATACTCGAGGTGAAGCTCAGGCGGAGCCACGGCGCGGGACGGAGCATCGCCGACGTGCTGGAGATGACGGTGTCGGAAGCGGCGGAGTTCTTCGCCGGGGACGGCGAGATCCTCGACCGGCTGGAGCCGCTGGTCGCGGTGGGGCTCGATTACCTGCGCCTCGGCCAGCCCGTGCCGACCTTGTCGGGCGGCGAGGCGCAGCGGCTGAAGCTCGCGGGACAGCTTGCGGGCACCGGTGCTCGGGACCGCGGTGCGCGCAGGGCGGCAGGTTCGTCCGGGACGGCCGCCGGCCGCGGTGTGGCCGGCAAGCTGTTCCTGCTGGACGAGCCGACGACCGGGCTGCACTTCGAGGATGTCTCGAAGCTGCTGGCAGCGTTCCGGCGCCTGCTCGAGGCGGGGCACTCGCTGGTCGTGATCGAGCACAACCTCGACGTGATCCGCGCGGCCGACTGGATCCTCGATCTCGGGCCCGAGGGTGGCGAGTCGGGCGGCCAGCTGGTCGTGGCCGGGACGCCGGAGCAGGTCAGCAGGCACGCGGGCTCGCATACCGGGCGCGCGCTGAAGGAATACCGGCGGCAGAAGACCGCGCTGGGCGGGCGCCGGGAGCGCGCGTCGCGACCACGGCGGCCGGCAGCGGTGCGCGACTCGGCGACCGGCAGCGCGATCGTCGTGCACAAGGCGCGCGAGCACAACCTGCGCGACGTGGACGTCACGATTCCGCGCCGCGGCATGACCGTGGTCACGGGAGTGTCCGGCTCCGGGAAATCGACGCTCGCGTTCGACATCGTGTTCGCCGAGGGACAGCGGCGCTACCTCGAGTCGCTGAACGCGTACGCACGGCAGTTCGTGCAACCCGCCTCGCGCCCGGACGTCGACGCGATCTTCGGCATACCGCCGACCGTAGCCATCGAACAGCGCACGAGCCGCGGCGGACGCAAGAGCACGGTCGGCACGCTGACCGAGCTGCATCACTTCCTGCGGCTGCTGTACGTCAAGCTCGGCACCCAGCACTGCCCGGACTGCCGCACCGCGATCCGGCCGCAGAGCGCCGAGGCCATCCTCGCCCGGATCCTCGGCGAGCGCCGGGGGCGACGGATCGAGCTGCTGGCGCCGCTGGTCGTCGCGCGCAAGGGCTACTACACCGACCTCGCGAAATGGGCTGCCGCCAGGGGCTACGCGGAACTGCGGGTGGATGGCCAGCGGGTACCCACCGATCCATGGCCGCGACTCGAGCGCTTTCGCGAGCACACGATCGAATTGCCGCTGGGCGCGATCCGCGTCCAGCCCGAGGCCGAACGCGAGCTGCGCGAGCTGCTGCAGTCGGCGCTCGACTACGGCAAAGGCGTCGCGCACGTGCTCGAGCGGGGCCGGACCCGCGTCTACTCGACGCGTCGCGCCTGCCCGTCCTGCGGCACCAGCTTCGCCGAGCCGGACCCTCGGCTGTTCTCGTACAACTCGAAGCACGGCTGGTGCGAGCGCTGTTACGGCACCGGGCTCGCGATCGAGGGTTTCGACGAGGCCCAGAGCGGCGAGGAAATCTGGTGGAACGAGTGGTTCGAGGGCAGCGCGTCGGACTGTCCGCAGTGCGAAGGCCGCCGGCTCAACCCGGTGGCATTGAACGTGCTTCTCCGCCGCCGCTCGATCGCCGACGTCGCGGCACTGCCGGTGGACGCCGCCGAGCGCTTCTTCGCGGGCCTGGCGCTCGACGGGCGTGAGCAGGAGATCGCGCGCGACATACTCGCCGAGATCCGTTCGCGACTGCATTTCCTGCAGCAGGTCGGCCTCGGCTACATCGCGCTCGACCGCGCCGCGCCGACCTTGTCCGGCGGCGAAGCGCAGCGCATCCGTCTCGCTGCGCAGCTCGGCTCCAACCTGCAGGGCGTCTGCTACGTGCTGGACGAGCCGACCATCGGCCTGCACGCGCGGGACAACGCCGTGCTGCTCGACACGCTCGGGCGGCTGGCGAGAAAGGGCAATACGCTGCTCGTCGTCGAGCACGACGAGGAGACGATCCGCCGCGCAGACCACCTGATCGATCTGGGGCCCGGCGCCGGCAGCCGCGGCGGCCTGGTGGTCGGGCAGGGCCGCGTCGAGGACCTGCTGGCCGCGCCGGACTCGACGACCGGGCGATTCCTGGCGGAACCGCTGCGCCACCCGCTGCGCGCGCGGCGTCCCGTCCGGCCCCGCGACCCGGGACTCGGCGTCCGGGGCGCCGACCTGCACAACCTGCGCAGCGTCGCTGCCCGCTTCCCGCTGGCCCGGCTGACGGTCGTCACCGGCGTCTCCGGCTCGGGCAAGTCCACGCTCGCCCGCGACGTGCTGCTGACCAACCTCGAAGCGCGGGTCAAGGCGCCGCGCGGCAGGCGGCGGCCGCTGCGCTGGCTGGGCTGCGAGTCGATCGACGGCTGGGAGCAGGTCACGCGCGTGCTGGAGGTGGACCAGACTCCGATCGGAAAGACTCCGCGCTCCTGTCCCGCGACCTACGTCGGCTTCTGGGATGACATCCGGCGCCTGTACGCCGGGACCACCGAGGCCCGGCTGCGGGGCTGGTCGGCCGGGCGCTTCTCGTTCAATACCCCCGGTGGGCGCTGCACCAGCTGCGAGGGACAGGGCCTGCAGACGATCGAGATGAGCTTTCTTCCCGACGTCAAGGTCACCTGCGATGCATGCGGGGGGCGGCGATTCGATGCCGAGACGCTCGCGGTCCGGTACCGCGACCGCAGCATCGGCGATGTGCTAGCGATGAGCGTGGACGAGGCGGTGGACTTCTTCGCGGCGCACTCGAGGATCCACCATGCGCTCGCGCTGCTGCAGGACGTCGGTCTCGGCTACCTGACGCTCGGCCAGCAGAGCCCGACCCTCTCCGGCGGAGAGGCGCAGCGGATAAAGCTCGTGACCGAGCTGGCGCGGCTCGCTCCGCGGGGCGGGCCGGGCAGGCGCGGCGGGATTGCTGGCGCCGGCGGGGCCAGCGGCGCGCTGTACGTGCTCGATGAACCGACCGTGGGCCTGCACATGGCGGACGTCGAGAAACTGCTCGGCGTGCTGCACCGGCTGGTCGATGCCGGCCATACCGTCGTCGTCATCGAGCACAACCTCGACGTGATCGCCGAAGCCGACTGGATCGTGGACCTCGGACCGGAAGGGGGTGACGGCGGCGGCCGGGTCGTGGCGCAGGCGACGCCAGAGCGGCTCGTCGGCCGCGCGAAGCGGTCGCACACGGCGGCCGCGCTGGCCGGCTTCCTCGAGGACCGCGGGCAGCGTCGCGGCGGGGTCAGCCGCTCCCCGGGCGGATCTCGCCGTGCTCCTCGGCGTAAACGCGATCGAGCACGCGCTGATAAGCCCGCATGATCTCCTCTGCCGTGACCAGGCCCCCGGGCGACTCGTCACCCTCGCCACGGTCCACTGCCAGCGGTCGTCCGGGCGCCTTGCGAAGTTCCTCCAGCGCCTCCGCCAGCGTCGCATCCGCGGGCAGACGGATCAGCGAGTCCGGCGGGATCCCGTCCAGCGGCCGGCGCTCAAGGTGCCGCAGGCGTTCCTGCTGGAGCAGCGCATCGACGCGCCGCATCCGCAGATCCACGCCGCGCCGCGACAGCAGCCAGCTGAAGAACGAGTGGCCCCAGAGGTCGTTGACGATCACCGAGCTCAACACCGTGCTGAGCATGACGGCCAGCGTGACCGGGTAGTTGCCGGTCAGCTCCAACACGATCAGCGTCGTCGACAGTGGCGACCCCAGCGCGGCGCCGGCGACTGCGCCCATGCCGATCAGCGTATAGACGGCCTGCGGCGAGGCGTGGCCGGGGTACAGCGTCGCCGCCGCGATGCCGAGCAGGCTGCCGGTCAGCGCGCCGAGCATCAGCGAGGGCGAGAAGATCCCGCCGGCGAGTCCGCCGCCGAGGCTCAGCCCGGTCGCGAGCAGCTTGGCGAGCAGCAGCGCGGCCAGCAGGCCCAGCGTCAGCTCGCCTGACAGCACGGCACTGGTCGTGCCGTAGCCGACACCCAGCACCTGCGGCGTGAGCAACGCGATCAGGCCGACGCCGAGTCCCGCCAATGCGGGCCGCAGCCAGGCCGGGACGCGCAAGCCGTCGAGCGCGCTCGTCACGAGGCCGACGCTGCGTATCAGCGCGAGCGTGACCAGCGCACCGGCCACCCCGGCCAGCGCGAACGCCGGCAGCTCCCAGTACGAGGTGATCTCGACCGGCGGGACGGTGAACGCCGGGGATTCGCCGTAAGCCAGCCGGCTGACCACGGTTGCCGCCACGCTGGCCACGACGATCGGTGCGAACGTGTGCAGCGTGTAGCGGCCGACCACCACCTCGACGGCGAATATCACGCCGGCGATCGGCGCGTTGAACGACGCTGCGACGCCGGCGGCGGCTCCGCAGGCGAGCATGCGTCGCGCGAATGCCTGGGGCAGTCGCAGCTTGCGCGTGAGCCACGCGCCCAGCGTCGCGCCGAGGTGGATCATCGGTCCTTCGCGGCCGACCGAGGCACCGGTACCGAGCGAGACGACGCTGGCGGCCGCGGCCGCGAGGCCGTTGCCGATCGGCAGCTGGCTGCCACGCAGCGCGGCAGCCTCGATGGCGTCCGGGACGCCGTGGGGGCGCCTGCCCGGGAGCCATCGCCAGCACAGCAGCCCAGTGAGCAGGCCGCCGAGCGCCGGCGCCGCCACCAGCACGAGCGCCGGCACGGTTGCCGCGACGTCGCCGGGCTCGTCCAGCCGTCCGCCGAAAATCAGCGTCTGCAGCCCGCCGAATGCTTCGCGAAACGCCACCGTCGCGAGTCCCGCCACGAGACCGACCAGCGCCGCGACCAGTATCGCCTGCAGCCTCGGCCGGCTCGCGACCAGCGCGGCGCTGGCCATCTCGAGCGCTGCGCGCGGGTACGGCATCGCTCAGCCGCCCGCGGCATGGGCGCGCCGCACTTCCTCGCCGAGGATGCGTATTCCCTCCCGGACCGCTTCGGGCTGCTGGGCGTAGCTCAGGCGCAGGCACTCGTCGCGATGCGGCCACTTGAGTCCGGCATCCGGGAAGAAGTGATGCCCCGACAGCACGAACACGCCGCGTTCCTTCAGGCGCCGGTACAGCTGCGAACTCGGCACCGGCAGCCCCTCGAGCCACAGCCACAGGAAGAACGCGCCCTCGGGCCGGTGTATCCGGAAGGCGGTCCCGTCGAGCGAGTCGGCCAGCCACGCCACAGCTTCGCGCGAACGGGATTCGTAGAACGGCCGGATCATCCCGGCCGACAGCGCGGAGAGTTCGCCGCTCGCCAGCAGCCGGCCCGCGAGCGCGGCACCGGCGTTGTTCGGCGCCAGCGAAAGCACCGCCGTCATCGCCGCCAGTGCCTCGACGATCTCCTCGCGCGCGACCACGATGCCGGTCCGGAGCCCGGGCAACCCGAGCTTCGAGAGACTCAGGCAGAGGATGACGTTGTCGTTCCAGATCGGGGTCGACTCGACGAACTCGATGCCGGGAAACGGCGGGCCGTAGGCCGCGTCCACGATCAGCGGGATTCCGTGCTCGCGTGCGAGGCGGTCCAGCTGCCGCATCTCGGCGTCGGTGAGCACGTTGCCGGTCGGGTTGGTCGGCCGCGACACGCAGATCGCGGCGATGTCCTCGGTGACGTTGAGCGCGTCGAAGTCGACGCGATACTTGAAGAAGGGGGGCTCCTGCCGCTCGATGGCGGGGCGCGTCGCGACGAACAGGTCGTCGTCCAGCCCGAGATCCAGGTATCCGACATACTCCGGCATCATCGGCAGCAGGATGCGTCGCGGGCCGCGCGGGCCGCGGCCCGCCAGCAGGTTGAACAGCAGGAAGAACGCCGTCTGGCTGCCCGCCGTCAGCGCGATGTTCCGCTCGCTCAGCTGCCAGCCATAGCGCTGGCCGAGGTGCGCTGCAACGGCCGCGCGAAACTCAGGGTCGCCTTCGGGCGGTGCATATCGGCCGGCCATGCGTGCGAAGGCGTCCGGGTCCCGGGCGATCCCGGCGAGCTCGGCGCGATAGATCGCCTCGAGCTCCGGGATCCGGGCGGGATTCCCGCCGCCGAGCATCTGGACAGGACCCGGCGCGGACAGTGCGGCGCCGAGGTCGGCCATCAGCTCCAGCGCTCCGGTACGGCGGGTGAATCGCCGGCCGAACGTCGAGAACTCCGGGCACTTCGTGGTCATCGGTCCACCCCTGAGCCTGCGCTAGAGTATGCGAGTGAGCATCTTACGCAGTCGAACCCGGGCCGTGGACCGCCTGCAGGCGGTGTCCTTCGACCTGGACGACACGCTCTGGGACATTGCCCCGGTGATCACCCGCGCGGAGCACGTCATGTACGGCTTCCTGCGCGACAACTACCCGCGGGTCACGCAGCGCCACTCGCTCGAGTCGATGCGGGATCGCCGCGCGCGGATCGCGCTCGAACGTCCGGAGATGCGGCACGACTTCAGCTGGCTGCGGCTCGAGGCGCTGCGCATGCACGCGACCGAGGCAGGCTATCCCGAGAGCATGGCCGGCGACGCCTTCGAGGTCTTCTTCGCGGCGCGCAACGAGGTACGGCTGCACGAGGACGTCGTGCCGGCGCTCGACTGGCTCAGGTCGCGCCGGCTGCGGCTGTTCGTGATCACGAACGGCAACGCCGACCTCGAGCGCATCGGGATCGCGGCGTATTTCGAGCAGGTCGTGCATGCGCGCGTCGCCGGCGCACTGAAGCCGGATCCGGCCATCTTCAGCGGACTGCTGGCCGCGGCCGGACTCGATCCGACGACGATCGCCCACGTCGGCGACGACCCTCATGCCGACATGCGCGGCGCCCGGGCGGCGGGCATGCGGACCGTCTGGCTGAATCGCCGCGGCGCGCCGTGGCCGGCGGACGAAACCGATCCGGACCACGTGATCGGCTCGCTCTCCGAGCTCGCCGGACTGCCGACCTTTGCCTGACGTGCGGAGCTCGCCGAAGCGTGGACGGCGTCACGCAGCAGCGCTTGATGCGAGCGCCCGGCTTCGCTAGTTTTCGAATCATGGCTTCCACAGGCCCGCAGACACAGCAACGGCGCGAGCGCGACCGGGCCAGCGGCCCCGTCCCGCGCCTGCGCTCAGCACCGCAGGTGACGACGCGTTGATCTGCGGCGTCGCTCCAGGGCACCTCCCGAGCGACGACACACCCTCCATTCGGCCCGACGCGTATCAGCAGACGCTGGTCGCGGCTGCCAGCTTGCCTGCCGGTCGAGCCGGCGGGTCGAGACGGAGACGACACCGACACGAGGGTGGACCATGACCGAAAAGCGCGCTACCGCGACCGAGATCGACTTCCGGAACCTCAGGGAGTTCTTCCGTGATTCCGTGCACCAGGCGCTTCGGAACCAGGACGTGGAAGTCGAGGAGCATACCGAGCACTACGTCGTGAACCTGCTGACGATGTTCGCCCGCTCGGAGGCGCTGTTCGAGCAGACGTCCGACGGCGCACAGCTCAGGCCACTCGCGCTGATGCTGGCCGATGCCGTCGAGGCTTCGTCGGCGGACCAGCGCGAGCGGGTGCTGCAGCGGCTCGGGGACGTCTCGCTGTTCACGGCCGGGTTCTTCGCGCAGGGCTTCGCGCGGCGGCTGGTCGACGTGGACTATCACATCGCGATGGGAGGACGTGCCTACGGCACGCTGGCGAACTCGGCGCCGAGGAGCGCGAGGGGTCGCGCGCTCACCGGCGTGTTCGCCGAGCTCGCCGCGAAGTTCCAGCGCTTCGTCGACGCGCTGAACGAAGTGAGCGAGATGTCGTGCCGGCACAGCGACCGCGACGTGCTGCGCCTGTACGAGATCTGGTTGAAGACCGGCAGCCGGCGAGCCTACGGGCTGCTCAGGCAGCTCGGCGTGGACGCCGCCGTCGTGCCGGTCGCATCCGGGCTCAACTGACACGCGACCGCATGCTGCTGCGCGAACTGCAGTCGCTGCTGGCCCGGCTCTACGACGCGCCGGCGGAGTTCGACGTCTACGACTTCCTGGTCACCGACGCCGCGCAGGCCGCGCTGCTGCAGGGTCTGGCCGGGCAGCCACCCACCGACGAGCAACTGCTGCTCGCGGAGAGCGAGGACGGCCTGGAACTCAGCCTGTACCTGGACGCCGCGGTGCTCGAGCGGCTGGTGGCGCGTTGTCCGCTGCGCTCGCTCTGCGAGGAGAACATCGCCGACTACTGTACCGCGCTGGAGGGGGTGAGCCACTTCCACTACCTGGTCTGGAGCCTGCGGCGCGAGCGCAGCGTGTCGCTGCTCGAGCTGGAGCTGCAGGCCGAGGTGGACAAGTACGCGAGCGCGTTGCGGCTGCTTCTCGGCCAGCGCGAGGGCCGTTTTCCGCGCGAGCTCTTCCACCGCCTGTTCGAGGCGAGCTCGCTGATGGCGCACCTCGACGAGCAGCAGCGCCACCGCTACGCCGAAGCGCACCGCCACGCGGCCAGGTTCTGCCGTCACCTGGAGGAGCGCTACCTGCGCACGCGCCGGACCCGGCCCGCGGCCATGCTCGCCGAGCTCCGCTCGTTCTACCGGCTGGGCACGCAGGCCAAGCTGCGCCATGCGGCGCGCTGCGGCTAGCGTTCAGTCATCGTCCTCGCGTTTCTTGTTCTCTATCTGCTTGCGAAGCTCGATCCACTTGGAGAGCTCGCGCAGGTTCTTCTTCTTCTTCCACTGCTGCTTGCCGAGCACGCCGCTGTTGTAGGGGTTGTAGCCGGACTTCAGCCCCTTCGGGTTCACCGCGGCCGGAGCATCCGGACGATCGTCGTCGTCCTGGATGTGAAGCCGGGGGTCCACCAGCGCGCGTACCCGCTCCGCGGCGCCGAGCGTGTCGTCGGCCAGCAGGTCGTCGTCGTCGACCCATTCCCAGGTACGGTTGCCCCGGTCGTCCTCGCCGATGTGCCCCGGCTCGTTGCTGCCGGATGCCGGGGCATGCCCGGTCCGCTTGTCACGCGGATTCTTCGCCATCGCGTTCTCCACAGCCATTGCTGCTGACGACGAGCATATTACAGATGCGCCGGCTGCGATAAGGCAGACTCAGTTCACGGAAATTCCCGCGCGGGCCGAGGTCCGGTCGTGATGCCGGCCGAGGCGAGCCGTTGGCTCGCCCAGAACAGCCCGACCAGGCTCTTGCCGTCCTGGAGTCCGCCGGAGGCGGCCAATGCCAGGGCTTCCTCGAGCGGCACCCAGCGGACCTCGAACACCTCGTGCTCCTCGGGACGACGGGGCCTCGGCGTCAGTTCGCGGGCCAGGTACAGGTGAATGACTTCCGTCAGCACGCCCGGAGAGCTGTAGAACTCGCCGAGCTTCTCCCAGCTCGCGGCCTGCACGCCCGCCTCCTCCTCGAGTTCGCGCCGGGCGCAATCGAGAGGCGGCTCCCCGCCGTCGAGCTTGCCGGCCGGCAATTCGACCAGCCAGCCTCCGACCGCGTGGCGGAACTGCTCGAGCAGGCACACCCGGCCGTCCGCATCCAGCGCGACCACCGCGGCGCCGCCCGGGTGGTGGGCGATCTCCAGTTCCGCGACGCGACCGTTCGGAAGCCGGACGCGCTCGACGTTGAGCGTCAGGACCCTGCCCTTGAAAACGTTCCTCACCTGTTCGGTCACGCCGTGCTCCGTCTGCCGGTCCCAACCTCGATGATACCGCCGGTCCGGCAGGGCGATTCCCGGGTCCGCCCGTGGTCGGCAGCCCGAGCCCGGTCTGTGGTAGCTTGCACCCATCGGGCCGGGCCCCGTGCCCGGCGCAGCGGAGCGAACGACATGTGCAGTGCAGTGGTCTCGATGGCGGGTGCCGTGGGCACCGGGAACGACCGGGAGCCGATCCCGCGCGTGCTGGAGCGTCTGCGGCATACCTTCGACAGCGGCAAGACGCGGCCCCTCGAGTGGCGGTTCGAGCAGCTCGAGCAGCTCGAGCGGATGCACCGTGAGCACGAGGAGGAGCTGGCCGAGGCGCTGCGCGCGGACCTCGGCAAATGCCGCTTCGAGGCCACGCTGAGCGAGACGGCCTTCGTCAGCGCCGAGGCGAAGCACGCACGCAAGCATCTGCGCAGGTGGGCGCGGCCGCACGCGGTCTCGACGCCGCTGATGGTCCAGCCGGGCTCGAGCCGCATCCAGCCCGAGCCCAAGGGCGTCGTGCTGATCATCGGCGCCTGGAACTATCCGCTGCAGCTGGTCACCTCGCCGCTGGTCGGCGCAATCGCGGCCGGCAACGCCGCGATCGTGAAGCCCTCCGAGGTCTCGCCGCACACTTCGGCGGCGATCGCGAAGCTGCTGCCGCGCTACCTGGACACCGACGCGGTCGCGGTCGTGGAGGGGGGGATCCCGGAGACGACCGAGCTGCTCGAGCAGCGCTTCGACCACATCCTCTACAC
>CAZKLS010000036.1:0-6266 GCA_964553405.1 uncultured Steroidobacteraceae bacterium
CGGCTGGATCTGGAGCCCGGACCTCGCCGCGTTTCGCCGCAGCCCCGAGTTCAAGACCGTGGCGAAGGACCTCGGGCTGGTGTACTACTGGCGCAAGCACGGCTTCCCGCCGTACTGCGAAGCGCGCGGCGAGGACGATTTTGCCTGTAAATGACGCGGGGTGATTCCAGTCATGCCCCGGGAGG
This sequence comes from uncultured Steroidobacteraceae bacterium, assembly GCA_964553405.1. GTDB lineage: Bacteria > Pseudomonadota > Gammaproteobacteria > Steroidobacterales > Steroidobacteraceae > DATIRA01. The sequence goes on from CAZKLS010000036.1 coordinate 186, forward strand.
CCGTTCCGAGGTCGCGCGGCAATCCGTGAGTGCCGATCCTCGACAGAGCGAATCTGACCGCACGGGCCTGGGCAGGCAGCATGGATCGCCGATCGTTCGCGCGCTATTCCTCGCGGCCGGCATGGCGTCGCTGGGCCTGGGTATCGCGGGGATCTTCCTGCCGGTGCTGCCGACCACGCCGCTGGTGCTGCTCGCGGCGGCCTGCTTCGCGCGCAGCTACCGCCCTTTCCACGAGTGGCTGCTGGCCCACCGGCTGTTCGGTCCGATGATCCACGAATGGCAGGCTCACCGCAGCCTGCCCTACCGGACCAAGCTCACGGCCATCGCGACGATGGCCGTGACACTGGGTGTCTCGGTCGTGTTCTTCATCGAGCCCGTCTGGCTCAAGGCGGCCCTGGCTGCGCTGGGGCTGGTTCTAGCCGTGTGGCTGTACCGCATTCCCTCGCGGGACCGCACGGACTGAGCTGCGAGCTAGCGGTTTGGGCAGCGCAGCGCAGCCGCTTCGGCCGGCGCCTACGGCCCGAGCGGGGAATTCGATGCCTCGCCCGGGGTGCCGATCAGGCTACTTTGCCAGCGCATCCATGATCGCGCCGCGGTCCCGGTACCGGACAGTGGTCCAGGCCATTCCGACATTGCCGCTGTCCGTCGCGGACCGCGCGAATTGGCGGTTTCGTCATTAGCGCGAGCGGCCAAATGCAACCGGCGCTGAACTCCGGGCCGACCCCGGCAATTACCTTCGCAAGCCGGGCAGTCAATATCCAGGCGCACCACGACCAGCCGTGCCGGCAGCGTCTTTCACAACACCATTGTTGCGTCAGTACGTGCCGGACCTACAAGTCCAGGTGCAGGAACTGGTTGAAGTCGCTGCGACGGTAGTCGCTGAATGCCTCGCCATCGACGAAGCCCCGCCGGCGATAGAGGCTCAGCGCCGGCTCGAAGGCATCACCGCTGCCCGTCTCGAGGCTGAGCCTGGTCATCCCCCGGCCGCGCGCCGCCTCGATGATCCGCTCGAGCAGCAGCGCAGCCACGCCGCGGCGGAGGAAATCCGGGTGCGTGCGCATGGACTTGATCTCTCCGGTGCCGTTGCCGAGTTCCTTCAGTGCGCCGATACCGGCAATGGCGTCGTCTTGCCACGCGCTCCACACGGTTACGTCCCCCTTCTCGAGTCCGCTCAGATCGAGTGCAAATACGCTGCCCGGCGGAGAGTTCGCGTGCATGCCTGTGAGGTGAAGACGCAGCAGCGCCCTGGTCCGGGGATCGCTCAGGTCGTCCACCCGGATCTCGAACGACTCGCGCGACATCTGGCCTCCGAATTCCATTCGATCAGCTCGCTGCGCAGTAATGGTGAAAGACCAGCGGCGCGAGCGCGATCCACAGCAGGAGCAGCGGCCACACTCGGCCACGCGCCAGGTTGTAGTCCTGCAGCACTTCGCGCAACGGCCGCCGCGCCAGCACCAGACCCATGAAGAACTCGAACGCGACGGTCAACACGAGCCAGAGCACCCCGACCAGTACCGCCTCGCGTGCCGAGCCGGGTGGCCAGGCATGGATCACGAGCCAGATATACGCACCCAGTAACACTGCGGCGCTCAAGGTCGAGAGCTGATGCGCACGCAGCTCAGGGATCCGCTTGCCGTACGTCGCCTGGCGCAGCGTGCCATTGGCCACCGCGAGAGCCAGCATCGGGAACCAGGCCAGAAAGTAACGCAGCATCCGCGTATCCGTATACCACCGATGCCTCGGTCGGGGGGGCGTACAAACTGAAGTTCCGTCCGACGGCGATCGGTGGCGGCATGAGCGATACCTGCGAGCTATTGGAAATCGAGTTGAAATAGCGCCGGCTCGACCGGCGACGGCTGGGAGTCGCGTTCACGGGCCGGAACGGCCTAGACTTCCCTTTTTGCCCGAGCAGTATGGGAGACACGCCATGATCCGTGGCCTGCACCACAACGCCTATCGCTGCCGCGATTCGCAGCAGACGCGGCGTTTCTACGAGGACTTCCTCGGGTTGCCGCTTGCCGGCACGCTGGAGATCAGCGAGACGAAAAGCGGGCGGAGCACGGAAACCCTGCACACGTTCTACAGGCTCGGCGACGGGTCTTACCTGGCTTTCTTCGAGGCGCCCGACATGCCGTTCGACTTCAAGCCGCAGCACGACTTCGACCTGCACATCGCGCTGGAGGTCGATATGCAGACCCTGCACGAAATGTTTGCCAAGGGCCCGGCAGCCGGCATCGAAACCCGCGGCATATCCGACCACGGATTCATTCACTCGATCTACTTTCGCGATCCGAACGGCTATGTGATCGAGTTGACCGCCAGGACGCCCGAGCATGACGAGGCCATGGATCCCGCGCGCAACGGGGCACGCGACAAGCTCGATCGCTGGACCGCCGCACGGCGGGCGCCCGCGGCGGATCCGGTCTGAGCCGAAGCGGGGAGCGGCAGCGTGTCCGACGACGTCCATTTCTACGAGCCGCGGCACGGTCACCGGCTTGCGCACGATCCGTTCAATTCGATCGTCGGCCCGAGGCCGATCGGCTGGATTTCGACCCAGGACCGACTCGGTCGCCGGAATCTGGCTCCTTACAGTTTCTTCAACGCCTTCAACTATCGACCACCGATCATTGGATTTTCCAGCATCGGCTACAAGGACACGGTCCGTAACATCGAACAGACGGGGGAATTCGCCTGGAACCTCGCGACGCGGGCCCTGGCCGAGGCCATGAACGCGAGTTCCGCGATGGTCTCCGCCGACGTGGACGAATTCGTGCTTGCCGGCCTGACGCCCCTGCCGTGCCGACTGATCGGCGCGCCGCGCGTTGCGGAGAGCCCGGTGTCGTTCGAGTGCCGGGTGACACAGGTCGTCCAGCTGCAGGCGCAGGATGGAGCCAAGGTCGAGTCGTGGCTGACACTGGGGGAGGTCGTCGCGGTCCACATCGCGAAGGCTCTGCTCAAAGACGGCGTCTACGACACGGCGAGTGCACAGCCGGTGCTGCGCGGCGGCGGGCCGGCGGACTACTTCGTGATCGGCCCCGGTCAGCGATTCCGGATGTCCCGTCCCGGCTAGCTGGGTGCCATTGCCGCAATTGCGCGCGGGCGAAGGGTGCGCGCAGGGCAGCACGTGCAGGTCAACAGATGATTCAGACGACCCGGAGGAACCGATGCAGGATCTGAACAAGACCACGATCACGGATGCTGTCCGCGAACAGATGGCGCTGACCGGCGATTCCCGGCTGCGCCAGATCATGGATGCCGCCGTCCGCCACCTGCACGACTTCGCCCGCGAGACCAACCTGACCCCGGAGGAATGGCTGGCCGGCATCGCCTTCCTGACGCAGGTCGGCCAGGCCTGTACGCCGGTGCGGCAGGAGTTCATCCTGCTGTCCGATGTTCTCGGCGTATCCGCGCTGGTGAACGCGCTGCACGACGAGGCGGCCGCGGAACTCGGCACGCAGAGCAGCCTGCTCGGACCCTTCTTCCGCGAAGCCGCACCCGAGCTTCCACCCGGCGGCAGCATCATTGCGAACCCCGGTGCGCCGCTGGTGACGATGTACGGCAGGGTCACGGATACTGCCGGTCGCGGCATTCCGGACGCGACTGTGGAGGTCTGGCAGGCGGACGAGCGCGGGCTCTACGATCTGCAGAAGGACGGCGGCGCGAAGATGGACATGCGCGGCCGGGTGCGCTGCGACGACCAGGGAAACTATCATTTCCGAACCGTCCGGCCACCCGGCTACTCCGTGCCGCTGGATGGCCCGGTCGGCAAGCTGATCATGGCGCAGGCACGGCACGGCCACCGGCCCTCGCACATTCATTTCCTGATCGCCGCGCCGGGCTACCGCGAGCTGGTCACCGCGCTGTACTTCGGTGATGACGAGTACGTGGACTCCGACACCGTGTTCGGCGTCTCCGCCTCGCTGGTCGTACGCGCGCGGGACGACGATCCGGACACGCCCATCCCAGGCCCTGCGGTTCGCTATGATTTCCGCCTCGGCCGCGCATCGGGCGCGGGCAGCGGACGCGTCGGCGCCGATCCGGCCGCGGTCGCCGGTTGACGAAACGGTCCCTTTCGTCGGCATCGAAATGCCGCCGCCAGCGGACACGAACCGTTGAGCCTGCACGGCCCTGCCGTGCGGCGGGGGTCGCAGCCTCAGAAACGGACGCGAATGAGCGTGCTCGTCGGTCTCGGATCGCGAAACTCGGGCGGCGTGCGGTACAGATCGGTCTCGAGCCGGTTCTGCATCTCTTCGTAGGCGGAGTCGTAGCCCCAGGTGATGCGGCCGGTCTCGATGGTCGGGGTGTCGCGCCAGCCGTCATCGGCCGGCGCCTCCCGCCAGGGCTCGGCGGTCACGATGACTTCCTCGAGCTGGTAGTCCTCGTAGTTGATCGACAGGTCGAGCGGCTTGACCGGGTCCGCCTGCGGACTCGCCCAGACGGCGAGCAGGCAGGCGCCGAGCCACCAGGCCCGGGACAGCCGCGCTGGGATGGTCCTGCTCATCGCCGTGGCTACCTGGGTGTCGCCTTGCTCCAGTCGAGGCTGTCGAACCAGTACTTGTGCCGGGTGGGCAACCACTTGTCCGCCTCCCGCGCCGCGATCCAGGCGTTGAGGAAATTGAGCCACTGCTGCTCGCCGCGTCGTACCCCGAAGCCCGACACGGACCCGAGCAGCGGCTTCTTCATCGGCTGGTCGATCTTGTCCGGGTGCTGCAGCGCCAGGAAGCGCGTCTCGACGATGCTGGCGACGTAGGCATGAGCCTCGCCGCTCAGTACGGCCTGCTCGGCCTGTTCGCTGGTCTTGAATGCGACCACCTTGGCCTTGCTGAACAGCTGCCGGGCGACGTCGGCGGAAATCGTCTCCTCGACCGTTGAGATGACGATGCCCGGCGCATTCAGCTCCTCGAGCTTCTTGAAGTTGCGCGTCTTGGCCGTGTTCGTCGCCAGCGAGACGCCCGACTCGGAATAAGGCTGCGAGAAATTCACCTTCAGGGCGCGGGCAGGCGTGATCGCCATGCCGGCCGCGATCATGTCGATCTCACCCTTCTCGAGCGCCGGGATGATCTGCTCCCACTCGTAGAGCTTGAGTTCCGGCTTGACGCCGATGTCCTCGGCGATCTTCCGCGCGACGTCCACCTCGAAGCCGTAGAGCTCGCCGGATTCCGCCTTCATCGTCCAGGGCACGAACAGCGCCACGCCGACACGGACCGCGCCACGTTCGCGGATCGCGTCCAGCGCGTCGGCCCGCAGTCCACCGGAGAAGAGCAGAAGCAGCAGCAGGAAATATCGCAGCATCACGGCAGGCGCTCCTCGTGCGGGACGAATCTGGCGGGGCGCGAAGCGCCCGGACGTGGCCCTTGGCCCTGCGGCTAGTGTAGCCAGCGACCGCTGCGCCGGCTAGGCGCTATGGCGGCCTGCGCGCCCGGTGATACGCTCGCGACGCCCCTTTGGCCCTGTCGGAGACGCTGCATGGCCCTGCCCTGGTTGAGCCTCGCGATCGTGTGTACGGTGGCTTATCACCTCGTGCTCAAGCTGACGCCAACCGGCGCAAATCCGCTGCTGTCGCTGCTGGTCACGTACCTGCTGGTGAGCACGGCATTCGCGGCGATCCTCTGGCTCGCGCCCGGCGGCTTCGAGTGGCGCAGCGAGCTGCGCCAGCTCAACTGGACCGCGCTTGCGCTGGCCGTCGCGATCGTCGGCCTCGACCTCGGCTTCGTGATGCTCTACCGCAGCGGATTCGAGGTGAGCCTCGGCGCGCTGGTCACGCAGTCGGCAGCCGCGCTGCTGCTGCTCGCGATCGGCGTGGTCGCGTTCCGGGAGCAGCTGTCAGCGGCCAACCTGGCGGGGCTGGTCCTCTGCCTGGCCGGACTCTGGCTGATCAACAAGCGCTAGAGATTCTGCCGCCTGCTCGGCCCTTGCGCGCCGGACGGTCATCGCCGTCAGCGCCCCGACCACGGCCAGCATCAGGCCCATCAGCACGGCCAGGTGTGGGCCGAACTTCCAGGCCTCGTACAGGCCCCAGGCCACGCCCACCGGCGTCGTCACCATCAGTATCGGTCGCGCGATCCGCAAGCGCGGCTCCTA
>CAZKLS010000036.1:6366-23756 GCA_964553405.1 uncultured Steroidobacteraceae bacterium
AGCACGCGGGCGGCAGCGCTCGACAGCTTCAGCTTGGACATGGTCTCCCCGGGACTACCGACCAGGCCGGCTGCCTGGCTACGCAAGGTTAGCGCGTACGGGGCCGGGCGGGCGAGCGTTGCGGCCGGTGCTCGGCTATGCTGCCGCCCGGCAATGGGACAGCGCGAGGGCGGGCCATGACGACTGCATTCTGGTGTGTGCTGATCGCGGGGCTGCTGCCGTACGCCGCCACACTGACGGCCAAGCTCGGCGCGAGCTTCGACAACGCGAATCCCCGCGACTGGCTCGCGAGCCAGGCCGGCTATCGGCGGCGCGCCAATGCGGCACAGCACAACGGCTTCGAGGCGTTTCCGCTGTTCGCGGCCGCCGTCATCGTCGCGCAGCTGACCGGCGCGCCGCAGGCGCGGGTGGACCTGCTGGCGATCGTGTTCGTGGTCGCGCGCGTGGCGCATCTCGGCTTCTACCTGGCCGACCTGGCGACGCTCAGGTCGATCGCCTGGCTGGTCGGTATCGGCTGCGCGATCGCGATCTTCGTCGCGGGCGCCTGACCAGCCCGCCGCCGGTTCAGCCACCCGCTGCGCGAACCGGCCGGCGGCGGCTTCGCCAGAGGCCTTCCGCCGCGTAGATCGCGAGGCCGGTCCAGATCAGGCCGAAGCCGATCGCGCGGGCCCTCGGGAACGGCTCGTGGAACAGGAAGACCCCGATCAGGAACTGCAGCGTCGGGCCGATGTACTGCACGATGCCGATGGTCGAATAGCGGATGCGGCGGGCTCCGAACGCGAACAGCGCCAGCGGCAGCGCGGTGGCGAGACCGCTGCCCACCAGCAACGCGTCGACGACGGCGTCGCCCTGCGCGAAGGCGCCGCTGCCGTGCTGCCCCGCCCAGACGAGGAAAGTCGCCGCGAACGGCGTCAGCAGCAGCGTCTCGCTCGCGAGGCCCGGCACCGACTCCACTGCGACCATCTTGCGCATCAGTCCGTAGGTGCCGAAGCTCGCCGCGAGCACCAGCGCGATCCACGGCGGGCGGCCGGCCGCGACCGTAAGGTAAAGGACGCCGACCGCCGCCAGCGCGACGGCCGTCCACTGCGCCCGCGTCAGGCGTTCGGAGAGAATCACGACCCCGAGCACCACGTTCAGCAGCGGGTTGATGAAATAACCGAGGCTCGCTTCCACCACGTGGCCGTGGCCCACCGCCCACACGTACACCAGCCAGTTGATGCTGATCAGCACCGCGGACGCGGCGAGCCGCCGGCGGGTCGCCGGATTCGACAACGCGGCCTTGACGCTCCCGAGCTCGCCGCGCCACGCCAGGTAGGCCATCACCAGCAGGCAGCACCAGACGACCCGGTGAGCCATCACCTGCAGCGCCGGGACGTCCGCGAGCGGTTTCAGGTAGAGCGGGAAGACCCCCCAGAGCGCGAAGGCGGTCACCGCCGCCGCCAGTCCGGAACGCTCGGCCGCATGCTGGCGATCCGACGCGGCGTCGATCGGTTCCGGAGGGCGACTTTCAGTCATGACGAACCGGGCGCACACTGTCGGCGCGGGTAGGGCCGGCCGGCATTCTCTCAGATCCGCCCGCCGGGCGCGTCCGCCGCTGGTGACTCACGGTCCGCAGGAGGGTTCCAATGGACTTCAGCGCAGCCGTTGCACGCGGGTTCCGGGATGCGCCGTTCGTCGCGAAGCTGGGGATCGAGCTGCTCGACCTCGGCGAGGGGTGGTGCGAGGCCGGGCTGAAGCTCGAGGCTTGGCACCTGCAGCAGAACGGACTCGCGCACGCGGGGGTCCTCGCCACGCTTGCCGACCACTGCGCCGGTGCGGCCGCCACGACCCTGCTCGGCGAGGGCGCGGCGGTGGTCACCGCGGAGTTCAAGATCAACCTGCTTCGGCCCGCCCAGGGCGAGCGGCTGCACTGCCGTGCCGCGGTGCTCAAGCCGGGCCGGGCGCTCGTGGTGGTCGAAGCGGACGTGTTCGCGCTGACAGGAGACGCCCGGCAGCTGGTGGCCAGGCTCAACGCCACGATGGCGGTGTTGCGGATCCCGCCGGGACCGGGATGAACGCCTCGGCTGCGGAAAATCCTCTCTTCCAGTGCCTCTCAAGCCGGGCCAAGCTTCGCGTTTCCGATGACCAGCGTGGGCCCTGAGTGAGCTTCGAATCATCCCGGCTTCGACGCGAGTTCCGCACCATGCAGTGCATGGTCGAGATCTACTGCGCCGATCATCATCCCGGCGCCGGGTCCGTTCCCTGCGAGCAATGCACGGATTTTCTCGGCTATGCCCAGGCGAGGCTGGAGAAGTGCCCCTACGGCGAGGACAAGCCGACCTGCGCCCGGTGCCCGATCCACTGCTACAAGCGCGTGCAGCGGGAGCAGGCGCGCACGATCATGCGTTACTCGGGGCCGAGGATGGTGCGGCGCCATCCGTGGCTCGCCCTGCTGCACGTCCTCGACAAGCTGCGCCGCGTCGAGCACCCGATGGAGGCCCGGCGCAGGCAGCGCGGCTGATACCAGGGTCAGGCGGCGCGGGATCGACCGTTGCCGGTGGGAGTGACGCGCTCGGCCCACTGGTCCTTCAGAAAGCCGTTCTCGGGCTTCCAGTCCAGGGTTTCGAGCTTCCTGCGCAGCGCTGCGGCTTCCTCGTCGGCAACCAGCCGGGCGCGGGGCGAGAGCTGCAGGCTTCGATTCCTGATCCAGAGCAGACTCATATCGATCCTCTCCATAGCGGGCACCCCGTTGGGCCCACCCCAGACACCTGCACACCCCGTGCCAGAGCATGCTTCAGCGAGGATTTGCCTTGTGTTTTTCCGCTCACTGCCCGCGAGGGCCGTGGCTCCCGAGGCTTGTTCGTAAAGAGTTGCGACACGCCGCCAGCGTGGCGTTCGCGCAACAATGGTCTGCGCAATGAGAACCAGCTCTCAGTTCGGCAAGCGGATCCCGGCTTTCACGACATAAGGCGCCGATGGCCGGGGCCTCGCGGGATGTCAGCTTTTCCGACGGTCGCGGATCAGAAACCGCGGAACGAGGCGAACTCCTCGAGCGGGGCACGCTCGCTCTGCAGGCGATTGATCGGCGCACTCTCGTCCCGGTGGCCGAGCGCCATGCCCGCGAACAGCATCAGCTCGGGCGGCAGTCCGAGGAATTCGCCGACCGTGCGGTGCCAGACGCACCACGCCTCCTGCGCGCAGGTGTGCAGGCCGCGCTCGCGCGCCAGCAGCATCACGGTCTGCATGTACATTCCGAGGTCGGACCACTGCGGCGGTCCCATCTGCCGATCGATGCAGAAGAAGAGCCCGACCGGGGCGCCGAAGAACCCGTAATTGCGCGCGAACTGCAGCAGCCGCCCGAGCTTGTCCTCGCGGCTGATTCCGATCGTCGCGTACATGTCCTCGCCGACCCGGAAGCGCCGCGTCCGGTACGGCTCGCCGAGCTTGGCGGGATAGACGTCGTATTCGGCCCCTTCGCCGCGCGGATGCGTCGGCAGCTTGCCGCGGATGCTCGAGACCAGCTCGGTCAACGGTGCGCCCGTCAGCGCGAAGACGTGCCACGGCTGGAGGTTGCCACCCGAAGGTGTCCGCCGGGCGGCATCGAGGATCTCCCGGACGGTCGATTCGGGGACCGGTGTCGGCAGGAAGGCACGACAACTCATGCGGGTTTCGACGGCTTCACTGACGTTCACGCTGGACCCTCCTGGCCGCGCGCTGCATGCCGCGCGGCTCGACTGTGTTCGGACCTGCCCGGTCACCGTTCGCGGGCGCCGGCTAGGGTGCCGCATAATCGCGGGCCCGAAAACCCGGCCACCGGCCGGAACGAGCGTTTCGGTCACGGACTCGCCGGTTTCCAGGCCGCCTCGCCCGAGCCATCCGTTTTCGTTACGCTGCCGAGCGAGGTTTCCGATGCAGTCACTGAAAGCCCTGGTCGCCGAGATTCCCGATTTTCCGAAGCCGGGGATCCTGTTTCGCGACATCAACCCGCTGCTGCGCCTGCGATTCAGCGAGACCGTCAGCGCGATGGACGAGCTGTTCGACGCGGCGACCTGGGACCGGGTGGACGCGGTGGCCGGGGTCGAGTCGCGCGGCTTCATACTGGCCGCGGCGCTTGCGGACCGCCGCCGCAAGGGCCTGGTGCCGATCCGCAAGAAGGGCAAGCTGCCGCCGCCGATCGTGGACGTGGCCTACGACCTCGAGTACGGCTCCGGCATCCTGGAGATGCAGGCCGGGCAGGGCCGCCTGCTGCTGATCGATGACGTGCTCGCGACCGGCGGCACGCTGCGCGCGTCCGCTTCGCTGTGCGGCCAGGCGGGATACTCCGTCAGCGGCGTCGGCGTGCTGATCGATCTCGGACTGGCACCGGGGTTCCGTTGCGAGGAGCACGTCCCGCGGTCGGTCATTCAATATGGCTGAACGCCGCGCGGCGATCGCGTTCATCTTCATCACGATCCTGCTCGACATGCTGGCGCTCGGCATGATCATTCCCGTGCTGCCGAAGCTGATCGAGAGCTTCATGGGCGGGGACACGGCCGGCGCGGCGAAGATCTACGGGATCTTCGGCACGGTCTGGGCGTTCATGCAGTTCGTCTCGATGCCGGTGATGGGCGCGCTGTCGGACCGGTTCGGACGACGCCCGGTGATCCTGCTGTCGAACCTCGGGCTGGGGCTCGACTACATCCTGATGGCGCTGGCACCCAGCCTGCGCTGGCTGTTCGTCGGCCGGGTCATTTCCGGCGTCACGGCCGCCAGCATCAGCACGGCGATGGCCTATATCGCGGACGTGACACCGGCCGAGCGGCGCGCGGCGGGTTTCGGGCTGATGGGCGTCGCGTTCGGCGCCGGATTCGTGCTCGGGCCGGCGATCGGCGGCATCCTCGGCAGCATCGACCCCCGGTTGCCGTTCTGGGCCGCGGCCGTCGCGAGCCTCGCGAACGCCGCGTACGGCTTCCTGATACTGCCGGAATCGCTGCCGCCAGAGCGGCGCCGCGCATTCGAGTGGCGCCGCGCGAACCCGGTGGGCTCGTTGCGGCTGTTGCGCTCCCACCCGCAACTCAAGGGCCTCGCGGGCGTGTCCTTCCTGAGCAGCCTCGCCCATGCCGTGCTGCCGTCGACGATGGTGCTGTACGCGGGCTATCGCTACGGCTGGGACGAGCGTACCGTCGGGCTCAGCCTCGCGGTGATCGGCGTCTGCTCGGCGATCGTGCAAGGGGCGTTGATCGGCCCGGCGGTGCGCCGCTTCGGCGAGCGGCGGACATTGCTGTTCGGCCTCGGTGCCGGCGCGGTCGGGTTCATGATCTACGCGCTGGCCCGCACCGGGGCGATCTTCATGATCGGCGTGCCGATCGTCGCGCTCTGGGGCCTCGCCAGCCCCTCGGTGCAGGGACTGATGACGCGCTACGTGGATCCTTCCCAGCAGGGGCAGTTGCAGGGTGCGAACGGATCGGTCCTCGGCGTCGCGACGATGATCGGGCCGGGCTTGTTCGCCGGGACGTTCGCGTATTTCATCGGCCCGGCGGCGCCCCTGCATCTTCCGGGTGCCGCGTTCGCGCTTGCCGCGGCGCTCTTGATCACCGCGGCGCTGCTGGCCGGCGCCATGATCAGGACGCAGCCTGCTGCGCCGCCCGCCGGGACTGAACCGGGCATGGAGCGGAAGCAATGAACAGGACTGGCATCGACGATTCGACGGTACCGGAGCCGCTGCGAGCACGGCTCGGACATCATCTCGCGGCACTGGAGCAGCGCGACGGCGCGTCCCCGGCCGCGGAATGGCCCTCGGACCTGGCCGCCAGCCTGCCGCGCGTCTGGGCCTGCAGCGATTTCGTCGCCGAGGCCTGCCTGCGCGACGAGGCACTGCTCGGCTGGCTCGGTTCCACGGCCGGCCGGCTGCACAGCAGCGCAGACCGGCAGTGGCTGGCGGCCGGGCTCGATGAGCTGGTCGGCGGCGATGACGACGACGCGCACTACCTGGCTGCGCTGCGGCGGTTCCGGCGGCGGCAGCTCGCGAGGATCGCCTGGCGGGATCTCGCGTCCTTCGCCGGGGTCGACGAGATCCTGCGCGAGCTGACGCTGCTCGCGGACGTCTGCATCGATTCCGCGTTTCGCCGCGCGAACCTGCAGCTCTCGGCGCGGCACGGCGCGCCGTGCTCGGCCGACGGGGCGGAGCTGCCGCTGCTCGCGCTCGGCATGGGCAAGCTCGGCGGCGGCGAACTCAATTTCTCGTCCGACATCGACCTGGTGCTGCTGTTCCCCGAGCACGGTGAAACCAGCGGTCCGCGCAGCCTCGACCACCAGGAGTACTACATCCGGCTCGGCCAGCGCATGGCGCAGTGGCTCGGCGCCGTGACCGCGGACGGCTTCGTCTACCGGGTGGACCTGCGCCTGAGGCCGTTCGGCGACTCCGGCCCGCTGGCCGTGAGCTTCGACGCGTTCGAGGACTACCTGCAGCAGCATGGCCGCGACTGGGAACGCTACGCCTACGTCAAGGCACGCCCGGTCACCGGCGCCGCCACGTTCGAGGGACTCTACCGCGACGTGCTGCGCCCGTTCGTCTACCGGCGCTACCTGGACTACCGGGTCTTCGAGTCGCTGCGCGACATGAAGGAGCTGATCGCGCGCGAGGTCGAGCGGCGCGACCTGCAGGACAACGTCAAGCTCGGTCCCGGCGGCATCCGGGAAATCGAGTTCATCGTGCAGGCCTTCCAGCTGATCCGCGGCGGGCGGGACCCGCGCCTGCAGACGCGCAGCCTGCTCGATGCGCTGTCGATGCTGGCGGGACAGAAGCTGCTGGACGGGCAGGCCGTCGCGCAGCTGGCCGAGTCCTACCGCTTCCTGCGCCGCGTCGAAAACCGGCTGCAGGAGTGGAACGACGACCAGACCCACGAGCTGCCGTCCGACGAGACGGGCCGCGCGCGGCTCGCGTTCGCAATGGACATGCCGGGCTGGGGCGAACTCGAGGCGGAGCTCTCGCGGCATCGGTCCCGGGTCAGCGGTCACTTCCGCCGGCTGGTGCTGGCGCCTCCGGAGGTCGCCGCGGCCGACGAGAGCGATCGTGCGATGGAGAGCCTGCTCAGACGCCAGCTCGACGACGCGCAGCGTGCCGCGCTGCTCGCGCCGCTCGGGCTCGCCGATCCTCAGGGCGTGCTCGGCCGGCTGAACCAGCTGCGAGAGAGCAGTTACTTCCGTCACCTCGATGCCACCGGGCGCAGGCGCCTGAGGACCCTGCTGCCGCGGCTGCTGCGGGAGACCGCCGGGCGTGGCACGGAGGAGCAGACACTTGCACGCCTGATCCACGTGCTCGAGCAGATCGGCGGCCGCACGGTGTACCTGGCGCTGCTGAACGAGAGCGCGGTCGCACGGCGCCGTCTCACCGAGCTGTGCGCACGCTCGCAGTTCCTGAGCGACCAGATCGCCGCATTTCCACTGCTGCTCGACGAGCTGCTCGACGAGCGGCTCTTCGAGTCGCTTCCCGGGCGGGCCCAGCTCGAGGCCGACCTGCGTTCGCGCATGTCCGGCCTGGGCGCGGAGGATCCCGAGCAGCAGGTGGAGGTGCTGCGCGAGTTCCAGCGCTCCGCCGTGTTCCGCGTCGCGGTGCCGGACATCACCGGCCGGCTGCCGCTGATGAAAGTGAGCGATCTGCTCACCGACATCGCCGAGCTGATCGTCGCCGAAGCGCTCGGGCTGTCCTGGCAGCAGATCGGCGCCAAGTACGGGCGGCCGTTCTGCGGCGCCGACGAGTCGGCGCTGCGCGAAGCGGGACTGATCGTGATCGCCTACGGCAAGTTCGGCGGTTTCGAGCTCGGCTACGGCTCGGACCTCGACCTGGTGTTCCTGCACGACTCGGGCGGCGAGATCCAGCACACGGCCGGGCCGCAGGTGCTGGACAACGGCGTCTTCTTCACGCGCCTGGTGCAGCGGCTCGTGCACCTGCTCACGGTGCACTCGAGCGCGGGCCGACTCTACGAAGTGGACACGCGCCTGCGACCCAGCGGCAAGGGCGGGTTGCTGGTGCAGAGCATCGATGGCTTCGCCGCATACCAGCGCGAGGAGGCGTGGACCTGGGAGCACCAGGCGCTGCTGCATTCGCGCGCGGTGGCCGGGGAGCAGGGGCTGCGGGATCGTTTCGAGCAGCTGCGCCGCGAGATCCTCTGCAGCGCGGTGCGGCGCGACACGCTGCGGGAAGACGTGCGCAGCATGCGAGAGCGCATGCGCGCGGAGCTGTCACGGGCCGGGCGGGGCGAGTTCGACCTGAAGCAGGATCGCGGCGGCATCACCGACATCGAGTTTCTCGCGCAGTACTGGACGCTGCGCTGGGCGGATCGCCATCCGGAGCTGGTCACCTATCCCGACGTGATACGCCAGCTCGAAAGCCTCGCGTCGATCGCGCTGGTGCCGCAGCAAACCGTGGACGTGCTGACCGGCGCCTACCGGCTTTATCGCCAGCGCATCCATCACCTCTCGCTCGAGGGCGACAGCAGCGTCGTCGCGGACGGGGAGTTCCGGGAGCCGCGCGAGCGGGTCGGCGAAATCTGGGCGGCAACGATGGAACGCGGTCCGGGGTCGCCAGCCGTCCTATAATCGCCGCCGAGACCACGAGGAGAGATCAGCCGATGGCCGAACTGCTGGTGCCCATATCCCCGGGAGAGCTGATCGACAAGATCACGATACTCGAGATCAAGTCGGCGCGGATCGCGGACGAGCAGAAGCTGCACAACGTCAGGACGGAACTCTCGCTGCTCACCGACACCTGGAAGGCCTCGCCGTTTTCCTCCACCGACATCAGCGAGGACTGGGCGGGACTGCGCGAGGTCAATGCCAGGCTCTGGGACATCGAGGACGACATCCGCGACAAGGAGCGCGCCGGAGCGTTCGACGAGCGGTTCATCGAACTGGCCCGGGCGGTCTATTTCACCAACGACGAGCGCGCGGCGATCAAGCGTCGCATCAACACCCGGCTGGGTTCGACGCTGGTCGAGGAGAAGAGCTACGCCGACTACAAGCGGTGAACCTGCCGCGCGGGCGCAACGCTATTTCCTGAGCGTGTACTCCGCGCTGCAATAGGGACACTTCGCCCAGCCCGTCTTCTCGATGGGCAGGAAGACCCGCGGATGGGAATTCCACAGCTGCATGCCCGGCATCGGGCAGGCGAGCGGCAGGTCCTCCCGCGTGACCTCGTAATGGTGGCGGGCATTGGGCTGGGTCAGCTTCTCGCTGCGCTCGGCGGTCACGGCGCCCTCTGCTTCTGGCCGGGTGGGCGTCCATTATCGCCGACCGCGGCCGCGCCCGTCAGCCGGTCGGGGTCCGCGGCGCCCCGCGCGCGACCAGCTCGTCGAGTCTGGCCTGCACGTCCTCGACGGTGATCAGGTCCATCACGCCCGGCCGCTCGATCTTGGTCGTCCAGGGGATCTCCGCCACCGGCCTGCCGAGGAATCGCTCGGAGGCGAGCGCGTAGCGGTCCACGCAGTGCTCGCGGCTGTAGTAGGGCCCGCTGCGGGCCGGGTTGGTCGCGGCATAGAGGCCGATCACCGGCGTCCCGACCGTCGTCGCCATGTGGGCGGGCCCGGAGTCCGGCGACACGAGCACCGTTGCTCGCCCGAGCGTGGCGAGGAACTCGAGCAGCGTGTCGCGCCCGACCAGGTTCTCGCATGGCTGCCGCATCCGCCGCTGGATCTCGGCGCCGTATTGCGCCTCGAGCGGACTCGGTCCGCCGCAGATCAGCACGCGCATCCCGTGCCGCCCGGCCGCATGGTCGCCCACGGCCGCGTAGCGCTCCGCGCTCCAGTTGCGCAGCGCGTGGCTGGAGCACGGGCTGATCACCAGCGTCGGCTGCGAGTCCGGAATCGCGCGCAGCGCGTACTCGAGCGCCGGGGGCGGCAGCGGAATATCCCAGCGCATCGCTCGCCCGCGGACACCGAGCCGTTCCGGGAAGCCGAAGAAACTGTCGAGCACGTGCTCGCGGCTGCGGGGCTCGATCCTGCGGTTGGTGAACAGCCACTGTCCCTCGCGCGCCCGCCGCCGATCGAAGCCGACGCGCTGGCCGGCCGGCACCAGCGCCGAGGCCAGGCTCGCGCGCAGCGCCAGCTGCATGTGCAGCAGCACGTCGAAGCGACGACCACCGAGTCGGCGCCTGAGCTCCGCGTAGCCGGACCGCCCGGCCTTCTTGTCGAACACGACGAACTCGACGTCCGGCATGTGGCCGAGCAGCTTGTGCTCGAGCCTGCCGACGATCCAGGTCAGTCGGGTCGCCGGCCAGGCCTGCTGCAGCGTGCGGACCACCGGGAGCACGTGGCAGACGTCGCCGATCGCCGAGAGCCGCAACAGGCAGATCGACTCTGGCGGCGGCGCTGCCGGCGCGTGCACGGGCGAGGATCGGTAGGCAGCGGCAGCCATATGGTGAACAATCCGTTCCCGAAAACCCTGCAGGAGCTTCGTGCGCGGTGAGCGCAATCCAGGAATCCCGGGTGCGAACCACGCGCGGCGCGATGCTATACGATGCCTCCTGCCTGGACCACCCGACGGCGGCGCTGTTCGACCCCGCGGCGTGGCGGGGCAGCGGCACCGTGGAGCAGACGCAGGGCGGCCGCGGCACGGTTACGTTCATCGGCGACGGCGATCGCCGCTGGGTCCTGCGTCACTACCGGCGCGGCGGGCTGCTCGCCGGCCTGCTCGGCGACCGGTATCTCTGGACGGGCGAGGAGCGCAGTCGGTCATTCCGCGAATGGCGGCTGCTCGCGCGACTGGCCGCGTGGGGCCTGCCCGTGCCGCGTCCGGTCGCGGCGGGCTACTCGAAGTCCGGCCCTGCCTACCGCGCCGACCTGGTCACCGCGGAGCTGCCCACGCGGCAGACGCTGGCGATGGCGCTCGCCTCTGCGCCGCTCGAGGACGAGCGCTGGCGCAGCGTCGGCCGCTGCATCGCGCGCTTTCACGCCCGGGGCGTGCAGCATGCGGACCTGAACGCACACAACGTGCTGCTGGGCGAAGCGGACGAGGTCTTCCTGCTCGACTTCGACCGTGGCCGGATACGCGAGCGCGGTGCCTGGGAGCGCGCGGTGCTCGCGCGACTTCGGCGCTCGCTCGACAAGGTGACCGCGGGACTCCCGCCGGATCGTTTCGGCGACCCGCAGTGGCAGCTGCTGCTCGCGGCCTGCGGGAGTCACTGAGCCGTGTATCTGCTCTACGTGCTGCTGACCTACCTGCTCGCGCCGATCGTGATGATCGCCGAGGGCTGGAAGGCGCTGCGTCACGTCGAGTACCGCGGTCGCCTTCCGCAGCGTCTCGGCTTCGTCGAGCCCCAGACCGGACCCGGCACCGTGTGGGTTCACGCCGTGTCGGTCGGCGAGGTGCAGGCTGCGGCCGGGCTCGTCAGGGCATTGCAGCGACGTTACCCCGACCGGCCGTTCGTCATCACGACGGTCACGCCCACCGGCGCGGCCCAGGCGCGCAAGCTGTTCGGCGACTCGGTCCGTCATTGCTACCTGCCGTACGATCTGCCCGGTGCCGTGCGACGGTTCCTGGACCGGATCAGGCCCGACGTCGCGATCATCCTGGAAACCGAGATCTGGCCTACGTTGTACCGCGAGCTCGGCCGTCGGGGCATCCCGCTGGTGATGGCGAGCGCGCGCGTGTCCGAGCGCTCGGTGAGCCGCTACCGGCGCATGGCGGGGCTGTTCTCGGACACGCTCTCCCACGGCCTGCTGATCGGCGCCCAGAGCGAGGCCGACGCGGATCGGTTCCGCGCGATCGGCGCCCCGCCGGAGCGCGTCTCGGTCACCGGCAACGTCAAGTTCGACATGGAAATTCCCGGCCCGGTCGTCGACGCGGGCCGGGAGCTGCGCGCGCGCTTCGGCGCCGGGCGTCCGGTATGGATCGCGGGCAGCACGCACGAGGGAGAAGAGGAGGCCGCGCTCGCCGCGCACGACCGGCTGCTGCGCGAGTTGCCCGAGGCGCTGCTGATACTGGTGCCGCGTCATCCGCAGCGCTTCGAGGCCGTGCGGGGCCTGCTGCGCCGGCGTGGGCTGCGGTTCGCGCAGCGCAGCCGCGGCGAGGAGCCGTTGGACAATCAGCCCGTGTACCTGCTCGATACGCTGGGCGAGTTGCAGATGTTCTATGCGGCGTCCGACGTGGCCTTCGTCGGTGGCAGCCTGGTGCCCGTCGGCGGCCACAACCTGCTCGAGCCCGCCGTGCTCGGGCTGCCGGTCCTCTCGGGCCCATACACGCAGAACGCGCAGGAGATCGCGGACCTGCTCGCCGCGTCCGGCGCGTTGCTGATCGTCCGTGACGAGGCCGAGCTCGCGCGGGGGCTGTCCGAGCTGCTGTCGAGCCCGGCCCTCGCCAGCGAAACCGGCGACAAGGGCCGCCGCGCCGTGGCGCAGAGCCGCGGCGCGGTCGAGCGACTGGTCGCGCTGGTCGAGCCGGTGCTCAGCCCGCGGGCTTGCGGACCGCCGGTAGAGGCGTCGGCGTCGTCAGGAAAGCGTTGATCGAGCTGAGATCCTGTGGCGCCAGAACGCCTGCGGCCGACTTCAGCCTGACCAGGTTGATCAGGTAGTCGTAGCGGCTGCGGGCGTAGTCGCGCTGCGCCTCGAACAGGCGCTGCCGCGCCAGCAGTACGTCGACCGTCGTCCGGGTTCCGACCTCGAAGCCGGCTTCGGTCGCCTCCAGCGCGGTCTGGTTGGACTTCACGGACTGCCGCAGCGCCTGCACGCGCGCCCGTTCCGCGAGCACTCCCAGGTAAGCGTCCCGGGTCTCGCGCTCGGCCTGCCGCAACGCGCCCTCGAGCCGCTCGCGCTCGGCACGGTGCAGGTAGACCTGTTCGCGGACCCTGGAGCGTGTGGCCCCGCCGGTGTAGATCGGGATGTTGACGCGCAAGCCGATCACGTCGTCGGTCCGGCTCGCATCCGCCGAACCGGCGACCGGCTCGCCAGGCGGGATGGTGGGATTGTCGACCTGCACGATCCGCTTGTTGACCTGCTCGGCGTCGCGGTCGTTCTCGAAACGCTGCGCGAACAGGTCCACGGTCGGCATGTAGCCACCCTGCGCGATCTTCACGTTCGATTTGGCGATGTCCACGCCCAGCCGCGCGGCGATGACGTTCAGGTTCTGCTCGAGGGCCTGATCCACCCATTGTTCCTCGTCGGCCGGCTGCGGCTGGTCGAGCGGCATGTCCTCGGCCGGCTTGACCAGCACCTGGTAGGCCTCGCCCGTCAGTTCGCGCAGCGCCTCGTGGGTGCTCGCCAGGCTGCGCTTGGCCGCAATGACACCCGCAGTGGCGTTGTCGTGCGCGGCCCGTGCTTCCTGAACGTCGGTGATCGCGATCAGCCCGACCTCGAAGCGCTTCTCGGCCTGCTCGAGCTGGCGGTTGACCGACTCGAGGGTCGCTTCCGCGGCGCCCAGCGTGTCCTCCGCTGCGAGCACGTCGAAATACCGCTGGGCTACGCGCACCAGCAGGTCCTGCTGCGCCGCGCGGTAATTCGCCTCTGCCAGCGCCACCTGGGAGTCCGAACGCTTCAATTGCTGCCACTGGTCCCAACGGAACACCGTCTGCGTCAGCTGGGCCGTGTAGTCCCAGTAGAGGTCGGTATCGGTCGAGTTCTTGTTGCCGACCGGGATCACGTCGCCGGTGGTGGGATCGACCTGCGGGAAAAAGGACTTGCTGTCCGATTCCGCCGTGTTGACCTGGCCGCCCACGCTGATCTGCGGGAACAGCAGGGCCCGGGCCTGCGGCTTGGCCTCGAGGGCGGCCATCCGGCGCGCCTCGGCCTCCCGGATCAGCGGGTCATTCTGGACCGCGGCCTGGTACACATCGACCAGGTTCTCGGCCGGCGACGGGCCGGCAAACAGCGCCATCGCGACACTGAGGGCGAGGGCAGAAGACTTCTGACGCATGAACTCACCTGTGGCGGCCAGGCCGCCCTTGAGGGTCAACTGGTGTTGTACTAGGGTATATCACCTGCCAGGCCAATGCCTAGTCCCCGGCCGACCAGGGCCTAGAATTCGAACCGCGGCGGCCGGGCGGCGTGGACCAGCGGTGCCAGTTCGGTTTCGAACAGCGTCTCGCTGAACCAGGCCGTCTCGGCGGTGCGGGTGATCAGCCGGGCCTCCATGACGGGCCCCGGGCCCACCACGGCAAACAGGCGGCCCCCGATCGCAAGAGCCCGCTCGAATCGCGGGTCGTACACGGGCAGCGAACCCGTCAGCGCGATCGCGTCGAACGCAGAATCGCCGTCGAACCGCATCGCGTCCGCGGCCTCGACTTCGACGTTGGCGTAACCGAGCCGGAGCAGTCTCTCGCTGGCCGCCTCGGCGAGATCCGGGAAGATCTCCAGGCTGTGCACCTTGTTCGCGAGACGCGACAGGCAGGCGGCAAAGAACCCGCTGCCGGTTCCCACTTCGAGCACCCGGTCCCCCGCGCGGATCCCGAGCGCCTGCAGGATGCGGCCCTCGAGCTGCGGCGCGAGCATCCGCTGACCGTGCCCGAGCGGGAGCTGCATGTCGGCGAAAGCCAGCTCGCGATACCGGTCTGGCACGAATTCCTCGCGCGGAACCTGCTCGAAAACGTCGAGCACGCCAAGATTCAGCACCTCCCAGGCGCGAATCTGTTGCTCGATCATCTGTCTGCGGGCACTCTCGAGGTCGAACATCGCGGCAGTTCCGGTGGCGCTTCCGGCAATGAAAATGCCGGCGTGATCAAGGCGACGCAGCTTAAGTGTCCAGCGCTCGGCTCACAAGCCGACGCGGCGCATGATTATGGTGAATCTCGCGGGTCGTCGCGACCCGTTCCGTTATGCTTGGATGACGCTTTCCAACAACAACCCAGCCAGAGCGGGAGCACCACCGGGACCCCGACGGATTCGACCCCATGGATAGTCCCGGCAACGACACCTTGATCTTCGCGGTGATTGCACTGGGCGCGGTCGTGGCGCTGCTGGCGTTCCTGCTGCATCGGCGCACCCGGGAACTCGCCGGATTGCGCGAGCTGGGCGAACGCGTCGAGGCCGTCGCCGCATCCGGAGAGCTCGGCGAGCGGCTGACGCCGATGGCCGCCGACGGCGGCGCGGTGCGCCTGGCAACGCAGCTCGACCGCCTGATCGAGCACACGGACCTGAGGCTGCGCACGGCTGCCGAGCGGGAGAAGCTCTACGTGCGGCTGCTCGAAAGCATGCACGAGGCCGTCGCCGTCGAGCAGCAGGGTATCCGGCTCGCGAATGCGCGTTTCGCGCAGATGTGCGGGGTGCAGAGTCCCTCGCAGCTGTCGGGGACCCGGATCGCCGAACTCGTGCACCCGGATTTCTCCGAGCTGGTTGCGGAACTGCTCAGGCGTCACCTGGAGGGCGAACCGGCCCCGCAGCGGATCGAGGCGGAACTTCGCTCGGCGAGCGGTTCGCCGCCGCGCCTGGAGTTCAGCTTCGCCCGTACGGAGATGAACGGACAGGCGGCGGTGCTGGTCGCAGCCGTGGAGATGGGCCCGAAAGCCGCCGAGGGCTGCGCGAGGCGCAGCGACGCGGGCGCCTGGGAAGCGCTCGACTCGCTGGGCGAGGGCGTGATGACGACGGACCTGCAGGGCCGGATCGTCTACGCGAACAAGGTCGCCGCCCAGCTGGTCGGCCGCCCCGCGGCGGACATCCTGGGCAACACGCTGCTCGAGGTGCTGAAGCTGGCCGACGACGGCGGACGCAAGAGCCTGGGCGACCCGGTCCGGCAGTGCCTCTCGACCGGGGCCCGCCTGAACCTCGGGCGTCGCGGCATGCTGGTCGCGAACGGCGGCGACACCGAGCGGTCGATCGAGCTCACGATCGCTCCGTTGCGTGACGGAGCGGGGCAGATGACCGGCACGGTCATCGCGCTGCGGGACGTCAGCGATCTGCGCGGACTCACCCAGCAGATGTCCTACCAGGCGAGCCACGACGCGCTGACGGGCCTGGTCAATCGCCGCGAGTTCGAGCGGCGCCTGCAGGAGGCGCTGGAGTCCGCGCACGCGGAGAGCCGCCATCACGTGCTCTGCTACCTGGACCTCGATCGCTTCAAGGCCGTCAACGACGAGTGCGGGCACGTCGCCGGCGACAGCATGCTGCGCGAGGTCGCCGGGCTGATCAAGGACGCGGTTCGAGACTCCGACACGGTCGGCAGGCTCGGCGGCGACGAGTTCGGGATCCTGCTGATCGGGTGCCCGCTCGAGAAAGCGCGGCAGATCGCCGACGACGTCGTGCGTGCCGTCGGCGAGTACCGTTTCATCTGGAAGGAGAAGATCTTCACGATCGGCGTCAGCGTCGGGCTCGTCGAAGTGATGCGCGGCAGCGTCGCGATCGAGGACCTGATCGGCGCGGCGGACTCCGCCTGCTACGTCGCCAAGAAGCAGGGCGGCCACGTCCAGGTCTATTCCGCCCGCGAGGAGGCCCAGGCGCGGCAACGCGGCGAGATCCGCTGGCTGCAGCAACTTCAGTCGGCGCTGAAGGAGGGACGGTTCGAGCTGTACGCGCAGCCGATCGTCCCGACGGCGCCGGATCACGAGGCTGCCCCGGGGCCCGGCCTCGAGGTGCTGCTGCGGCTGCGTGACGAGAGCGGCGCAGCGATCGCGCCGCCCGAGTTCATGCGGGCCGCCGAGCGCTACCGGCTGATGCCGCACGTCGATCGCTGGGTCGTCCAGACCGCGCTGACGGCGCTCGGACGTGGCGGCATCCGCCTGCCGGAAGGCCGCAGCCTCTGCATCAACCTCTCGGGCCAGACGCTCGGCGACTCCAGTTTTCTCGAGTTCGTCGTCGACTGCCTCGACCGCACCGCGGTGAGCCCTGAGCGGCTCTGCTTCGAGGTGACCGAGAACGCGGTCATCACCAACATCGAGGACGCGCGGCGTTTCATCGGCGTGCTGCACGGCATGGGTTGCAGCTTCGCGCTCGATGATTTCGGGCGGGGCCTGAGCTCGTTCGCGAACCTGAAGAACCTGTCGCTCGACTACGTGAAGATCGACGGATCCTTCATCCGCAACCTGGCCTCGGATGCGGTCAACCAGGCCATGGTCACGGCGATGATCAAGCTGGCGCGTTCGCTGGACTTCCGCGTGATCGCCGAGCAGGTCGAGGACGGCGATGCGCTCGAGTCGGCGCGCCGCATGGGCGTCGACTTCGTCCAGGGTTACGAGGTCGGCCGCCCGCAGCCGTTGTCGCTGGTCGGCCCCGTCGCCGCCTGACCGTCAGGCACGCCGTACGGGATGACGGTTCGACCGCCGTGATCACGATCTCGAGCCTGCACGTCTATCCGGTCAAGTCCTGCCGCGGCATCGAGCGTCGGCAGGTCCGCCTCACCGACGCGGGACTCGAGCACGACCGGGAGTGGATGATCGTGTCGCCGGAGGGGCGCTTCCTGACGCAGCGCGAGGAGCCGCAGCTCGCCCGGATCGCGACACGCCTGGCCGGGACGGA
>CAZKLS010000037.1:0-22677 GCA_964553405.1 uncultured Steroidobacteraceae bacterium
ACCCTGGCGCGGTTCCGTGCGCAATACAGATTGTCCCCTGCAGCGCCGAGGCATAGCATGGAAACATCGAGGACGGCCCTTTGGCCGGGCCGGTGAGTGCAGGAGAGATACATGACTGACCACGTGACGACGGCAAGACTGAAGGCCGACATGGCTGCGGTGGTGCGCGATGCCGAGGCGCTGATCAAGGCATCGGCGGACCAGGGCGGCGAGAAGATGACCGAGGCGCGGGCACGGATCCGTGAATCGCTCGAGGCTGCCAAGGCGCGCATGCTCGATGCCGAGCGGGCCACGCTGCAGTACGGCGAGGACACCTTGCACGCGACCGAGGACTACGCGCGCCGCAATCCCTGGCAGGCGATGGGCGTGGCGGCCGGCGTCGGGCTGGTGATCGGCGTACTGCTCGCCCGGCGCTGACACCGGCATGGCTGACGGAGAAGGCCCGCAGGGACCGGCGACGAACCTGCTGCGGTCGGTCGTCCAGCTGGGCGGCACGGTGCTCGAGGCCGCCCAGACGCGAGTCGAGTTGCTCACGACGGAGTTGAGCGAGGACCTGGAGCGGGGTCTCCAGATCGTCGTGTGGGCGCTGATTGCGACGCTGGCCGGCATACTGGGTGCGCTGCTGGCCGGCGTGACGCTGATCATCTATTTCTGGGATACCCACCGGATGGCCGCCGCGATCGGCGTGACGGCGGTTTTCCTGTTGAGCGCGGCGTTCGCGGGGCTGGCCTTGCGCAACCGGTTGCACGAGAAGCCGCGGCTGCTCGACGCGACGCGTTCGGAGCTGAGGCGGGACGTCGCGATGATCCGGAGCGAGGAATGAGATCCCGCCTGCTGGCCCTGACGGCGAGGCGCACGGCACTGCAGGCGGAATGTGCGCTGCAACGCGATGACGTCGGCCAGGTCTACGCCCGCATCGAGGATCGGGTCGGACGGGTGGACCGCGTCGTCGAGACGCTGCGCGGGCTGACGCCGCTGCTGGCCGTGGGCGGCGTGGTGCTGCTGCTCGCGATGGGCCCCAGCCGATCGCTCAGGCTGCTGCAGCGCGGGCTCGCCCTGGGCGTTTCCGTGAACCAGATCCGTCGGTTCCTGCGCTGATCCCGACTCGTCCCGGCATGAACCCGCAAACCGGTGAGCGCGAGAACCGCGAGCGCGCCGTCATGGACGTCGTGCGCAGGCAGGTCGAGCGGGACGTCGAGCCGCAGCCGCGCCGTACCTGGCAGCACCTGGCGGCGCTCGGCGTAGCGCTGCTCGTCTCCGGAACACTGTTCCTCGGCTTCGACCTGTTCCTGACGGCGATGCAGAGGTTCATGGCGATCGAACCTGCGCAGCAGGTCGAGGAACCCGCCGGACCGCTACCCGTGTTCGCCGTCCCCGGAAACGGTGAGACCGTTCTGGAAGATGCAGGCGCCGCGGCTGCGACGCCTTCCGAGCCGACCGAAGAGCCCTGGCTGCCGGCGCTGATCGAGCAGCAGCGAACCGGGGAGCCGGCGGATTCCGCCGGCAAAGAGCCAACTCCCGGAGCGCAGCCCGGATCCTGAGACCCGGTTGCCGCGGAGGCTCAGCCCTCGCCCGGCTTCATCTGCGACTGGCTGTAGTTCTCCAGTCCGACCCGCTCGATCAGGTCGAGCTGGGTTTCGAGGAAGTCGATGTGCTCTTCCTCCGACTCGAGGATGTCCTCGAGCAGTTCCCGGCTGACGTAGTCCCTGACTTTCTCGCAATGATCTATCGCGGCCTGCAGGTCGGGACGCGCGATCTGCTCGAGCTTCAGGTCGCACTCGAGGATTTCCCTGACGTCCTCGCCGATCATCAGCTTGCCGAGGTCCTGCAGGTTCGGCAGCCCCTCGAGAAACAGGATGCGCTCGATCAGGGCGTCGGCGTGCTTCATCTCGTCGATCGACTCGTGCTTTTCGTATTCGCCGAGCTTCTCGAGTCCCCAGTCTTTCAGCATCCGCGAGTGCAGGAAGTACTGGTTGATCGCCGTCAGTTCGTTCTTGAGGATCTTGTTCAGGTGCTTGATGACGTCGGCGTCGCCCTTCATAGCGCAACTCTCCTTCTCGAGGGTTCTGGTTGACGGGGCGGCGCCCCGCGAATTACGCAGGGTGCGGCGAGAGGTCGGCGGAATCAAGCTTCTCGTCGAGCAGCTGCCGGGCGCAGGGCTCGCAGGAGCCGCAACAGGTCGCTACGCCGGTGCACGACTGGAGGTCCTCGAAGGAGCACGCGCCTTCGCTGATCGCCTGTCGCAGGCGCATTTCCGAGATTCCGTGACAGAGACAGACGTACATCGCGACCTCGAGGCCAAGCATATCCAGTCGCCGAAACGAATGCAAACGATTCGCATTTAGGTATTTTCCGAAACGGCTGGGCGTCGCTCGGCTTCGGCGCCGCGCGGCCGATTCCCGCTTGAGTTGATCTGTATTTTGGGGTCTGCTGGCGAATTCGCCGACAGGAGATCCGCTGATGGTTCGCAGGCTCTTGACCCGCCTCGTCGTCTTGTCCGTGCTCGCCGGGTTGTCGGTGGGCGCCAATGGCGAGGCGAAGCCCGAACCCGCCGAGGCATCCCCGGCCGCTGCAGAGCAGGCGAAGCCCGCGCAGTCGCAGACCCGGCACCAGGTGGAGATCGCCGGCAACAGGATCCGCTACACCGCGACGGCGGGCTGGTTGATCCTGGCGGACGACCAGGACAAGCCGATTGCACGGTTCGGGTACACCGCCTACACGCTGGATGGGGTCAAGGACCGCTCGCGCCGGCCCGTGATGTTCGCGTTCAACGGCGGTCCGGGCTCGTCGTCGATCTGGCTGCACATGGGCATCCTCGGGCCGCGCCGCGTCGTCGTGAGCGACAACAACTACGCGCCACCGCCGCCCTCCGAGCGCGTCAGCAACGCCTACAGCGTGCTCGACGTCACCGACATCGTGATGATCGACCCGGTCGGAACGGGCTTCAGCAAGCCGCTCGGCGAGGCCAAGACCAGTGACTTCTGGGGCGTTGACCAGGACCTGAAGTCGGTCGCGCAGTTCATCAAGCGCTACGTCTCGGAGAACGACCGCTGGGCTTCGCCGAAGTACGTGCTCGGCGAGAGCTATGGCGGCATGCGCTCTGCCGGGCTGGCCTACCTGCTGCAGTCGCAGTACGGAATGAACCTGAACGGCGTCGTGCTCGTGTCGCCGTTCCTCAGCGCGGGTTCCGGCGTGGACGGCGCCGAGATCGACCTGCCGCACGTGCTGTACCTGCCCACGCTCGCGGCCACGGCCTGGTATCACGGCGCCGTCTCGCCGCGGCCCGCGTCGCTCGAGGCGTTCATGCAGGAAGTCGAGCGATTCGCCTACGAGGAATATGCGCCGGCGCTGCTGAAGGGCTACACGATCGCGCCGGCGGAAAAGCAGGCGGTGGCGTCGCGGCTGGCCGGCTACACCGGCACGACCGCGGACTACTGGGACAAGGCCGACCTGCGCGTGAGCCACACCCAGTTCCTGCAGGAGTTGCAGCGCAGCCGTCGCCTGATCACGGGCCGCATCGACTCGCGCTTCGTGGGGCCGGCGGTCAACCCGCTGGCCGAGTCGATGGACTACGACCCGTTCTTCCCGGCGATCGCTCCGGCATTCACGTCGGCCTTCCTCGACTACCTGCACACCGAACTCGAGTTCGGCAAGGACGAGGACTACAAGGTGTCGGCCTTCGGCATCGAGTGGGACTGGAAGCACAAGCCGCCGGGCGGCAGCGGCTGGATGTCACCGGTGCCGAACACGGTGCCGGACCTCGCGATGGCGATGACGATGAATCCCGGACTGCACGTGCTGGTGCAGCAGGGTTGGTACGACCTTGCGACGCCGCACCTGGCGATGAAGCACGACCTCGACCACCTCGACATCACGCCGGAGGCGCGCGAGCGCATCCGGGTCGAGTATTACGAGGCCGGGCACATGATGTACCTGCACGAGCCTTCGATGAAGAAGTACCGCGAGGACCTGGCCGGGTTCATCCGCGATACGGACCGGCTCTGATTCCCTACGGGCCGCCGCTCGCGCGGGAGAGCGGGCCGGGGCAGTCCGGCAACGGCGCCGCGAGCAGGGCCTTTATGTCCTCGGCGGGCGACTCGGTCGCGGGACCGCCCGCGTCGAACACGACGCGCCAATGGCCGTCCCCGGAACGCCGCCAGACGGAATTGAACGTGCCCCAGCGAACGCGGACCGCTCCGTCCTCGTCGCGGGACTCCAGCCGGAACGGGCCGCGGCTCAGCGCATAGTCCCCGGACCCGAGGACTTCGACGAAACGCGGGCGCCACGCGATCCGGGGCCCGTCCGCGGCGAAAAACGGCGACCACGCAGCGGCGATCGCCTCGGGACCGCGCAGCACTTCCTCACCGACGAAGCGCGCGTCGGGATCGATTGCGGACTTGAACGCGGTGAGGTCCTGACGCTCTGCCGAAAGGCTGAACGCGATCTCGGCGCAGCGGACGGCCTGCTCGGCGTCCGCCAGGGCCGGCACAGGCGCCAGCAGCATCAGCAGCGACAACGTGCGCATCGAATGACCCGTGATCAACGGATTGCGACGCATGATGCCGCCGACCGTGCCGCGAGGCCAGCGCGAACGTGCTGCCGGTGACCGCGGCTCGAGCGGTTCAGCAGCCCTCTTTTTTCTTGCGGCGGGGCGCCGCGGGCACGACGGGGCCGGATGCGACCGGCGCCGCGAGCTTCGGCAGCTCGGCCGGAGCCGCTGCCGCCGAGTCGCTCGCAGTTCGTGGCTGGCCGCCGAAGAACTTCGACAGCGCGGCGGTCTGCTCGAAGCGTGCAATCTGCTCCTGATCGGCCTCGGGCGGGAGTGCCGGGTAGAGCACCTCGTCCACCCAGCCGTCGAGCCCGCCGAGCAGCGTGTACGAGGCACGATAGCCCCGCGCCTGCATCAGCAGCCAGGCCTGGGCCGCGTGTATGCCGCCCTGCGAGTAGATCACGATCTTCTCGCTGGGCAGCAGCGGGTAGTCCTCCAGCGCGGGCAGCATGACGTTCTCGGCGCTCGGAATGTGGTACTCGGCGTACTCGGCTGCGCCGCGCAGGTCGAGCAGGCGATAATCGCTGCGGCCCTCGACGATCCAGGCCGCGAGCTCGGCCGGCGTCACGTGGTCCACTTCCTGCTCGACGATCATCGCCAGCTGCTGCGTGTCGAGCCGGACGTAGGGCCCGCGTTGCGGCTGGGCGAAGACGGCGACCGCTCCCAGTGCAATGGCGAGCGCGGCGAGCTTCCGGTTCAATGGCATTGAGCTCATCGTCCGGTCCCCATCCGGCCCTCGATCCAGGTCGCGGCGGCGAAACCGCAGACCGCGATCAGCACGACCGCGAACACCAGCATGCCCCAGGGTACGTTCAGCACCTCCGGCAGCGTCACCTGGCCCATTGCATCCGCATTGACGAATCCCTTGGTCCGCGGATAGGCCTCCGCGTACAGGATCGTGCCCGCGAAAATCCCGAGTGCGTACACCAGGGCGTCGAAGCGCCCGGTCGCGAGCGCCGCAACCGAGGTGCCCGGGCAGTAGCCGCCGATCACGAAACCGATCCCGAGCACCAGGCCGCCCAGCAGCTGCGGGCCGAGGTGGGTCGGCACGAGATAGACCTGGCTCAGGTCCAGCAGGCCGATCCAGCCGAGATAGGTGACGCCCAGCAGCGCGGTCACGATCGCCGTGAACATCACCTTGAACACCGACATGTCGTACAGGTAGAACTGCGCGGCCAGCTTGCGCGCGCTGCCGAAGCCGGCGCGCTCCAGGAAGAACCCGAAGCCGATGCCGAGCACGAAGGCGAGCACCAGCGACATCTCGTCGCCGAACATGCCGTACTTGTAGAAGGGTGCGCTCATCGCCATTGCCACCTGATGAACCACGCCGCGGCATAGCCGCCGACGAACACCATGATCATGAAAGCCCAGCTGCCGACATTGAGCAGTGCGCCGCCGGTGAGCGCCTGCCCGCTGGTGCAGCCGCGTGCCAGGTGCGCTCCGAAGGCCATGATGCCGCCGCCTGCGAAAGCGCAGGCCAGCCGCAGCGCGGTCGAGACACGGGGTCCCTTCTCGACTGCGAAGCCGACGCGGCCGGCGAGCAGGCCCGACAGCAGCGCGCCCGCCGCGACGCCGAGCACCTCGAAGACGAGCCAGGCCTTGAGCGGGTGGCTGCTGCCGTCGCCGATGTAGCCCTGGTAGTACTCGTTGGCCGTCGCGTGCGCAGGCGCGGCGGATTCCATTACCCAGCTCGCCGTCGAGCTGAACGCGCCGGACGCGCCGAGGCCGCGGCCCATCAGCACGAAGGCGGCCAGCAGCACGAGCCCGAGGCCGACGCCGGCGAGATAGGGGTTCATGTACGGGCGGCCCTTGGTCGGCGTGACGATACCGGGCCGGTCGGGGGCTTCGGGCACGATCTTCTCCTCCGTATCAGGTTCGTTGCGCGGTTCAGGGCGTGAGCCAGTGGCTGTACTGCCCGGCCGAGACGATCACGAAGCGCAGCGCGAGGCCGCCGGCCATCACCAGCAGCGGTGCGACGATCGTGTGTCCGATGCGGTGCGAGCTCATCAGCAGCTGGATCGTGAGCGGCAGCACGATTCCCATCCCGACGACCAGCACCCAGAACGGCGCGGTGTACGGCCCGCCGAGCAGCAATCCGGCGGCCTGGGCATGCACCTCGGTCGAGGTGCTGAGGCCGATCAGGAACAGCGCGATCAGCGCCAGCTCCACGGCGAGAAAGACGTTGTCGGCACGCAGCAGCAGCGACTGCTCGCCAGCATTGCGCGCGATCATGTGGGCGAACGCCGCGCCGGTCGAGAGCCCCGAAACCAGGAACAGCGGGCCGAGCGCCGCGCTGGCCCAGAGTGGCCGTGCGCCGAGGCTGCTCAGCAGGATACCGGTGTAGATGCCGAGTCCCACGCCGAGCAGGATGCTGGCCATGCCCAGCGCCTTGCGTGCTGCCGGTGTCCTCAGGCGCTGCGCGAGTCCCGCGATGCCGGGCCAGCGGCCGAGCATGTCCGCCGGCACCGACAGCAGCGCCGCCAGCGCGAGCACCGGATACACCAGGATCAGGATCCAGCCGCCCCATGACATCGGCGAGGCGGGCTGGATCGTCAGGTACATGCGCCAGACGTACAGCTTGTGCTCCAGGTCGAGGAACAGCGCGCCCATGCCGAGGCTGATCAGCACCAGGCTGATCCAGGGCAGCACGTCGCAGACGCAGGACTCGCCCGGTTTGCGGTCCCGGCGCATCAGGTAGCCGGAGAGAACCATCGAGCCCGCCACCCAGCCGCCGAGGAACAGGTAGACCGGGATCTCCCAGCCCCAGACGTGCATCGCCGGGTCGATCATCGGGTTCGCGCGCGTCGAGATCAGCTCGAGCATCGAATCACTCCAGGTAGAAGATGCGCGGCCGGGTGCCGGCGTCGGGCTTCAGGACGAAATGCCGCCTCGACACGATCAGGCGGCTCACCTCGGATTCGGGATCGTCGAGGTCGCCGAAGTACATGCTGTGCGTGGGACAGACCGCGACGCAGGCGGGCTCGAGACCCTGCTCGACGCGGTGGATGCAGAAGGTGCACTTGTCCGCGTAGCCGTCCGGGTGAATGAAGCGCGCGCCGTAGGGGCAGGACGCGAGGCAGGCCTTGCAGCCGATGCACTTGTCGTGATCCACCAGCACTACGTTGCCGAAGTCGTGCACGTGGCTCGCTCCGGTCGGGCAGCAGCTGACGCAGGGCGGCCGGTCGCAGTGATTGCAGCGCTCCGAAGTGATGGTCAGCCGCAGCGCGGGCATTTCGCCCTCCAGCCGCTGGTTGATCCAGTCGCGGCAGTAACCGTCGGGCACGCCGTTCTCGGTCTTGCAGGCGACGACGCAGTCCATGCAGCCGACGCACTTGCGGGTGTCGATGACCATTCCGAGGCGCGTCATGACTCAGGCCTCCTGCTCGATGGTCACGAAGTTGACGTTGGTGCCGGTACCACCCATCAGCGGGTCCACCGCGTAGCGGGTGATCAGCCGCGCGTCGCTCGCGCCCTTGCCGTAGGCGCTGCGCAGCCCCTTCGAGGTGTGACCGAAGCCGTGCACCATGAACACGCAGTCCGGGCGGATCGCTTCGGTGACGCGCGCCCGGACGCGATTGCTGAGCACGCCGTCCTGGTTGCGCAGCCGCACGTAGTCGCCGCTCGCGAGGCCCATGCGCCTGCCGATGCGCGCATTGATCCAGATCTCGTTCTCCGGCATCGCGTCGCGCAGGATCGGGTTGCTCTGCGTCCGGCTGAACGAGTGGACCGGCGAGCGGCCGTAGAGCAGGCGGAACGACCCCGGCGGGCCGCCCTCCGGGCGCTTGTAGACGGGCACCGGCTCGAAGCCCGCCTGCTGCAGCTGCGCAGAGAAGAACTCGATCTTCCCCGACGGCGTGTAGAACTCGGGTGCCACGCCGTCTTCGAAGTACAGCGGGGCGGCCGGTCCGCGCAGGATGCCCTTCTGCTTCATTTCCGCCAGGCTCGAACCGATGCCCTTGAGGCGGAAGTCCAGGTATTCCTCGATGTCCTGCCAGGGATAGTAGTCCTGCAGCCCGAGCTTCACGGCCAGTTGGCGCGCGATCCACCAGTTGGGCTTCTGGTCGTCCGGCGCCTCGACCACGGGCTGGCGCAGCGCGACGAACGGCTCGCGGAACATCTCCACGTTCAACTCGTCGTAGCGTTCGAGGTAGGTCGCTTCCGGCAGCACGATGTCCGCCCAGCCGGCGATCTCGGACGGGATCACGTCCGAGACGACCAGCAGGTCCAGGTTCTGGATTGCGCGGATCGTCTCGTCCTCGTTCGGCATCGCGTGCAGCAGGTTGGTCGCGTACACGAGCCAGCCCTTGACCGGATAGGGCTTGCCGCTCAGCGTCGCCTCGCGGATGCCGGTCGTGATCGTCTCGCTCGCAAACGGATACCGGCGGTCGGGGTTGTCGACCTTGCCGCGTTCGGACTTCGGATAAGCAGGGTAGGGGTAGCCCGGCACGTCCATCATCGACGGGTAATAGAAGCCGCCCTTGCGACCCCAGCTGCCGAGCAGCGCGTTCAGCAGCGCGATCGCGCGGCTGCGCTGCGCATCGTCGCCGTACCAGGTGGCATGCCGGCCCGGATGCACCAGCGTCGCGGGCCGGTGACGGGCCATCTCCCGTGCGCTGTCCCGGATCAGCTGCGCCGGTACGCCGGTCTCCGGATAGGCCCACTCCGGCGTATAGCTCGCCACGGCCGCCGTGAAGTGCTCGAAGCCGAAGCCGTGCCGTTCGACGTAGTCGGCGTCGTAGAGCTGTTCGGTGACGATCACGTTGATCCAGGCGAGCAGCAGCGCGAGGTCCGTGCCCGGTCTCACCGCCAGGTAATGCTTCGCCTTGCTTGCCGCGATCGAGAAGCGCGGGTCGGCGACTATGATCGAGCTGCCCTGCGCGATCGCTTCGGCGAATTCCTGCACCTGGGTGTTGTGCATGTTCTCGCCGAGGTGCGAGCCCAGCAGCACCAGGCAGCGGGCGTTACGGATGTCGGTGCGCTCGGGCGAGCCGATGCCCTCGCCGAAAGTCAGTTCGAAGCCGACGTCGCGCGGGCCGCGGCACTGGGCGAAAGAGGGCGCGGCGATGTTCGGCGAGCCGTAGGCCTTCAGCGTGTGCTTGAAGAAGGCGCCGCCGATGCCGTGGCTGAACAGCGCCATCGCTTCCGGCCCGTACTCGGCCTTGATCTTCAGCATGCGTTCGGCGACCTGGCCCAGCGCTTCGTCCCAGGTGACTTCGACCCACTTTTCCTCGCCGCGCGTCGCGTGGCGAACGAGTGGCGCGCGCAGGCGATCTGGGTCGAAATGGGCGCCGATGCCGCCGGTACCCCGGGGGCAGAGCCGGCCGCGCGAGAGCGGATCGTCCGGGTGGCCGGTGACCTTCCAGAGCCGGCCGTCCCGGACATGGGCGAGGGCGTTGCACTTCCAGAAGCAGATGTCGCAGAAGGTCGGGACCGAGTAGGTCTCCGCGGCCGTCTTCGAGGATGCGGCCGCGACCCGGGCGCTGCGTGACACGCCGCCCGCGACGGCGGCCGCGGCGGTTCCCAGTCCGGCAATCTTGAGGAAGCGTCGACGGGAGATTCGGTGGCTCAAGGCGCTGCAACCCGCTATATATTAGTAAACCCTAATACATACTAGCGAGTAGGATCAGCTGCCGCCTCCGCAGTTTCCGCAGTGCAACAAACTTGATTTCCGTTTCCGGATCGGGTCTCAGTCGACGACGTTCGGTGGGTCCCAGTCCTCGTCCCAGCCGGTCGCCGGAGCCGGGAATCGCGTCAGCCATTCCTCGATCAGGCGAACGTGTTCGCGCTCCTCGGCGGCCATTTCCGCCGCCTCCGCCCTGATCCCGGCCGGCAGGTCGGCGGCCGCGAATCGCTCGAAGAACTCCGCCGCCCGCCGCTCGTTGTGTCTTGCGAGCAGCAGGGCATGGTACGGCGTCATCAGGTAATGGAGGTCGCCGTAGTCCGTGGTCTCTGCGCCCTCGGGCGTGGACCAGCGGAATACCGCCGCATCGGGCGACTGCTGCCAGCCCATGCGTTCGGCAATCTGGTCCCGGTGCTTGCCCTCGATGCGGGCGAGCTTGCCGAACAGGTCCGCGACCTCGCGGTTGTGATGCGACTCCATGATCTCGGCTAGCTCGGCGTAGCGCTCCGCGGCCTCGACTTCCATCGCCCAGGCATAGGCCATGAATTCCTCGACCGTGCGCGGCAGGTCCTCGCGCCCGACCTCCGGCCGATTCTCCGTCATAGGGCAAACCTCGCTTCGAGTTCCTCGATCGGCCGCGGCTCGCTGGCATAGCGCGCGCTGTACGGCGGTCGCTGCCCGGAATAAACGACGCCGAGCCCGAAGCCGTTGTCGGTCAGCAACTGCCGCGCTGCTTCCGTCGGGTCGGCCGTCTGCTCGAAGGCGGCCGGCTTCACGATCCGCTTCCACTGGGTCTGCTCCGGCCTGAACGTGATGCACGGCGAGAGCACCTCGACGAACGAGAAGCCCGGTGTCGTGACCGCCTGGACCAGGATCTCGGCGAGCCCGTTCGGGTCGCCGCTGAAACCGCGCGCGATGAAGTTCGCGCCCGCGGCGAGCGCAATCGCGGTGGGCTGGAATTCCCTGAGCCCGGTGCCCTGCGGAGTCAGCTTCGAGTCCCAGTCCGGCTCCGTCGTCGGCGAAGGCTGGCCCTTGGTCATGCCGTAGACGCGGTTGTCCATCACGATGTAGGTCAAGTCGGCGTTGCGACGGCAGGCGTGCATGAAGTGATTGCCGCCGATCGAATAGCCGTCGCCGTCGCCGCCGGTCACGACGACAGTGAGGTCGGGACGCGCGAGCTTGAGGCCCGCGGCGGCGGCCAGCGAGCGGCCGTGCACGCCGTGGAAGCCGTAGCACGAGGTGTACGCCGGTATTCGCGACGAGCAGCCGATGCCGGAGACGACCGCGACATCCTCGGCGCGCAGCGCGAGCTTCGCAAGCGCCTTGGCGAGCGCATTCAAGACGGCGAAGTCGCCGCAGCCCGGGCACCATACCGGCTTGACGTCCGATTTGTACTCCGCCGGGCCCGGCGCTCTCGCGGTGCTGGTGTCGTTCATGCCTGGCTCCACGCGAGCAGATGACGGTGGATCTCGTCCGGGTGGAACTGCAGCACGCCCGGCTTGCGCAGGCTGCTGAGCGCCGGAACGAGGTCGTATTCCCGCTTCAGGTAGCCGAGGAACTGGCCGCTGTGCGTCTGCTCCACGACCAGCGCCTTGTGCACGCCCTCGAGTGCCTCGGCGAGCCGTGCGGGCTGGGCCGGCGACAGCAGCCGCAGCGAGACGAGCCGCACCGCGAGTCCGCCCTCCCGGGCCCGCTCGATCGCTTCCCTGACCGGTCCCGTGCAGGACCCGAACGTTATCACGGCCAGTTCCCCGTCTCCCTCGACGTCGGCCCAGTGCGCCCCGTAATCGGCGTGCTCGAGCTTGCGCTCGCGCTTCAGCAGCTGGGCCAGGTGGTCGCTCGCCTGCGACGAGGGCGTGCCGCGCTCCGTGTGCTCGAGGCCGTCCGCGGTATAGCTCACGCCTGCAGTGCCCGGGATCGCCATCGGCGAGACGCCTGTATCGGTGAGCGCGTAGCGCCGGTAGTCCGGGCTGCCCGGCTCCGCGGTCAGCCGACTGACCGGGCCGGGCGACGGGGCGGGGGCGTCGATCACGCCGCGGGCCTGGCCCATGAACTGGTCCGAAAGGACGATCGCCGCGGTCTGCAGCGATTCGGCCAGCTGTACGGCCCATTCGGCCGTGCTCAGGCAGTCCGCCACCGAGTTCGGCGCCAGCACCAGGTGCGGCGCGTCGCCGTGCATCCCGTACAGCGCGATGTTCAGGTCCCCTTGCTCGGACTTGGTGGGGATGCCCGTCGAGGGACCCACCCGCATCACGTCGACGACGACGACCGGGGTCTCCGCGGTCACCGCGAGCCCGAGCGCTTCGACCATCAGCGACAATCCGGGTCCCGAGGTCGCCGTCAGCGAGGGCACGCCGCCATAGGAACCGCCGATCGCCATGTTGATCGAAGCGAGCTCATCCTCGGCCTGCACCAGCGCTCCACCCACTTCGGCCAGCGCCGGGCTCATCCATTCGAGCAGTTCTGTGGCGGGCGTGATCGGGTAGGCAGCGACGAAGCGCACGCCGCCACGGAGCGCACCGAGCCCGGTCGCCTCGTTGCCGGTGATGAGCCACCGCGGCGCATGCTGAGACGCAGGCGGTGCGAGGCCGTACTCGACTTCCAGGTCCGCGCCGGCCTGGCGGCCTGCAGCCACCGCCGCGAGGCTCGGCTCGAGCGCGCCCGGCCGTTTGCCCAGCGTCTTCTCGACGGCGAACCTCACTGCGTCCTCCGGCAGGCCCAGCAACTGGGCGACGAGTCCCAGGACCAGCATGTTCGGGCGGCCGCCCTCGATGGCCTTGGCCATCTTCTTCAGCGGGACCGCCGCGTAGCGGGCGCCCGAGCCCCGGAACGCCTCGTGCGGCTCGCCCTGGTCGGGGTCACCGACGATCAGGCTGTCGGCCGTCAGCGTGATCTCCGCCCTGAAGCGATGAACGTTGTCCCAGTCGACCGCGGCGAGGATGTCGAACCGGTCGTCCATGCACTCGATCGGATCGCGCGCGATCCGGAGCATCGCCGCGGCTTCGCCGCCGCGGATCTGCGGCCCGGAGGACCGCGTCATCAGCGCGTAGTAGCCCGAGCGGGCCGCGGCTTCGAGCAGCATGTTGCCCGCCGTCATCACGCCGGCGCCGCCGCTGCCCGCCAGCGCGACGGATACCGACGTGTGCGGGCCGTGCGGGCCCGGGTGGATCTTGTGTGGCGAGGTCATGGCAGCCGCGGGGGTGTTTCAAAGCCCGCTATTCTAGGGCGCTCGGGACGATCAGCCACTGCCCGTGGCAGAAAAAACTCCCGATCCGAACTCGCCTCCGAGACGTCGCCTGCCGCGGACCGCGCGGGCGGGGCTTCGGTTTGTGCGGCTTAGTGGCTCGCTTCGCGGCGGCGAGAATGCCGTTTTGGCCCTGCCGGAGTCCGCGATGAACCTGGCCCAGTCCCTGCTCACCGCCCTGAAGGACCATGGCGCATGCCAGGTGTTCGGTATCCCTGGCGACTTCGTCCTGCAGTTCTTCAAGGTCATCGAGGAATCCGCGATCCTGCCGCTGTACACGCTGAGCCACGAGCCGTCGGTTGGATTCGCAGCGGATGCAGCCGCGCGCGCGAGCGCGGTGCCGGGTGTCGCAGCGGTCACCTACGGCGCAGGTGCGCTGAACATGGTGAATCCGGTCGCGGCGGCGTACGCGGAAAAGTCCCCGCTGGTCGTGATCTCGGGGGCACCGGGACTGCGCGAGGGTTCGGCCGGCCTGCTGCTGCACCACCAGGTAAAGCGCCTGGATTCGCAGTTCGAAATCTACCGGGAGATCACCTGCGACCAGGCCTCGTTGCGGGACCCGGCGGGCGCGCCGGCCGAGATCGCGCGGGTGCTGCGCAGCTGCATCGAGCATTCGCGCCCGGTTTATCTCGAACTGCCGCGTGACGTCGTGACGGAGCCCTGTCGGGCAGTGGATCGGCTGCCGGAATCGGTGTTCGACCCCGAAGCAGTCGCGGCCTGCGCGGACGAGATCATGGCCCGCATCGCGGACGCGTCGAAGCCGGTGCTGATGGTCGGCGTCGAGGTGCGGCGCTTCGGGCTCGAGGCCCGCATTGCGCGCCTGGCGCGGCACCTGCACGTCCCGGTCGTGACCTCGTTCATGGGGCGGGGCCTGCTCGCCGACAGCGAGGTGCCGATCGTCGGGACCTACCTCGGCCGCACGGCCCACCCCGACGTGGGCCGGCCGGTCGAGGAGTCCGACTGCCTGCTGCTGTTCGGTGTCATCGTCTCGGACACGAACTTCGGCGTCTCGGAGGGACGCATCGACTACCGGAACTGCATCCTCGCCGCCGATCGCTCGGTCACGATGGGATTTCACCGCTACCGGAACATCCCGCTCGCAGCGCTGGTGGACGAGCTGACGCGCCGTGTCGCGGACCAGCCGCCGGTGGCCTCGGGCCGTCCGACCGAGTACCCGAGGGGTCTCGTGGCCGACGACGCCCCGGTGGCGCCCGACGACATCGTCAAGGGCGTCAACGACCTGTTCCGGCATTCGGGGCGGATGCCCGTGGCGAGCGACACCGGGGACTGCCTGTTCGCGTCGCTCGACATCGAGAACACCGAGCTCGTGGCGCCCGGCTACTACGCGACGATGGGTTTCGGCGTCCCCGCCGGTCTCGGCCTGCAGGCGGCCACCGGCGAGCGGCCGCTGATCCTGGTCGGCGACGGCGCCTTCCAGATGACGGGCTGGGAGCTCGGCAATTGCCGTCGCTACGGCTGGGACCCGATCGTGATCCTGTTCAACAACCAGAGCTGGGAGATGCTGCGCGTCTTCCAGCCGGAATCCCGCTTCAACTCGCTCGGTGACTGGCGGTTCGCCGAGGCGGCCGCGTCGATGGGCGGGGACGGACGGAGGGTCTCGACGCGGCGGGAGTTCGCCGAGGCGCTCGAGGCTGCCGTCGCGAGCCGGGGCCGGTTCCAGCTGATCGAGGTGATGATTCCGCGTGGCAGCGTCTCGGCGACGCTCGAGGGTTTCGTCGCAGCGCTGAAGCGCAGGCACTGAGGCCGCGTTCAGGCATCAAGAGCCGGAGATTCGGCGGGGCGCGGCAGGCAGGGGTCGCCCGCGGGTTCCGCGAAGACCGGTGCAAAGCCACCGCCCGGCGTCCGGAAGTTCGTGGTCTGGCCCTGGTACAGGCGCGCGGCCCTCAGCAGCACCCGCCCCTGGTACGCGTAGTTCCTCAGGTCGACCTTGAGTGAGTCACCTGCGGCCCCCGGCACCGCCGAGCGCAAGGTGGGCGGCGCGATCCGTTGCGCGACGTAGTCGCTCCGGATGATCCGGTCGAAAACCCTGCGTGTCAGCTTGTCGCCGCGATACGCGCCGCGACTCCCGTAGCCGCTGCGCGGCTTGAAGAACCACTGCCGTCGATGCTGCCAGAGTTCATCGGCATCCTCGGCGGCGACGAGTCGGGTGCGGGGGATGCCTTCGATCAGGCAGCGCCGGACATCATCCGCTGCCCCGACCGCGCGCAGCGTCTCCGGGTCGGTCAGGCGCACCAGGTTGCGCTTGTCGGCGTGGATCGCGTAGGCACGCGGATGCGGCGTGACGACGGCAGCCCCGGACTCGTAGATGCGCCGCAACGCCGAGCTCGCGGCGCCCTGCAGGTAGAAATCCGTGCTGCGGTTGTAGATCAGGTCGATCGGCAACCCGTCGAGCATCGCCCGTCCGCATTCGAGCTCGAGCCGGCCGACGTCCGCAATGACCGCGACGAGTCCGGCCGACTCGAATAACCGCCGGTACATCAGGAATTCCGGATACAGGTACTGCTGCTCTGGCGCCTCGTCCACGATGGCGATGCGCCTGAGCGGGGCGTCGCCACGCGCCGCTCGCCACTCGTTGCCGAAGACTTCGAGCGTGAATTCGTGCGCGAGCTCGGTCCCATCCGGCTCGCCGGTCAGTTGCCGCACCGATTCGCAGCAGGCGCGCTGCGCACGCAGCATCTCGCCGGCGAGCAGGAATCCGCCGGCATTCGTGTTGACCTCGATCAGGCTGGCACCGGCGTCGCTCAGGTGGAAGTCGTAAGCGAGAATCCCGCCGGCCGCTGCACAGTCGATACCTGCCAGCAGCGGTGCGTCGGCCAGCGCGGCGGCGCGATACCCAGGCAGCCGCGATACGCTCTCGACGGCAGAGATGATCTGCGCCATCTGCTCGAGCTGCTGGCGGCTCACGAAGACCGGCAGTGACGAAAACAGGTGCGGATGGCTCCGGACGATCGGCTCCCGCAGGCCGAGCGCGGCAAGGTCCTGCTGCAGCCAGTCCTGCAGCGCAGTGACGTCCGTGCCGACGCAGAAGCAGTGTCGGTTCAGCAGCGTTGCGGTTTGCAGCGGGTCATCCATGCACGAGGCCCGGTGGATCGTGACGAGCCCGGCTTCTCGCCGCAATCCGTGGCATAGTTGATGAACAAGCGTACCACCTGATCTGGTGAAGCTGCATGTGGAGTCGGATGTATGTTGCCTCGAATCGTCCTGATTGCCGCCGGCGCAAGCATGCTGGCGGCCTGTGCCGGCGCCCCGCAGGGCGCGGCAAGTGACATGGCGACCGTCAGCGGAGTCGTCATCCATCTCGAGCGCAGGGCGCTTCCGCCGGAGGCCGTCGTGACGATCAGGCTGCAGGACATCTCGCGCGCGGACGCGCGGGCGATCCTGCTCGGCGAGCAGCGTATCGCGCTAGACGGCCGCCAGGTTCCCGTCCCGTTCGAGATCAGCTACGACCCGGCGGCGATTGACGAGCGGATGAGCTATGCGGTGTCGGCGCGCATCGAGCTCGGCGACCAGCTGCTGATGATCAGCGACACGGTCCATCCGGTCATCACCCGCGGAGCGCCGACGACGGACGTGGAAATCAGGGTCGTGCCGGTCAGGCGCTGAACGTCTCAGCTGCCGGCGCTGGCGCCTGCCTCGAACATCTGCAAACGGACTGAGGAGCGATTCATGATCGGATACGTCACGATTGGCACCAACGACCTGCCGCGCGCCGCGCGCTTCTACGACGCGCTGCTGGCGGAACTCGGCGCGAAGCGCATGATGGAAACCGAGCGCTTCGTGATGTGGACGGTCGCGCCGGACAAGCCGGCGCTGGGCGTGTTCATTCCCTACGACGGCAAGCCCGCCACGGTCGGCAACGGCGACATGGTGGCGCTGGTCGTGGACAGCCCGGAGAAGGTCGCGGCGATGCACCGCAGGGCGCTCGAGCTCGGAGCCACCGACGAGGGCGCGGCGGGCCCGAGGCAGATACCCGGGTTTCATGCCGGATATTTCCGCGACCTCGACGGCAACAAGCTGAACTTCTACTGCTTCGCCGCCGGCTGAGGGCGGACAGACGGCGGGACTCCGCCGCTGGTCGCGACCGACGCGGCGAGGCGCGCGATGTAGTCGGGCGGGAAAGTCCAGACGGTGGATTCCCCGTCGCGCAGCAGACCGCGCTCGCCGGGACCGAGCCCGAAGCGCAGCAACATCAGCATGTCGCTGCTGACCCAGGAGCTCTTGCGGAAGTAGCGGTGCCCGTTTTCGGTCGTTGATCCCGCTGCGTCGGTCACGTCGATGAACGACAGCTTCCGGTTCGCCCTCAGCCATTGCAGTGCCGGGGAGGGCATCCTGTCCGCGGTGAACGTCTCGCCTGCTCGCTCGCGGCCGTATAGCCTGCGCGGCACGGCCAGCGCCCTGTCTTTCGAGGAGACGTAGACCGTGAATCCGTCCACGATGTCGAGGATGCCGTCGGCCAGTTCGAGGCCCAGCAGCTGGCGGTCCATGTCGCTGCCGACCAGCACGACCTGGCCGATCCGGAAAACCGCGGATTGGTGATCCGATGTTTCGCCGGCCGCCGACAATGCCAGCCGCGACAGGGCCGAGGTCACGACCCGGCTGCCGGCGCTGTATCCGATGACGTGTATGCGACGAGCCGTCGTCTGCTCCGCAAGGTAGGTAATGAAGCGGCTAAGCATCGTCGCCGAGGCCTCGGCCGTTTCCAGATCCCCGAGGTAGGCCAGTCGCCTCGGCGTTGCGGGCCAGGCGAAAGCGACGAAGGCTCCCTCGTAATCGAGGTAGTGCCAGAGTTCCGTGGAAACCGCGACGGCATTTTCGAACACGACCTTGTAGCCATGCACGTAGATGTAGATGTCGCGGCCTGGGCCATCGAGCAGGATTCGATCGAGCGCTTCGGCGAACTCCCGAGGACCATCTCTTCCGCTGGCTGCATCGAAGTCCGTCGGCGCGAACGGTGGACGCGTCTCCGGCAGCACAGCGATTTCAATCGAATCGACGAACTCGAGCTGGACGGGCGGCGCCGGCGCACTGCGACCGGCGTCCGCATCGAGGCTGCGCTGACCCAACTCTGCCCTGAGTTCTGCCAGCCCGAGGCGCAGCACGTTGCCGCGCTCGTTGCCGTAAAACGGCTCTGCGTCGTCCTCGATGGCCGGACGGCGCCAGGTTGCATACGGGACGCGTATCCGCCGGTCGGCGAGTTCGATATGTCCGGAATCGGGGACCGGCACCGTGCCGGTCGAATAGATCGCGGGCGGTGGCATCATCTCCATGCGGTAGGGATAGGTCGTCGTACCGCAGCCGGACAGAAGCGCGAACAGCACCATCGCTGCGCCGGCGACGGCGGGACTCCTCGGTCCCGGCGACGCCTTACGGGTGGTCCTCGCGCTGCCTGAGTGATGGTCGCAATCCCCCGGAGCCGACCTTGACGGCTGCGCGATAGCGTCAGTCGAGCGACGAATCGGGTGGGGCTGGCTCATCAAGCAGATGATTCGGTTCGCGGCGGACCTGTTCTTTATCTTACTCGCCGACTGTGCGCAGCATCAGCGCAACCGCGGCGTTGCCACCACCTTCCGCGAAGCGCTCTGCCCGCGGTCGATCCCAGGCACCTGCGAGAAACAACGGGGGCAGCATGCCTTGGGGCCGGTCGGCGTTGCTGCTTCAACACTCGTTGCGCCCCGCGCCTGCACTACGGACAGTACCTATCGGTTCGTCGCGGCGGTGCGCGGTTACGGCCGCTTCGCCGGAGTATGATTCCTGTGCAGGTG
The DNA here is from genome assembly GCA_964553405.1 of uncultured Steroidobacteraceae bacterium. Taxonomy (GTDB): domain Bacteria; phylum Pseudomonadota; class Gammaproteobacteria; order Steroidobacterales; family Steroidobacteraceae; genus DATIRA01. Next base: position 19,197 of record CAZKLS010000037.1, read on the forward strand.
ATCGGGAGCCATCGGCGACACAGCACGTGGTACGGAGCATGGCTTCGAAAGCGACGTGGCACGCGGGAATCCGGGCGTCTGGCAGGGGCCCGCCGCCGCTGATATCTTTTGTCGCAGTTGGCCAGGTGGCGCCGCTGACGGGCTTTCTGCGGGAAATCGGAGCCCCGCTCGAGAGGCTCCTGCGCCGGTCCCACATCCCGGTCGCACTGATCGAGGAGGCCGAAGCACTGCTGCCGCTCCACCTGGTCCATCGCCTGATCGAAGTCGCCGCGAGTTCCGAAGGTATCCCTGATCTCGGTGTGGTCCTCGGGGAACGTACCACGGTCTTCGACCTTCCCATACTGGGCTCTGCGCTGCGTCGGGCCGTTACCGTTCGAGACTATCTGCAGAGGGGCATACAGTTGATCGGGGAAGTGCAGCCTGGCGAACGGTTCTGGCTCACATTGGAACCGGGCCGGGTTCGCTTTCACCAGGTTGTCCCGGGTCGGCTATGTGCGGGCCGACATCATGCAGACCTGTACACGCTCGCTGTAACCATCCAGATGCTGCGCAGGTTCATCGGCGGGGACTGGAGCCCTCTGGACGTCCACCTGGCGGCGACCGATCGCAGCCTGGTCGGCGACGGCTCGGTGTTCGGCGATGCGGAGATCCGACTCGGACAGCCGCATTCCTCCTTCACCATCTCCGAAGCGTCGTTGATGAAAACGCTGCCACCCGAAGTTCGCGTGATGTCTGAAGTGACCAGGCCGGCCGGGTTCCAGACGGCGATACCGCAGGACTTCCTGTCCAGTCTCGAGAAAATCACGCTTGACCTGCTGAAGGCTGAGGCGCTGCGGATCGAGGCCGTTGCAGAGGCGGCGGAACTCAGCACGCGCACCATGCAGCGGCGCCTTGGAGAGATCGGCCTGACCTATTCCACCCTGGTCGCCCGGGTGCGCTGCAGAGTAGCCGTCGAATTGCTGTCCCAGACCGAGTTGCCGGTGCGGCAAATTGCTGCGGCCGTCGGCTACAAAGATCCAGCCAATTTCACCCGGGCATTCCGGCGCATTGCCGGCAAGTCGCCGCAGGAGTATCGCGGCCGCTGCCGTCGTGCTGCGGACGCGAGCTGTCGCGCCTGAGCCGGACAGGCCGCCGGCGGGACGTATTGTTCGGCGCGCCCGGGGCGCGGCGCAACCGCCTGCTTCCATCAGTCGGCCGGCGGCTTGTCCCAGGGCAGGTGGTCGAGGCTCTCCAGAGGATAGCGTCCGTCGCCAAGAAAGAGCACGACGCGCAAACCGTCGGTGTAGTAGGGGTCGTCGGTGTAGTTGTGCCTGGGTGCCTCACGGCTGGATTGGCCGACACCTCCGACGTAGCCCACCGCCTCAATGGTCTGCGACCCCGCCAGGTCCAGCGTGATATAGAGCCGCGCCTCGTCCACCACCGGATCGATCTTGTGCGTGACGAAGGTCTTGCTCGAGAGCTTGACGCCGATGTCGCGACTGATCTGGCCGGCCCAGACGTTTTGTCCGCCCACTGTCACCGGCGTCAACCACAGGCGCAGATGGTTACGTTCGTCGACGTTGCTGCGAATCTTCTGCAGCGCGATGTCCTGCGGGCGGTCGAACAGATAGAGCGCCGAGATCGGCGAGGTCCGGTACGAGGACCCGAAAATCGATGAGAGTACTGTGCGCCAGGTCGTGTCGCCGCGCAGCGTCTCGGTGAGGTCCCAGCCTCGACGCACCAGGGCCGCAAGCATGTCACGGCCGTCTCCCACGATCACCAGATTGAGGGGGTCGCCGGGCGTCTTGCGATCACCGCCCGTTACGCAGCATGGCAGTTCTTCCAGGTACGCGCGCAGTTCCTCGAGGCTGAGCTCCTGGAACTCGTCCGGCGAATAGACTCGCCGGAAGTCCACGCGCATGAAGTCCGCCTCGAAGCCCGGGACGATCTGGGCAAACTCGAACGAATGCAGGAGTCCGTCACCGAACAAGTCGACGGCGAAGGCCTTGGCGCCAGGATCGAGATTGGTGTAGACGAAGCCCGACACGGTGCTGTGCGGCGGGACGACGACCGGTACGTGGCTGTCGAGGAGACGCTGGAGTTTCGCCTCCAGGCCTTCGGATCCCATGGACTTGAACCGCCAGGCGACCTCCGAGGGGGCGAAATAGTTCGGATCGAGGCTGAGCAGCATGAGGAAGAGTTCCTCGCGGCCCTCGTTCTCCACTTCCAGCCACACGGGCTGAACTCCCTTCCTGGCCAAGGGCAGGGAAAAGGCCTGCTCCGACTCCAGCGGGCTCAGTACGACCGCAGTGACACGCACGCCGTCATCGACCTGCGTCTCAGCTCGTGACAGGTAGTCCGTCGACTCCGTCTGCTGCGGCGCGGTGGCGCATCCCGCCATGGCGAGGGACAGCACCAGCGGCCACCACAATGAGGCAGCCCTTCTCCTCCTCGGCCCATCAATCTGTCTGCGGGCTTCGGCTCGTCTACTTGGCGATCTTCTCGAAGGACTGCAGCGCATTCTCGCTCGGATGGTCCAGGCAATAGTCCAGGAACTGATCAGTGACTGTCGCCAGTTTATCCACCTCATACCGGGTCGTGCCTTTTTTTCCGAGCACGTAGCCGTGCACGAACGCCAGGGCGATATCCCGGTCGACGCCTGAGAGCCTCATCACGTCCTTGCAGGCCGAACTCCGCAGGTCGTTGAACGTCGAGCTCGACGGCTCGGCAGCATAGGCACTCGGTCCGGCCAGGGCGAGCGCAGTCACCGCAACGGCAGTCGCTGTGGCGGCCTTGATCTTGTACATGGGGTCCTCCTCGCGCAGTTTGGATGTTGGATCAGTGGCCGGCCATGCAGGCGTCGTAGACGCTCTTGTAGACCTGCTCCTGGCTGTGCGCAGCCGTGGCGCCGCCAACGACGGCGCCCAGGGCGGCGCCGCGCTGCGCACCCTTGCGGCTCTTGTCGCTGACGATCGCGCCGAACGCGGCGCCGCCGATGCTGCCGCGCACGGCACCGGTCAGAGCACTCGACGAATCGCGCGCCGCGCGATCGGCGCGGGCCGCGCATTCCGCCGCGGACTGGGCATGGCTCGCCGAAGTGGGTGCAATGGTGGCAATAGCGGCGAGAATCGTGAGAATGCCGGGTGCCAGGACCGTGGCTGCCGGACTCGCCGGTCGGTGCTGCTTGCTCATGTTTAGGTCACCTTTCCGAGAGTTGAACCGAGGCTTCGTTTCCGCTGCAGCGATCCGCGAGCCTGTCATGGGTCACAGGCATGAACAGGCCCGCATTGTTCACCTTGTACGTGGCGACGCAGTGGTAGGAAGGTCGCACGAGAAGCTCCATCTCGGCATGATTTGTCGAAGATTAGTCCGTCAATCGTCGTCCGGCGAGCGAGTGAACGCAGGTCGGTCCGCTTGCAGGTTTACGAAATGCAGCCGCGTGAGCTGGCCCTCGAACGTGAACGGCGCCCTGTCGAAGTAGTCGTTGGCCACCGGCGAGCCG
>CAZKLS010000038.1:0-22236 GCA_964553405.1 uncultured Steroidobacteraceae bacterium
GGGCCATCAAGTCGGTGCGGCCGACGCTGCTGATCAAGCGCGACGGCAACGAGATCTACATCGAGAGCACGGCCTCGCCGATACGTGACGGGTCCGGCGCATGCTCCGGTGGCGTGCTGGTGTTCCACGACGTCAGCGAGAGCCGCGAGCTGAACCGCAAGCTCTCGTATCATGCCAGCCACGACATCCTCACCGGCCTGGTCAACCGCCGCGAGTTCGAGGCGAGGCTCGAGCGGGCGCTTCGGAGCGCGAAGGCGCGCGAGACCTCCTACGCGCTGGCCCACGTCGACGTGGACCAGTTCAAGATCATCAACGACACCTGCGGCCACAGCGCGGGCGACGCACTGCTCGGGCAGGTCGGCACGCTGCTGAAGACGAAGATCCGCTGGCGGGACACGCTCGCGAGGCTAGGCGGCGACGAGTTCGCGCTGCTGCTCGAGAGCTGCTCGCTGGACGAGGCGATGCGCATGGCCGAGCAGCTGCGCGAGACGATCCGCAACTACAAGTTCGTCTGGGAGGAGCGCACGTTCAGGCTCGGCTGCAGCGTCGGCGTAGTGCCGATCACCGGGGACAGCGAGGACGTCGCGAGCCTGCTGTCGGCCGCCGACAGTGCCTGCGCCGCGGCGAAGGAGGGCGGCCGCAACCGCGTCTACAGCTTCCAGGAGAACGACATCGACCTGATGCGCCGCCGCCGCGAGATGCAGTGGGCCGCGCGCATCAACAATGCCCTCGAGGAGAACCGCTTCGAGCTGTTCCGCATGACGATCCAGCCGCTGCAGCGCAACGAGAGCGGCGCGCACTACGAGCTGCTGCTGCGGATGAAGGACGAGGCAGGCAAGATCGTCTCCCCGGACAACTTCATCAACGCGGCCGAGCGCTACGGCCTAACGCCCGCGATCGACCGCTGGGTGATCGAGCACGCGCTCGGCTGGCTCGTCTCCGAGGCGGAGGAACTCGAGCGCCTGGCGCTGTGCTCGATCAACCTGTCCGGCCAGAGCCTGGGCGACGACAAGTTCCTGCCCTTCGTGATCAACCAGTTCCACAAGAGCGGCATCGATGCCTCGAAGATCTGCTTCGAGATCACCGAGACGGCGGCGATCGCGAGCTTCGCGCAGGCCAATCGCTTCATCCAGGCCCTGAAGGAGCTGGGCTGCCGCTTCGCACTGGACGATTTCGGCACCGGGTTGTCGTCGTTCGGCTACCTGAAGCACTTCCCGGTGGATTTCCTGAAGATCGACGGCAGCTTCGTCAAGGGCCTGCTGCACGACCCGATCGACCGCGAGATGGTCCGCTCGATCAACGAGATCGGGCACCTGACCGGCAAGCAGACCATCGCCGAGTTCGCCGAGAACGTCGAGATCATCAACATGCTGCGCAGTCTCGGCGTCGACTATGCGCAGGGCTACGGCATCGCCTCGCCGCAGCGGATCGCCAGGATCGCGGTGAACGGCTAGCGTCGCACCGGCCGCAGCGGTCGGTTAGCCGCCGAATTCGAAGCGCATCGACAGGTCGATGGCCCGGACGTGCTTGGTCAGCGACCCGACCGAGACGAAGTCCACGCCGGTCTCGCCGATCGTCCGCAGCGTCTCCAGCGTCACGTTGCCCGAGGCCTCGAGCACCATGGGGCCGTTGACGTGGGAGCGGTTCAGGGCCACTGCGGTCCGCAGTTCCTCGAGGCTGAACTCGTCGAGCAGCGCCATGTCCGCACTGGCGTCGAGCGCCTGCTGCAGTTCCTCGAGCGTCTCGACCTCCACCTCCACCGGGACCTCGGCGCCGGCGGCTCGAGCCGCCGCCACGGCGAGCCGGATCGATCCGGCCGCGGCGATGTGGTTCTCCTTGATCAGGATGGCGTCGAACAGGCCCATCCGGTGGTTGCTGCCGCCCGCGCAGCGGACCGCGTACTTCTGCGCCTTGCGCAAGCCGGGGATCGTCTTGCGGGTATCGAGGACCTTGCAGCCGAGGCCGTCGAGGGCTGCGACGTACTGCCTCGCGACGGTGGCCGTGCCCGACAGCGTCTGCAGGAAGTTGAGCGCGCTGCGCTCGCCGGTCAGCAGCGCGCGGGCCGGGCCGCGCAGCCGGCAGAGCCGCTGGTCCGGGAGCGCGGTGTCGCCTTCGCGCACGCTCCACTCGACCACGACCGACGGGTCGAGCTGGCGGAAGACCTCGTCGAACCAGGGTCTGCCGCAGACCACGGCGCGCTCCCGGGTGACGACCGTGGCGTCTCCCGTGCGGTCCGCGGGGACCAGTGCCGCCGTCAGGTCTCCTGTCCCGAGGTCCTCGGCGATCGCCGCTGCGACGACCGCTGCGAGGTCGTCAGGAGGTGTGAATCCAGGTGCTTCCAATTTACGAACTCTCCAGCCACTCCGTCCGGGTGGTCCGACCGAATTTGAACAAGACGACGGCCCTGCCCATAATTCTATGCCTCGAATCAATCCCGGTCCCCGCAAGATGACGGATCTCCCGCCTGCCTCGCCGTGCATCAGGGTCTGTACGCTCGACGTGGTAGGGCGGTGCACTGGCTGCGGACGCACGCTCGATGAGATATCGCGCTGGGCGACGATGAGCGTGGCGGAGCAGTGGTCGGTCGTCGACCGGTTGGAACGCAGCCGCCGGGACGCGATTCAGGCCGGGGCGGCGCAGTAGGAACACGAGGACGATACAGTGGACATCAACCAGCGAATCCAGGAACAGCTCAAGGCGAATCCGGTGTTGCTCTACATGAAGGGCACGCCCGATTTTCCGCAGTGCGGGTTCTCCGCGGCCGCGGTGCGGGCGCTGGAGGCCTGCGGGGCGAATTTCGCCTACGTGAACATCTTCGAGGACCCTGAGCTGCGCGAGGGCCTGAAGCAGTACTCGAACTGGCCGACCTACCCGCAGCTCTACGTGGGCGGCGAGCTGGTCGGCGGCTCGGACATCATCAACGAGATGTTCCGCAAGGGCGAGCTGCAGACGATGCTGAAGGAAGCCGGCGCTACCGGCTGAACGCTGCCGCAAGGGGCGGCCGGGGTCCGGCCGCGCGGGAAGCTCAGGGCGGCGTGGCCGCGAGGCCGAGCGACTGCTCGTACTGCGTCCTGAACCGGTTGCAGACGATGCAGAACAGCGCCGCGGTGCGTTCCGCGTCGTAGATCGCCGAATGCGCGGAGTTCGGATCCCATTCGAGACCCGCCGCGACCACCGCGCGCGAGAGGACCGTCTGTCCGTAGGCGACGCCGCCGAGCGTCGCGGTATCGAAGCTCGAGAACGGATGGAATGGGTTGCGCTTGATGCCGCAGCGCTCGACCGCGGCGTTCAGGAACGCGAGGTCGAACGACGCATTGTGGCCGACCAGCACCGCGCGGGTGCAGCCGGCGTCGCGCACGGCGCGGCGCACTTCCCGGAACAGCTCCGACAGCGCCTCCTGCTCCGGGAGCGCGGGCCTGAGCGGGTGGTGCGGATCGATGCCGTTCACGGCGAGCGAGGCCGGGTCGATCCGGGAGCCTGCAAAGGGCTTGACGTGGTAGCGCAGCGTGCTGCCGAGACCGAGGTCGCCCGAGGGCGACAACTCGATCATCACCGCGGCGAGTTCCAGCAGCGCGTCGGTCGCGGGGTTGAAGCCGCCCGTCTCGACGTCGACGACGACCGGCAGGAAGCCGCGGAAACGCGTCGCGATCGTGGCTCGCTCGTCCGGGGTGCTCATTGGCTGGCGAGTCGCCACGCGACGCTGCCGCCGGCGCGCAGCGGAACCAGCGCGTCCTGGCCGCCGAAAGGATAGGACGCGGGCACCGTCCAGGGCTCGCGTCGCAGCGTGATCGTCCCCTGGTTGCGTGGCAGGCCGTAGAAGTCCGCGCCGCGCTCCGACGCGAACGACTCGAGCCGCTCGAGCCGGCCCGCTTCCTCGAACGCCTCCGCGTAGAACTCGAGCGCGGCGTGGGCGGAGAAGATGCCCGCGCATCCGCACGGCGCTTCCTTGGTGTGCCGGGCGTGCGGCGCGCTGTCCGTGCCGAGGAAGAACCGCGGGTCGTCCGAGGTGGCGGCCGCCAGCAGTGCCTCGCGGTCGCGCTCACGCTTGAGGACCGGCAGGCAGTAGTGATGCGGCCGGAGGCCGCCTTCGAACAGCGCGTTGCGATTCATCAGCAGGTGCTGCGGCGTCATCGTGGCCGCGACGCCGGCGCGCGAGCAGCGGACGAACTCCACCGCAGCCGCCGTCGTGACATGCTCGAACACGACCTTCAGGCCGGGGACTTTCTCGACGACCCGCGACAGCACGCGATCGATGAAGACCTGCTCGCGGTCGAATACGTCCACGTCCGGCTCGGTCGCCTCGCCATGGACCTGCAGCACGAGCTGCTGCTCGGCCATCGCCTCGAGCGCGGGCCAGACGTTGTCGATCGACGTCACCCCGGCGTCGGAGTGGGTCGTCGCCCCGGCCGGGTAGAGCTTGGCGCCGAGCACGAAGCCGCTCGAGCGCGCCCGTGCGATCTCCTGCGGCGTCGTCCGGTCTGTGAGGTACAGCGTCATCAGCGGCTCGAACGCGGCCCCCGGCGGCAGTGCCGCGAGGATTCGCGCCCGATACGCGGTGAGTCCGGCGGTATCCACCATGGCCGGCTTCAGGTTCGGCATCACCAGCGCGCGCGCGAAACGCGCCGCCGTGAACGGCAGCACCGCCTCGAGCTGCGCACCGTCGCGCAGGTGCAGGTGGAAGTCGTCGGGCCGCCGGAGCGTCAGGCTGCTCACCGCGGCGCCTCGAGCTCGTCGAGGAATCGCCCGTCCGCGAGCAGCTGCGCCGCATAGCGCACGCCGAATCCCGTGAACTCCGTCGGTACGTGCGCGAGTCCGCCCTTGCGCTCGCTGGCCGCGAGGTCCACGTGCACCCAGGGAATCGCGGCGGGGACGAAGCGATTCAGGAAGCGCGCGGCGAGGATGTGGTCGCCCTTGTTGTCCTCGCTGCACTGGAGCAGGTCGGCAACCGGGCTCTCGAGGTCGGTGTCGAAGTCCTCGTCCATCGGGAAGCACCAGACCCGTTCGCCGCTCGTGCGTCCCGCGTCCTGCAGTCTTGCGTGAAGCGCGGGCCGGTTCGTGAACACTCCGCTGTAGCGCTCGGTCAGCGCGTTGACGCAGGCCCCGGTCAGCGTCGCGAAGTCCAGGATCAGCCGCGGCTCCTGGCGCGACGCGAGCGCCAGCGTGTCGGCGAGCACCATCCGGCCCTCGGCGTCGCTGTGCACGACCTGGATCGTCACGCCGTTCGAGGCGCGGACGACTTCCTGCGGCCGGTAGGCGCGCGGGCCGATCTCGTTCTCGGTCAGCGCGAGCCAGCAGTCCACCGGGAACCCGACGCCGATCCGGGACAGCGCGAGCAGCGTGCCCACCGCGACCGCGCTGCCCTGCATGTCCCCGTGCATCTTGTACATGCTCTTGTGCGGCTTCAGGTTGATGCCGCCGGTGTCGAAGCAGATTCCCTTGCCGACGATCGCGACGCCGTGGCCCGCACGGCGTCCGGCCGGGCGATAGCCGAGCCGGACGATGCCTGCCTCGCGGTGCTCGTTCGCGCGGGATACGGCCAGGAATGCGCCGGCCCCGGCCCGCTCGAGCGCCGGCTCGTCCAGGAACTCGAATTTCCAGCCCTCGCGCCGGGCGAGTTGCTGCAGCATGCGACGATACGCGACGCAGTCCAGCTCGTTCGGCGGCAGCGCCGCGAGCCAGCGTGCGAGGTGATTGCCCTCGGCGGCGGCCAGGCACGCGTCGAGTCCGGCCGCCTCGCCGGCGAGTTCCAGCACGGCCAGCGGGTGCACCGGATCCGGCTTCGACTTGCGCTGCGGCATGGGCGCCACGGCCGCGAGCACCGCGCTCGCCACCGCCTCCTGGAGGGCCTCGGCCTGCTCGCCGTCGAATCCGACCACGTAGCTGCGGAGCGACTTCACGCCCGGGCCGAGCGCCTGCTTGACCAGCTTGCCTGCGAACTGCAGTCGTTCGAATCCGCCGGCGTCCCGCTGTACGAATCCGACGACGGCGAGCGTGTTGCGGGCGTTCGGCAGCCGGCAGGCGAGCAGCGGCGCTTCGCCGCCGTCCTGCGAGGCACGGTGGAGCCGTCGCCACAGTCCGGCATGCGGCAGTTGCGCGAGCGCCGGCCCGGCCTGCGCGGCATCGAGCACGAAGACGACCGCGTCCCTCCGTGCCACCGACGCCTCGGATGTCGAGTAGCGGCCGCTGCGAACCGTGACCGCCGGGAGGGGTGGCAAAATGTCCATCGACGTCGTCTTGACCCTGCTGGAAGCTGACCTGATCATTGCGTGAATCCGCGCCCCCGCTTCGCCGCGATGCAGCATGAGGCCGCGGCGGCATGCTAGCAGGGCAGGCCCCTCAAATCATCACGGCGGACCCTGATCCATGTTCGAAGCTTCGAAGATCGAGGACTCTGATCCGGCCGAGACCCGCGAATGGCTCGAGTCGATCGACTCTGTGCTGCGCGTGCACGGCGCCGAGCGGGCGCAGTACCTGCTCGATCGCGTCATCGACTACACGCGGCGCTCGGGGGCCTACCTGCCCTTCAAGCCAAACACCGCCTACGTCAACACGATTTCCGCAGGCCAGGAGGCGCCGTATCCGGGCGACCGCGCGCTCGAGCGCCGGATCGAGGCCTACCTGCGGTGGAATGCGATGGCGATGGTCGTGCAGGCGAACCGGCAGAGCTCCGAATACGGCGGCCACATCGCGACCTACGCCTCGGCTGCGACGCTCTACGAAGTCGGCTTCAACCATTTCTGGCGCGCGCCGAGCGATTCGCACCCGGGCGACATGGTCTATGTCCAGGGCCATTCGGCGCCCGGGATCTACGCGCGCGCATACCTGGAGGGACGCCTCGGCGAAGACCGGCTGCAGTACTTCCGGCAGGAGATCGCCGGACAGGGCAAGGGCCTGCCGTCGTATCCCCATCCGTGGCTGATGCCCGGGTTCTGGCAGTTTCCGACGGTTTCGATGGGGCTCGGGCCGATGATGGCCATCTACCAGGCGCGGTTTCAGCGCTACCTCGAGCACCGCGGCATCGTCGAGCCCAGCGACCGCAAGGTCTGGTGCTTCCTCGGCGACGGCGAGACCGACGAGCCCGAGTCGCTCGGCGCGATCACGATGCCCGTGCGGGAGAAGCTCGACAACCTGATCTTCGTCATCAACTGCAACCTGCAGCGGCTCGACGGCCCGGTGCGCGGCAACGGCAAGATCATCCAGGAACTCGAGGCCGCGTTCCTCGGCGCCGGCTGGAACGTGATCAAGGTGCTGTGGGGCTCGCGCTGGGATCCGCTGTTCGCGCAGGACACTCGCGGCCTGCTGCGGCGGCTGATGATGGAATGCGTCGACGGCGAGTACCAGAACTACAAGGCCAAGGGCGGCGCCTATACGCGCGAGCATTTCTTCGGCAAGTATCCCGAGCTCCGCGAGATGGTCGCCAACATGACCGACGAGGAAATCTGGCGGCTCAACCGCGGCGGACACGACGCCCGCAAGGTCTACAACGCCTACCTTGCCGCCGTGAACCACACCGAGCAGCCCACGGTGATCCTCGCCAAGACCGTCAAGGGCTACGGCATGGGCAGTGCCGGCGAGGGACAGAACATCACGCACCAGCAGAAGAAGCTCGACGAGGCGGCGCTGCGCGAGTTCCGTGACCGGTTCAACATACCGGTGTCCGATGCCGAGATCGCGCGGGTGCCGTACTACCGCCCGGCCGAGGGCAGCGAGGAGCTCGACTACCTGCACGAGCGCCGCGCGGCGCTCGGCGGATACCTGCCGCAGCGCCGCACCAGCGCGCCGAGGCTCGCGGTCCCGGACCTCGAAGTCTTCAAGCCGCTGCTCGAGTCGAGCGGGGATCGCGAGATCTCCACGACGATGGCGCTGGTGCGCCTGCTCACGATCCTGGTCAAGGACAAGCAGATCGGCCCGCACGTCGTGCCGATCGTGCCGGACGAGGCGCGGACCTTCGGCATGGAGGGAATGTTCCGCCAGATCGGCATCTACTCCTCGATGGGGCAGCTCTACACGCCGCAGGACGCGGACCAGTTGCTCTACTACCGTGAGGACAAGAAGGGCCAGATCCTGGAGGAAGGCATCAACGAAGGCGGGGCGGTCTGCAGCTGGATGGCTGCCGGGACCTCGTACGCCAACCACGGCGTGAGCATGATCCCGTTCTACATCTTCTATTCGATGTTCGGCTTCCAGCGGGTCGGGGACTTCTGCTGGGCCGCCGGCGACATGCAGTCGCGTGGCTTCCTGATCGGTGGCACGGCCGGGCGCACGACGCTGGCCGGCGAGGGCCTGCAGCACCAGGACGGCCACAGCCAGCTGGTGGCCACGACGATCCCGAACTGCGTGGCCTACGACCCCGCGTATGCCTACGAAGTGGCCGTGATCGTGCATGACGGGCTGCGACGCATGTATCAGGAGCAGCAGGACGTCTTCTACTACGTCACCGTCATGAACGAGAACTACGCGCAGCCGGCGCTGCCCGATGGCGTGAGCGACGGGATCCTGAAGGGGATGTACCGGCTCAAGAGCGGCGGCCGTGGCAAGGTGCGGGTGAACCTGCTCGCCTCGGGCACGATACTGCGCGAGGCGCTCGCCGCCGCCGAGCTGCTGGAGGCGGACTTCGGCGTGCCGGCTGACGTGTTCAGCGTCACGAGCTGGTCCGAGCTGCGTCGCGAGGCGCTGGACGTGGAGCGCTGGAACCTGCTGAACCCCGGCGCCGAGCCGCGCCGGCCCTATGTCGCCGGGTGTCTCGCTGACCAGCAGGGTCCGTTCATCGCGGCCTCGGACTACATGCGCACCGTCGCGGAACAGATCCGGCAGTGGGTGCCGGGGCGCTACAGCGTGCTCGGCACCGATGGCTATGGACGCAGCGATTCCAGGGCGGCGCTGCGCGAGTTCTTCGAGGTGGATCGGCGCTACATCGCGCTCGCGGCGCTCAAGTCGCTGGCCGACGACGGCAAGCTGGACCGCGCCACGGTGAAGGGCGCGATCACGCAGCTCGGCATCGACGCCGCGCGTCCGAATCCCTGGTCGGTGTAGGACGGAGCAGGGCCGTGGCGCAACTGGTCGAAGTACGGGTCCCGGATCTCGGCGACTTCGAGGACGTCGAGATCATCGACGTGCTCGTTCAGCCGGGCGACACGGTCGACGTCGAGGGATCGCTGATCACGCTCGAAACCGAGAAGGCGACGATGGACGTGCCTTCCACGGTGGCCGGCGTGGTACGGGAGATCAAGGTCGGGCGCGGTGACCGGGTATCGAAGGGCGACCTCGTCGTCCTGGTGGAGCCGGCCGGCGAAGCGCCCGGCGGTTCCGCGGCCGTCGACAGCGAAGTCGGGGCGAAGGCGTCCGGCATGGACGACCCGGGGGCGGGGCGGCCATCGACGGATCCATCCGGGGCCGACGCAGGGCACGGAGCCGGGAGTGCGGAGCCGGTCGCTTCTGCCGATCGGACGGAGGCTCGCGAAAAGGCGGCAGAGCGTGATGCGACGGCAGACCGACCGGCTGCCCGCCCGGGACCGGAGACTGTCGTCGACGAGCCCGGGTTCTCCCGCTCGCACGCGAGTCCGTCGATCCGTAAGTTCGCCCGCGAGCTGGGCGTGGACCTGAGCCGGGTCGAGGGGACGGGTCCCAAGGGACGAATCCTCGCCGACGACGTCAAGGCCCACGTCAAGCGCCGCTTGAGCGCGGCACCGGCGGCCGCAGGTGGCGGGTCGATGCCCAGCGTACCGGAAGTGGATTTCGCCGCTTTCGGACCGATCGAGCGACGGCCGCTCAGCCGAATCCAGAAGATCGCCGGACCGCGCCTGCATGCCAGCTGGGTCAACGTCCCCCACGTGACGCAGTTCGACGAGTCCGACATCACCGAGATGGAGGATGCCCGGCGGCGCCTGAAGGACGAGGCCGAGGGGCGCGGCATCAAGTTGACCCCGCTCGCGTTCGTGATGCGTGCCTGCGTCCAGGCGCTGCAGGCGTTCCCGCATTTCTGCTCGTCGCTGGACGCGAAGTCCGGAGAGCTGGTGCTGAAGAAATACCTGCACCTCGGCTTCGCTGCAGACACGCCCAACGGCCTGGTCGTGCCGGTCGTGCGCGACGCCGACCGCAAGGACGTCTACGAGCTGGCCCGCGAGCTCGCGAGCCTGAGCGACAAGGCCCGCTCCGGCAAGCTGACGGCGGAACAGATGCAGGGCGGCTGCTTCACGATCTCGAGCCTGGGCGGCATCGGCGGCACGGCGTTCACGCCGATCATCAACGCGCCCGAGGTGGCGATTCTGGGGGTGTCCCGCGCCGTCCGTCGGCCCGTGTATCAGAATGACGTGCTGGTTCCCAGACTGATGCTGCCGCTGTCCCTATCCTACGACCACCGCGTGATCGACGGCGCAGATGCGGTGAGATTCACGACTTTCCTCGGGCAGGCGCTGTCGGACGTGCAGGGACTGCTGCGGGCGATTCCGTAGGGAGAGGTTGCTTGGCTTCATCCGGCAAGGATACGAACGACAAGTACGCAATCCGGATACCGGATCTCGGCGGCTTCAGCGACGTCGCCGTCATCGAGGTACTGGTCCGACCGGGCGAGCGAGTGGAGCTCGAGACGCCGCTCGTGACGCTGGAAAGCGACAAGGCGACGATGGACGTGCCGTCCACGGCCGCGGGCCTCGTGACTGCGGTGCTGGTGAAGCCCGGAGACAAGGTGAACACCGGCACGGTCATCGCGGAGATATCCCGGCAGCCCGCGAGCGCGGGCGATGCCGGCGAGACCTCGACGCGCGCCGCGCTGCGCGCGGCCGAGCCCTACGGCGGCGAGCCGTACCTCGACACGGTGCCGATCATGCCGATGTCCGGTGGTGGCGGCGCCGGCGCGCCGCCGAAGGCGGCCGCGGAGTCGCCGGGCGCGGTGCAACAGGCCCGCTCGCAGGATGCCGGAGCGACGCAGGCCGGTCCGGAGACTTACGAGTTCGACCTCGCGGTGCTCGGCGCGGGTCCGGGCGGATACACGGCCGCATTCCGCGCCGCCGATCTCGGCCTCAGCGTTGCGCTGGTCGAGCGCTGGCCGACACTGGGCGGCGTGTGCCTGAACGTCGGCTGCATACCCTCCAAGGCACTGCTGCATGCGGCCCGCGTGATAGAGGACGCCGAGGCCATGGCTGCGCATGGCGTCAGTTTCGGCGAGCCGCAGATCGACGCCGGCAGGCTGCGCGACTGGAAGGACCGGATCGTCGGGCGTCTCACCAGTGGCCTCGCGGTGCTCGCCAGGCAGCGCAAGGTGACCGTGGTCAGCGGCACCGCCCGGTTCGCCTCCGCGCACGAGCTCGAAATCGACGTCGAGGGAGGCGTCCGGAAGCTGAGCTTCGCCCGCTGCATCATCGCGGCCGGCTCCGAGCCGATGCGTCTGCCCGGGCTTCCCGACGACCCGCGCATCATGGATTCGACGGCCGCGCTCGACCTGGACCTGCCGGGCCGCCTGCTGGTGATCGGCGGAGGGATCATCGGCCTGGAGATGGCGACCGTCTACGACGCGCTCGGCGTGCAGGTGAGCGTGGTCGAGCTGACCGACGGGTTGATGCCCGGCTGCGATCGCGACCTGGTGAAGCCGCTCGAGAAACGCATGCGCGCGCGTTACGAGAAGATCATGCTCGGGACCCGGGTCACAACCGTCGAACCGGCGCCGGAGGGCCTGCTGGTGCGCTTCGAGGGCCGCGACGCGCCCGACGAACCGCAGACCTACGACAGGATCCTCGTTGCGGTCGGTCGGACGCCGAACGGCGCGAGCATCAACGCCGAGGCGGCGGGCGTCGCGGTGGACGGGCGCGGTTTCATCGGCGTGGACCGGCAGATGCGCACCAACGTATCCCACATCGCCGCGATCGGTGACGTCGTCGGCCAGCCGATGCTGGCGCACAAGGCGACTCACCAGGGCAAGGTCGCGGCCGAAGTCGCCGCGGGGCAGAAGAGTTTCTTCGATGCGCGGGCCATTCCCTCCGTCGCATACACGGACCCCGAGGTCGCCTGGGTCGGACTCACCGAGACGCAGGCGAGGGCGGAGGGCATCAGCTTCGAGAAGGCTGTCTTTCCGTGGGCCGCGAGCGGTCGCTCGCTCGCGATGGGCCGCGACGAAGGGATGACGAAGCTGCTGTTCGATCCGGCATCCCACCGGGTCGTAGGCGGCGGCATCGTCGGCACCAGCGCCGGAGACCTGATCGCGGAGATCGCGCTCGCGATCGAGATGGGCGCGGATGCCCGCGACATCGGCCTCACGGTGCACGCGCACCCGACGCTCTCGGAGACCGTCGCGATGGCCGCTGAAGCGTTCGAGGGAACGTTGACGGACCTGTATGTGCCGAGACGCAGGACGGAGAAGCCGGGGAACAAGTGAATCGTGACTAGCGGATAGCGGATAGTCGTCGACCGTTGCCGCGTGTACCTGCCGCAGGCCAGATGCGTACACTACCCGCTAACCGCTAGTCACCATCCGCTTCCGTGCACCCATCCCTCACCCGCGCGCTTCGCCTGCTGGGCCTGCTCGAGACCGGGCGTCGGGTCGAGACGCGGATTCGAATGGGGCAGGACCGGGCTTTGCCCGATGCAGTGATTCTCGGCGCGCAGAAGTGCGGCACCAGCTCGCTGCACAACTACCTCACCCAGCATCCGCAGGTGACCGCGCCGCTGCGCAAGGAAGTCCATTACTTCGATCTGAACTACGACCGCGGCGAGCGCTGGTACCGGGCGCACTTCGGACGTGCCGGCGAGCCGGGCCTGAACCTCGACAGCAGTCCCTACTACCTGTTTCACCCCTGCGTGCCGAAGCGCATGCGCGAGCTGCTGCCCGCGGCCAGGCTGATCGTCCTGCTGCGCGACCCGGTGCGCCGTGCCTACTCCCACTACTGGCACGAGTTCGACAAGGGGCGCGAGAAACTCACGTTCGAGGCCGCGATCGATGCGGAACCCGCGCGTGTGGAGCAGGCGGCGCGCCGGCTGGCAGCCGGTGAGATCTCGCGCAGCCGCGAGCACCAGTTCCACAGCTACCTCGCGCGTGGACGCTACGCCGAGCAGCTCGAGCGCTGGCTCGAGTTCTATCCGCGGGACCGGTTACTGGTGCTGCGCTTCGAGGATCTCGTACGGCAGCCGCTCGACGTGCTCAACCAAGCGCTTGCGTTCCTGGAGCTGCCGCGCGTGGACTCGGCCAGGCTGGAGCCCCGCAACACCCGGCAGTACCCGCCGATGGCCGCTGCGACGGCGGAGCGGTTGAGCGAGTACTACGCAGCGGACAACGCGCGGCTGGAGCAACTGCTCGGCCACCGGATGGCCTGGTCGTAGGAAGGCACGGTCCTCACCGTCGCCCGGCTCAGCGGCCGCGCCGGCGCATGATCCAGTAATCCAGGCTCAGGTAGCGGCCCCCGCCGCTGCAGAAGAGCGCCAGCAGCATGACGAAGTAGGTCGCGGCCCACTCGATGCCGCTGTTCGAGACGATGAAACTGCCCTGCTCGGTCAGCCATTCGTAGTGACCGTGCTCCTGCAGGATGGCGCGGGCCCGGTCCAGGCGCTCGCCCGCCGCCGACGCGTCTTCGGCCTCGAGACCCAGCGTGAAGCGGCTCGCGAACGGGCTCGCGGTGTCGTGAACGGCCTGCCAGCCATGCTCCCAGTGCACGGTTACGGCCGCCACGATCATCGTCACCATCAGCGGCACCGTCACGAGCCGCGTGCCCAGCCCGAGCAGCAGCAGCAATGCGCCGCCGACCTCGGCCGCCGTCGCGAGAAAGGCCATCAGCACCGGCGCCGGCAACCCGAGTCCCCAGTCCGGATTGCCGAACCACTCGACGACGTCGCCGAATCCGGTGGCCTTGTTCATGCCCGCGACCCAGAACACCGGCGCGAGGTAGAGCCGCAGTGCGAGCGGGCCGAGGAAGTCGACCGACCGGAAGCTCTCCGACAGGCGGTGAAGATGGTCGAGTGCCGGGTTGATCATGGGTCGTCGCCTCG
This sequence comes from uncultured Steroidobacteraceae bacterium, assembly GCA_964553405.1. Lineage (GTDB taxonomy): Bacteria > Pseudomonadota > Gammaproteobacteria > Steroidobacterales > Steroidobacteraceae > DATIRA01. Next base: position 13,972 of record CAZKLS010000038.1, read on the forward strand.
AGGTCTGCGGTACCGCCGGATCGCGATACCTCGAGGATCAAGACCGGGCCGGGCGGCGTGTTATTGCAGGTGTTCCTGGCTGGCGGATCGCGTGCCGAGGATCACGCCCTGTGCGCGCAGTTGCTCGAGCGCCTGTGCTCCGCCGGCGCGCAGCGCAGCGGCGTCGAGCTGCGGCAGTTCCTGGGCCATCGCGGCCAGCTGCTCGGCACCGGTCATTCGCGGCTCGTGCCTGAGCCGCTCGACCAGCCGGAGTGTCACGGCATTGACGTTGATGAAACCGACCCGGTCGCTGCTGTCGCGGTATGCGACGTAGAACGAGGGTTCGGCCGGCGGCTCGACCGGCTGGAACTGCGGCGAAAGCTTGTGCACCGGGAATCGATAAGCCAGCGGCCACGCCAGCGGCGACAGCACCGGCATGCCCGCGAGCAGGTCGCCCCGTGGGTCCACGGCCGGCTCGGCGGGCGTGGCGTCCTCGAGCGAAAGCGCGAGCTCGACCCACTCGTAGTGTGCGAGCTCGTAGATGAAGCGGGGATCTTCCGGGCGCTCACCCCGTTCCTCGCCGAGATAACCCAGGAACTCCTGTGATATCTCGTGGAACAGCGGCGTCCGGCAGCGATGATCCCGATAGAAGTCGCGCACCAGTGCCTGCCATCGGTCGGGGCCCAGGATCCGGTTCAGCACCGGGAAATTTCCGGCCAGGAGTCCCGCGACGTTGTTGAAGAAGAGCTCGCGATAAACGCCCATCCGCCGGTCCTCGATACCGGCCGGAGCGGGCGTGGTGCCGGGATCCCGGATGTGTGCGGCGAAGCGCCGTTGCAGCTCCGCGAGCCGCTGCTGCTCTTCGGAAACAGGCTCCGTCGCCGCCGCGCCAGGATCGTCGCGCGTTTCGTCGGTCATCCGGTCAGGTCCCGTTCGTGAGAGCGGGCGGCCGGTGCTTCGCCTGGATCTCGCGGATCCTCTGGATCTCCCGCAACAGCACGTCCAGCGGCGGAATGTTGAAATCCCGCTCGAGCACGGTGGGGCGCAGGCCGCAGTGGGCATAGCACGCGTCGAGAAGGTCCCAGACCGGATCGCTCACGTCCGCCCCGTGCGTGTCCACGCGCAGGTCCTCGGACTCGACGTAGTGCCCGGCCACGTGCAGGTACACGACGCGGTCCACTGGCACGGAACGCAGGAAGTCGAGCGCGTCGTAACCGTGGTTGACGCTGTTCACGTAGACGTTGTTGACGTCCAGCATCAGGTCGCAATCGGCCGCGTCGAGCACGGCGTTCAGGAACTCGATCTCGGGCATCTGCTGCCCGGGCGCCGCATAGTAGGACACGTTTTCCATCGCGATCCGGCGGCCGAGCACGTCCTGCACCTGCCGTATGCGCGCCGCCACGTAGCGTACCGCCTGCCGGGTGAACGGTATCGGCATCAGGTCGTACAGATGCCCCTCGTCGGAGCAGTAGCTCAGGTGCTCGGAGTAGTAGCGTATGTCGTGCTCGTCCAGGAAGCGGCGCAGCGAGAGCAGGAATTCCCTGTCGAGCGGCGCCGGGCTGCCGATCGACAGCGACAGTCCGTGGTTCACGAAGGGGTATCGCGCCACGAGTTGCCGGAAGCGACGGCCGAGCTGCCCGCCGATGCCGATCCAGTTCTCGGGCGCGACCTCGAGGAAATCCACCGGGATCTCGTCATCCCGCTCGGAGAGCTCCGCGAGCATGGAGCGACGCAGACCCAGCCCGACGCCATCGATGCCTTCGATTCCCGACTTCATTGACTGCCGCGTGCGATGCCTGTTCAAAGTCGCTGCCTACCGGTACAGACCGGTCGTGGCCGCAGATCATTACCGCTCGAGCTGCCGCAGCGACCGCAGGTAGGCCGATTCGTCGGGCGGTCGGCCCGAGCGCTGGGCCTGCCAGAGGGCTTCTGCCAGACGGTCCATCATGCGGTGCTCCACCTCGTGCCGGTCGTCCATCCGGGCTGCGAGCCGCTGGTACACGGCGCGAACGCCCGGCGGACGGTCCGTCGCCACCTGGTCGCGGATCGCCAGGTGCAGGCCCATGTGCAGGAACGGGTTCGTCTGCCCCTGCTCGGGAGCGAAGTCCCGATCGAGCGCGGCCGAGTGGTCCGCCAGCAGGGACTGGTACTCGGGATGCAGTTCGATCACGCCGACGATCTGGTTTTCGAGCGGTTCGAGCGGCCGACGCTCGCGTGCCTTGCGCCATGCCTCGAGGTACAGGCGGCGCAGGCCGCTGCGGTCCTGGTCGTCGAAGAACGGCATCGGTCGAGGCTACCGGCGGCGCGCGGCGCCGGCCCGGGAAGTCGCGGCGGCCGGGGTCTTCTGCCGATAGTCGCACAGGTCGACGATCGGGCAGTGCGGGCAGTCCGGCTTGCGTGCCTTGCACACGTAGCGGCCGTGAAGGATCAGCCAGTGATGCGCGTCGCGCAGGAACTCCTCGGGAACGACGCGCATCAGGCGGTCCTCGACCTCGCGCACGTTCTTGCCCGGCGCGATCCCGCTGCGGTTCGCGACGCGGAACAGGTGCGTGTCCACGGCGATCGTCGGCTGTCCGAAGGCGGTGTTCAGGATCACGTTCGCGGTCTTGCGACCCACGCCCGGCAGCGCCTCCAGCGCCTCTCGGTCGGCCGGCACGCGGCCGCCGTGCTGCTCGAGCAGGATCCTGCAGGTTGCAATGATGTTCCTCGCCTTGTTCCGGTACAGGCCGATGGAACGGACGTAGTCGCACAGGCCCTCTTCGCCGAGTTCCAGCACGGCCTGTGGGGTATGGGCCGCACGGAACAGCCGCCGGGTCGCGATGTTCACGCTCTTGTCGGTGGCCTGGGCCGAGAGAATCACCGCCACGAGCAGCTCGAACGGCGTGCGGTACTCGAGCTCGGTCTTCGGGTGCGGGTTCAGCTCCCGGAACCGCTCGAAGATCTGTCTGCGCTTCGCAGGGTTCACGAACCCACCTGTCCGGCCGGGATGGCGTCGGACTCGCCCCGTCGCCGGGCACGGCGGGCGACGTGCCAGTTGTGCGCCGCCACCATCAGCCCGAGCAGGATGAACGCGCCCGGCGGCAGCAGCGCGAACAGCCAGCCGCTGCTCCCGGGAAAGAGCTGCAGGCCGGCTCCCCGGGCGTATTCGCCGAACAGCAGTTCCAGGTCGCCGCCGAGACTGCCGTGGCCGAGGATCTCCCGCACGCTGCCCAGCGCGACCAGCACCAGCAGGAAGCCGACCCCCATTCCGAGCGCGTCGGCCGCGGCCTCGAAGATCCCGCGGCGCGATGCGAACGACTCGGCCCGGGCGAGCACCAGGCAGTTGGTGACGATCAGCGGCAGGAAAATGCCGAGCGACTGGTGCAGCGCCGGCAGCCACGCCGCGGCGACCAGTTCCACCGCGGTGACCGCCGCAGCGATCGTGACCACGAACACCCCGATGCGGACCTCCGGCAACAGCCAGCGACCGACCAGCGAGGCTGCGAGGCTGCTCGCAAGCAGCACGGCCAGCGTCGCGATCCCGAGGCCCAGCGCGTTGCCGAGCGTCGTGCTCACCGCGAGCAGCGGGCAGAGTCCGAGCAGCTGGACGAGTCCCGGGTTCTGGCGCCCGAGTCCATTGCGAAATGTCGCCACCGCGTCCATCGGCTGATTCTAGGGCCGCCCGCTCACGGATCAATCCGCCCGTCCGCGGGCGTGGCCGACGCCGGGAAGATCTGCTCGCGGCGTTTCTCGAAGTACAGCAACGCATTGGCGACGGCCCCGACGACGGCCCGGGGCGTCACGGTCGCTCCGGTGAACTGGTCGAAGTCCCCGCCGTCCTTGCGCACCTTCCAGCGCTCGAGCGGCGGGTCGCCGAGCGAGCGGCCGGTGAACCCGAGGATCCAGTCCGATTTGCGGGTCTCTATCAGGTCGCCCAGGCCCGGTGTTTCCCGGTGACTCTGCACGCGGACACCGAGCAGGCGACCGTCCACGCCGATGCCGACCAGCAGGCGGATCGAGCCCGAGTACCCGTCCGGGGCCGAGGGCGCGAGTACCGCGGCCACCGGCGCGCCGTCCAGCGTCGCCCGGTAAACGGTCACCGGAGCGGTCGTGCCGAGCAGGTCGCGGTCCGTCACCGTCACGGCGTCCCGCAGCAGGTCGTTGTCGTGGCGCACGCCGTCGAGCACCTGCTCGATGGTGCGCATCTGTCGCGCCCGCTCGACTTCCTCGATCCGCTCGCGGGTCGCCTGGTGGACGAGCGCCAGCAGGCCGAAGGCCAGCACGGTCGTGCCGCCCAGCAGCAGTGCGCCGCGCAGCGGCCGCGGGATGCCCGTGTCAGCGTCCGTCCTGGCCATAGATGCGCGGCACCGTCCAGCGATCGAGCAGGGGGACCGAGAGGTTCATCAGCAGCACCGCGAATGCAACGCCGTCAGGGTAGCCACCATAGGTACGGATGATCCAGGTCAGCACGCCGATGCCGGCGCCGAACCAGAGACGGCCGCGGTCGCTCGTCGCGGCGGAGACGGGATCCGTGGCAATGAAGAACGCGCCGAGCATCGTCGCGCCGGAGAACAGGTGGAACATCGCTCCCGCGTGGCGACCGGGATCCAGCGCATGGGCAGCCATCGCGAGCAGCATCATCGCGAGCAGCATCGATGCGGGGATCTGCCAGCGGATGACGCCGCGGACGAGCAGCACGAGGCCGCCGAGCAGCGCGGCTGCGCCCAGCCATTCCCAGCCCTTGCCGCCGAGTGCCCCGAACGCGGGCCCGCTCGTGATCTCCTGCATCGTGAAGCGCATGCCGAGCCCGGTCCTGAGCGCGTCGAGCGCAGTGGCGCCGGTCCAGCCGTCCCAGGCCGGCGTGAAGGCCGGCGAGCCGGAAAAAAATGCCTGCAGGCTCAGCTCGGCGAGCGCCGCCCAGTCGCCCGATCCCGGCGTAACCGGCATCGGCCAGCGCGTCATCTCGACCGGGAACGAGACCAGCAGCGCCGCATACCCGACCATCGCCGGATTGAACGGGTTCTGGCCCAGCCCGCCGTAGACGTGCTTGCCGAGCAGTACCGCCAGCGCCGTCGCGAACGCGGTCAGCCACCACGGCAGCAGTGGCGGCAGGCTCGCGGCAAGCAGCGCCGCCGTGACCAGCACGCTCAGGTCGCCGAGCGCCGGTCGCGGCGGCCGGTCGCGGATCCGCAACGCCAGTGCTTCGCAGCCGAGCGCGGTGGGCACGGCGATCGCAAGCTGCAGCAGCAGCCCCGGGCCGAGCAGCATCACGTGCACGATCGCATAGGGCACCAGTGCCAGCAGCACGTCACGCATCAGCGACGGGACGCGCCGTCCGGCCGTCAGGTGAGGCCCGCTCGAGGTCTCAAACTGCATCGGGGTCGTCCTCGCCGGCCCGACCGTGCCGGGCCTGCCGGCGGGCCCGCTCGAAAGCCTCGCGCTCGGCCTCGGCGTCGCGGTTGAGCCGGCGATCGCGCAGCTCGTGGCGCTGTCTCGCTGCGTCGGCGAGCTGCTGCTCCGCCTGCCTGAGCCGCTCGCCGAGCCTGGCTGCGTGAAATCGCTCGGTCAGCCGGATCCGGCTCGGGCAGACGTAGTCGCAGCAGCCGCACTCGATGCAATCGAGCAGGCCGTGGCGTGTCAGAAGCTCGCGGTCCCCGGCCAGCGCCGCACGATGCAGCTGCTGCGGCAGCAAGCCGGCCGGGCAGACGGCCGCGCAGTCGCCGCAGCGGATGCAGGGCAGCTCAGGCTCGATCGGACCGAGATCGGCGGCGGTTGCGACGACGACGCAGTTCAGGCCCTTGGTGACCGGCACTGCGTCCGAGGCCAGCGCCCGCCCGGTCATGCCGCCGCCGGCGATGAGCCGGGTGGGTTCGCCGGCGTAACCGCCACAGGCCTCCACCAGCGTTTCGATAGGCGTGCCGATCCGGGCTTCGAGGTTGCGCGGCTCGCGGACGCCGCTGCCGGTCACGGTCAGGATCCGGCTCGTGAGCGGCTCCCCGGTCCTCAGGTAGCGTGCGATCGCGGCCGCCGTTCCGACGTTGTGGCAGAGCAGGCCTGCCTCAACTGGCAGCTGCCCCCGGGGAACCTCGGCACCGGTGACCGCGGCGAGCAGGGTCTGCTCGGCTCCGGAAGGATAGAGGGTCGGCAGTTCGATGAACTCCGGCTCCGGGGCCCCGCAGGACGCGGCTGCCGAGCGGAGCGCCTCGAGCGCCTCGGGCTTGTCGTCCTCGATCGCGATCGTGCATCGGGAGGCGCCGGTGGCGTGGCATATCGCCTGCGCACCGAGCAGCACGTCGGCCGCCCGCTCGCGCATCAGCGCGTCGTCGCAGCAGATCCAGGGCTCGCATTCCGCGCCATTGAGGACCAGGTGAACGGCCTCGCCCCGTCGCGCGGCCGCGAGCTTGGTCGCGGCCGGGAACGCCGCGCCACCGAGCCCGACGATGCCCGCGCGCCTCAAGTCCTCGATCAGTTCGCCCGGTGCCTGCTGCGAGAGACCGGCGGGCGGCGCGACGGCGGGATCCCACTGCTCGCTGCCGTCGTTCTCGATCACGATGCACGGGCCGTATCCCGGATGCTGCGCGACCGGGCGCGACGCCACCTCGACCACCCGGCCCGCGACCGGCGAATGCAGGCAGGCGTCCGACTCGCCTTGCGGGATGGCGACGAGCGTGCCGCGCAACACCCGGTCGCCGGGGCGCACGACCGCCTCCGCGACGCTGCCCCAGCCCTGGTCGAGCGACAGCACGGCCTCGGCAGGGGCGGGCGCCGCAGCCACCGGCAGGCGCATCGGGGCCGACTTGCGCGGCTCGATCCGCAGCGAGGCCCCGGCGGTGCGGCGTGCGGTCATCGCACCGGGTTCAGGCGGCGTGCCGGCCGGCCGCCGCAGCGCGGAGATCCGGCGCCGGCATCATCGCGATGCAGTCGACCGGGCAGGGGGGCAGGCAGAGCTCGCAGCCCGTGCACTGCGCCTCGATGACGGTATGCATGAAACGGGACGCGCCGATGATCGCGTCCACCGGGCAGGCCGGCAGGCAGAGCGCGCAGCCGACGCACCGCTGCTCGTCGATCACGGCCACCTGTCTCGGCTTGGTGACCCCGTAACGAGGGTCCAGCGGACGCAAGTCCCTGCCGAGCAGATCCGCGAGCGCGGCCAGCGTCGGCTCGCCGCCCGGCGGGCAGCGATCGATGTCGGCTTCGCCGCGCGCAATGGCCTGGGCGTACGGGCGGCAGCCGGGGTACTGGCACTGCGCGCACTGGGTCTGCGGCAGCAATGCGTCGATCGCCTCGACGAGACTGTCCTCGTCCGGCTCGAGGCGGGTCGCGGCCCAGCCGAGCGCCGTGCCGAGCGCGAGGCCCAGAATCGCAGCGAACAGGACGGCCGTCAGCACGGACATCGCTCAGCGCGCGCCGATCCCGCCGAATCCCATGAAAGCGAGTGCCATCAGCCCGGCGGTGACCAGCGCGATCGGAGCCCCCTGGAAAGCTACCGGCACGTCGCCGGTCTCGAGCCGCTCGCGCAGCGCAGCGAACAGCAGCAGCGCGAGCGCGAACCCCGCCGCGGCCGCGGCGCCGAACACCAGCGACTCCAGCAACCCGTGCTGGCGGTCGAGGTTCAGCAGCGCGACGCCCAGTACCGCGCAATTTGTGGTGATCAGCGGCAGGAACACGCCGAGCAGCTCGTGCAGCAGCGGCGAGGTGGCGCGCACCATCAGTTCCGCGAGCTGCACGACCGCGGCGATCAGCAGGATGAACACGACGGTACGCAGGTATTCGAGTCCCATCGGCTCGAGGATCCAGTGGTGGACGCAGTAGCTGAGTCCGGAGGAGATCGTCAGCACGAACAGCGTGGCGAGCGCCATCCCGGCGGCGGCCTCGAAGCGGCGGCTCACGCCGACGAACGGACACAGCCCGAGGAAATGCGTCAGCACGAAGTTGTTGACGAGGCTCGCGCCGAGCGCCAGCAACAGCAGCTCCGACACGCTACTTGACCTTCATCCCGGGCAGGGCGCCGGAATCGGGCGCGAGCAGGAAGATGTCCTCGCCGCCGGGACCCGCCGCGAGAACCATGCCCTCGGAGACGCCGAAGCGCATCTTCCGCGGCGCCAGGTTCGCGACCACGACGACCAGGCGTCCCTCGAGCTGTCCCGGCTCGTAGGCCTGCCGGATCCCGGCGAACACGGTGCGTCGTTCGCCGCCGAGGTCGACGACGAGCTCGAGCAGCTTGTCCGCGCCCTCGACCTGGGCAGCGGACTCGATACGTGCGATGCGCAGGTCGAGTTTCGCGAACTCCTCGATCGAGATCGTCTC
>CAZKLS010000039.1:0-21474 GCA_964553405.1 uncultured Steroidobacteraceae bacterium
CCCGGCCCGCGCCGTCGCCGCCCTCGGGCTTTGCCCGGCGCTCGCCGCGACGTTCGTCGCGACGCTCCGGTCGCTTGTCGCCACGGCGTTCCTCGCGACGCCCGTCACGGCGCCCGTCCTCGCGCCGCGGGCCGCCGCGGCGCTCGTCGCGTCCATCGCGCCGTCCGTCGCGGCTGCGACGCGCCGCGGGCTCGCGTCGTTTCGGAGCCGCCGGCTCGGGCTCGGCCGCCGGCAGCGGCGCGCGCTTGTCGCCGACGAGCCACCGCCAGAGACGCACCAGCGCACCGTCACGCGGGCCATATTGCGGTACCGCTACGGCGGCGACCGCAGGCACCGCGACCGGCTCCGGTGCGGGCGGCGGGGCCGGGGAGCTCGGCACGACGCTGGTGACCGCCGGGGTCGGCGGCGGCGGGGTCTTCTCCTCCGTCGCGATCGCGTCGAGGTCGATCTGCGGCTGCACGGCCATCTGGTGGCTGATCACCGTGTTCTCCGGCAGTCCGGCCTCGTCGTCACGGACCCGCCGGATTTCATAGGCGGGGGTATCGAGATAACGGTTCGGCACCAGGATCACGTCCACGCCGCTGCGGGTCTCGATGCTGTTCAGCCAGTCCCGCTTCTCGTTCATCAGGTAGGTGGCCACGTCCACCGGCAGCTGCGCGATCACCTTCGCGGTCCGGTCCTTGCGTGATTCCTCGCCCAGCAGCCTCAGGATCGCGAGCGCCAGCGACTCGACGCTGCGGATCACGCCCATGCCGCTGCAGCGCGGGCAGGTGATGTTGGTGGACTCGCTGATCGACGGCCGCAGGCGCTGCCGCGACAGCTCGAGCAGGCCGAAGCGCGAGATGCGGCCGATCTGGATGCGGGCGCGGTCCTGCTTGACCGCGTCGCGCAGCCGGTCCTCGACCGCGCGCTGGTTCTTCTGCGACTCCATGTCGATGAAGTCGATGACGATCAGGCCGCCGACGTCGCGAAGTCGCAGCTGACGGGCGATCTCCTCCGCCGCCTCGAGGTTCGTGTTCAGCGCCGTGGTCTCGATGTCGGCCCCGCGCGTGCTGCGCGCGGAGTTGATGTCGATCGAGACGAGCGCCTCGGTGTGGTCGATCACGATGCTGCCGCCCGAGGGCAGCGTCACCTTGTGCGAGTACGCCGACTCGATCTGGCTCTCGATCTGGTACCGCGTGAACAGCGGCACGTGCTCGTCGTAGAACTTCAGCTTGCGCAGGTTGCCCGGCATGAAACGCTGCATGTACTCGCGCGCTTCCTCGTAGATCTCCTGCTTGTCGATCAGGATCTCGCCGATGTCGTCGGCGAGGTAGTCACGCAGCGCCCGCAGGATCGCCTTGCTTTCCTGGTAGATCAGGAACGGGGCCGGCCGCGTGTCCGCGGCCTGGCGGATCGCGTTCCACACGTCCACCAGGTTGTTCAGGTCCCACTGCAGTTCCTCGGGCGTGCGGCCGACGCCGGCGGTGCGCACGATGGCGCCCATCCCGTCCGGTATCTCGAGGTTGTCCATCGCCTCGCGCAGTTGCTCGCGGTCCTCGCCCTCGATCCGGCGCGACACGCCGCCGGCACGCGGATTGTTCGGCATCAGCACCAGGAAGCGGCCGGCGAGGCTGATGAAGGTCGTCAGCGCGGCACCCTTGTTGCCGCGTTCCTCCTTCTCGACCTGGACGATGACCTCCTGGCCTTCCTCGATCAGGTCGCGCATCCCTGGCCGGCCGCCATCGCCTTCAGGCTGGGGCTTGAAATAGTCCCGGGTGATTTCCTTCAGCGGCAGGAAGCCGTGACGCTCGGAGCCGTAGTCGACGAACGCGGCCTCGAGGCTCGGCTCGACGCGGGTGATGCGGCCCTTGTAGACGTTGGCTTTCTTGCTTTCGCGGGAGGGGATCTCTATGTCAAGGTCGTAAATGCGCTGGCCGTCAACCAGCGCGACACGCAACTCCTCTTCCTGGGTTGCGTTGACGATCATTCTCTTCATCGGTCCTCGCTTGGTACGAGATAAGGACCGTGAACACCCGAACGGGTGGTGCCGTGGCCTTGCGGAGAGGTCGTGCAGCGGCTCGGGTCATGCGGCTGTCATTTTTCGCGCCCGCCGGCACAAGGCCGCCGGGCGTCGGACCGGATCCTGGTGGTTTCTGGCATCGTTCCCGCCGGTGTCGCTGCGGGCCCGCCGTCCGCCCGGACGAGGGTACCTGCGCGTGTCCACGGCAGCTCGATGGTCTGACGTATCAGAACCAACTAAGATGCGCGCGCCTTTGGCCATTCCGGCCAGGGGGTCGCGGCGCACACTCGGCGCCCGCCCGCCGTCGTTTTTCGGCGGAGCAGCGCTTCGGCCGGGGACTCTAGCAAGTGATGGTTGGCAAATCAATGGCTTACGGGAACTCACCAAAGGATCGCGTCGAGACGCCGCCGAAGGGGCAGGGTGTGCATTACCTCGTCGTGGGCGAGGACGACGCCGGACAGCGCCTGGACAACTACCTGTTGCGCGAACTGAAGGGCGTGCCGCGCACCCACGTCTACCGCCTGCTGCGCAAGGGAGAGCTGCGGGTCAACAGCAAGCGAGCCAAGCCGGACCAGCGCGTGCAGGCCGGCGACCGGCTGCGGATTCCGCCGCTGCGCAGGCCGGATGCCGAGCCTGCCTCGCGGCCGGCGCCGCGCACGCTGCAGGAGCAGGTGAACGCCGCGATCCTGCACGAGGACGACGACATCATCGTGCTGAACAAGCCGGCCGGCATCGCCGTGCACGGTGGCAGCGGCATGAGCCACGGCGTGATCGAGGCGCTGCGCGCGGCGCGACCGGAAATGACCAGCCTCGACCTGGTACACCGGCTCGATCGCGAGACCAGCGGTTGCCTGGTCGTGGCCAAGCGCAGGCCGGCGCTCCGGGACCTGCATGCGCAGCTCCGCGAGGGCCAGGTGGAAAAACGTTACCTGGCGCTCGTATGCGGCAAGTGGGACCTCGGCAAGAAGCGCATCGAGCTGCCGCTCGACACCAGCGAACGCCGCAGCGGCGAGCGGCACGTCGCGGTGCGGGCCCACGGCGCGGCGGCCGTGAGCACGTTTCGCCCGGTGCAGTTCTTCGGCCGGCTGGCGAGCCTGCTCGAGGTGGAGATCGGCACCGGCAAGACCCACCAGATCCGTGTGCATGCGGCCTATGCCGGGCACCCGGTGGCCGGCGACGACAAGTACGGCGACCGCGAGCGGAACGCGGAGCTGCGCGACTACGGCCTGCGGCGGATGTTCCTGCACGCGGCTTCGATCGGCTTCAACCGGCCCGGCACGCAGGAGCCGATGATGATCAGCGCGCCGCTCGGCGAGGACCTGAAGGCGGTCCTCGATGCGTTGCTCAAGGCACCGCGTGGCCGGCGCGCCGCAGGGCGGCGCAGAGCCAGATCAGCGGCAGGCCGGTGAGCGCAGTGGGATCGCTCGACTCGATCGTCTCGAACAACGAGATGCCGAGCGCCTCGGCCTTGAATCCGCCCGCGCAATCGAGCGGGCGTTCCCGCGCGACGTAGCGATCGATTTCCGCCGCCTCGAGATGGCGGAACCTGACGCGGGTGACGTCCAGGTGGGCGTCGGAGCGGCCCCCGGGGCCGTTGATCACGTGCACTGCCGTCAGGAAGACGACTTCACGGCCCGATGATTCCTGCAGCTGCTGGCGACAGTTGGCCTCGGTGCCTGGCTTGCCGAGCAGCGTGCCGTCGCGCAACGCGACCTGGTCGGAGCCGATCACGAGTGCCTCCGGGAAACGCCCGGCCACGGCCTCAGCCTTGAGCCGGGCCAGATGGCGCGGCAGTTCCTCCGCCCGGTCGGTCGTCTGGCGGGACTCGTCGATGCCCGGCGGCACGCACTCGAACGGCAGCCCGAGACGAGCGAGCAGCTCGCGTCGGTAGCGGGATGTCGAAGCGAGGATGAGGCGGGGCGCTGGAGCTGGGCTCACGATCGGTCCGGAGGCCTGCACGGCCTTTGAAAAACAACGATTTATGGGCCCGTAAGCCTTTGACAGCGGCAGGGTCGCTGCCTATTATACGCGGCCCATGTCGCCCGCCCCGGCTGACCTCGTCAACACGGTCGAACTGGCCGGGCGCAGTGCCTGCGTCGAACGCGAGGTCGAGTTGCAGCAGCTCGAGGCGCTGCGCGAGGCCGGCGCGCTCGTTGGAACGCGGGCTCACGCGAGGCTCCAGTTCGCGACTTTCGAGGGACGGCCGACGATCGAGGTCGTGGTCGAGGGGCAGGTGGTCCTGCCCTGTCAGCGCTGCCTTGAGCCGTGCACCTGCGCGATCGAGGAATCGGCGCAGCTGGTGGTGGTGGACGATGATTCGGCGACGGTTCCCGGAGGGTTCGAGCCTTACCTGGCCGATCCGGAGCGGTTGTCGCTCACCGAGTTGATCGAGGAACAGTTGCTGCTCGGCCTGCCACTGATCGCGAGGCACGCGGATCGGTCGGCCTGCGCCGCGGCGACTGGATCGGAGGCTCCGGCGACCGACGCGCCGGGCCAGGACAAGCAACGGCCGTTCGAGGGCTTGCGGGGCCTGCTCGGCGATGACGAGAGCTGATCCGCACAGGAGATCGAGATCATGGCAGTTCAGAAGAGTCGCAAGACGCCGTCGAAGCGCGGCATGCACCGTTCGCACGATCGCCTGCGCAGCCCTGCGCTGTCGGTCGACCCGACCAGTGGCGAGACCCACCTGCGCCACCGGGTGACCGCCGACGGTTTCTATCGCGGCAAGAAGGTGCTGGAGCGGCCGGCCGCCGAGGAATCCGAGGACTGAGATCCTCGCGCCTCGCCCAATGCCGGCTGGGGTCACGATTGCGGTAGACGCGATGAGCGGCGATCACGGCGCGGCCGTGGCCGTGCCTGCGTCGCTCGCCGTGCTGGCCGACACGCCCGGGCTCGAGATCCTGCTGGTGGGTCGTCGCGCCGAGCTCGAGCCGCTGCTGCGCAACGGTGCCGGGCTCGATCGGTGCCGCATCGTCGAGGCCAGCGAAGTCGTCGGCATGGACGAGCGGCCCCAGGACGCGCTGCGCCGCAAGAAGGACTCGTCGATGCGGGTCGCCGTGAACGCGGTGAAGCGTGGCGAAGCGGCAGCCTGCGTGTCGGCAGGAAACACCGGCGCGCTGCTCGCGACCGCGCGGTTCGTGCTCGGGATGATCCCGGGCATCGACCGGCCGGCGATCGTCTCCGCGATCCCGGCGGCGCACGGCCACACGCTGATGCTGGACCTCGGCGCTAACCCCGACTGCACTCCGGAGCACCTGCTGCAGTTCGCGCTGATGGGCAGCGTGCTGGCCAGCGACCTGCACGGTGCCGACCGACCCCGCGTCGGGCTGCTCAATATCGGCGAGGAGGCCATCAAGGGCACGGCCGAACTGCGCGAGGCGCACCAGCGCCTGGCCGCATCGCCCGTCAACTACGTCGGCTTCGTCGAGGGCGACGACATCTTCTCCGGCGACGTGGACGTCGTCGTGACCGACGGATTCTCTGGCAACGTCGCGCTGAAGACGATGGAAGGCGTGGCGCGGCTGATCACCTCGATCATGCGCGAGGAGTTCACCCGTGATCCGCTGCGCAAGTTCGGCGCGCTGATGGCCTCGCCGGCGCTCAATGCGCTGAAGGCACGACTCGATCCGCGGGCCTACAACGGCGCCAGCATGGTCGGGCTGGGCGGCGTCGTGATCAAGAGCCATGGCGGCGCGGACGAAGTCGCGTTCGAGAACTCGGTTCGCGTCGCGCTGCTGGAGGTTCAGAAGGGCGTGCCGGCGCAGATCGCGAGCCTGCTCGAGCGAGCGAGGTCCGACTCGTCGAGCGCGGCCCCGCCGACCGGACACTGAGCCGGTTCAGCCCCGGGCGCCGCGCTTGTCCGCGGCCCGCCTGCGGCGCATCCGCGACACGAGCTGCGTGCGCCGGCGTGCGAGCTGCGAGCTGGCCGCTTCGGCGGCTGCGCGGCTGCCGCGCTTGCCCGCGCCGACGCTGCGGCGGTATCGGCAGAAATCCTCGTAGGCCTCGATCTCGTGCCGCAGCTCGAGGAACACGAGCTCGATCATCACCGCGTCGTCGAGCAGCCCGATTCCCGGGATCTCGTCCGGAATGATGTCCTCCGGGTCGCAGACGTAGGCGAGCGCGGCGAGCACCGGGCTGCGCTCGGATCTCTCCAGCGGCCACTCGGCGTCCCGGAGCATCTCGAGCAGGCAGCCGAGCTTGTCGAGGCGCACCGCGACGAAGTCGGGCAGCTGCTTATCCCGCATCGAGGCGAGCAGTTCCGCCGCGGCGCCGATGATCTCCTCGTCATCGGCACTTCGGACCGAGGCATGCGCCTTGCGCAGCTCGCGCTGGAAATGGCGCAGGTCCCGGTCGGAGAGTTCGATCGTGAGCTTGAAAGGCATGTCGCACCCTGCATCACACGGCTGTTTTCGGAACCGCCGCACGGTCAACGAGGTCACAACCCGAGAAGCACCCCGCTACAATGCGATGCCCCGGACGGAGGAAAGGTTGCATGTTCGCACGCCAGCACAGCATCGTCGTGATTTTCCTGCTGACGACGCTGATCGTGGCTGCCGCCGTGGCAGGTCCGAGCGAGTACCTGCTGCCGGAGGACGGCGACAACGTGATCGGCGTGCTGACCACCGACTTCGCGCGCCAGGAAGACACGCTGCTCGACATCGGTCGCAGGCACGGCGTCGGCTACGAGGAGATCATGGCCGCGAATCCGGGCGTCGATCCGTGGCTGCCGGGCGAGGGCACCGAGATCCTGATCCCGACGCGCTTCGTGCTGCCCGATGCGCCGCGGGAAGGGCTGGTCGTGAATCTCCCCGAGCATCGGCTCTACTACTACCCGCCTGCGAAGAAGGGCGAGCCGCGCGTGGTGCGCACCTACCCGATCAGCGTCGGCAAGATGGACTGGAAGACACCGCTGGGAATCACGAAAGTGGTGTCCAAGCAGGAGCGGCCCAACTGGTACCCGCCGGAGTCGGTGCGCCTCGAGCACGAGCAGAAGGGTGATCCGTTGCCGAAGGTCGTGCCGCCCGGGCCCGACAATCCGCTCGGCGAGCATGCGATGCGGCTCGGGATCCCGGGCGGCTCCTACCTGATTCATGGCACCAACCGCCCGGCCGGAGTGGGCATGCAGGTCACGCACGGCTGCATCCGGCTCTTTCCGGAGGACATCGCGGAGCTGTACCAGATCGTGCCGGTGAACACCCGGGTCAACCTGGTGGACCAGACGACCAAGGTGGGCTGGTATCGCGGGACGCTGTTCGTCGAACGGCACGCGCCGCTGGAGGGCACCGAGGATCCGGCGCACTACGACCTGGGCGAGGCGACCACACTGGTCGAGGGTGCGACCGAGGGACGGAGCGTCGAAGTGGACTGGCCTGGAGTGCGACAGACCTTCGAGCAGGCCAGCGGCGTGCCGGTCGCGGTGTCCTCGCCGCTGCGCATGGGCCGCAACTGACGGCCGCGTGCGCGCGGCTGTGCGGCCGCGACGCGAGGCGGCGCTCCGCTGACACAAAAAAGGCGCCGCGGTTTCCCGCGGCGCCCTGTTCGGAACAGCCTGTATCCAGGCGTACCGGCTGCTTACTTGCCCATCGACTTGCGGAACGCGCGGTCGATCTTCTCGTTGGTCGCATCGCAGCAGGCCTGTGCGGCCTGGGCAGCCTGCAGGGCCTGGTTGGCCGTGTTCTGGGCCGACGTCGCCGTATTGGCAGCCGAGGAAGCAGAGGCAGCGGCAGCGTCCGCGGCAGCCCTGGCGGCGGCCGCGTCCTGCGCGGCGGCCTTGGCGGCGGCGTCGGCGGCGTCGATGCGGGCGACCAGGTCCTTGTTCGCGCAGCCGGAGGCCGTCGCGACGATCAGGGCGGCGGTACCGATGGTCAGCGTCCTAACGATGGCATTCTTCATGTGTGTCATTCCTCGGTGGGTTTGGGTGAGTCAGGCAAGCTTCTGGTTAGCGTTCGACCCGTGACGGCGCCACCCCCAGGGCGCGGCCGCTCACCGCAGTCGAATTCGCGATGCTACCCGATGCGCCGCTGCCCATAAAGGCAGCCGGGGAACAGCCGTTCGAATGCGTAAAACCTTACGCGGCGCTTGCCTTGGCCGAGGGGACTGTATATAAAAACAGTACATGTATATCCATACAGGATCGCCCCATGGACGAGCTCACACCACGCCAGCGCCAGGTACTGCGTTTCATCCAGGACTCGTTGCAGGAGCGGGGCCTGCCGCCCACCCGTGCAGAGATCGCCGAGGCGCTCGGCTTCCGTTCTGCCAATGCAGCCGAGGAGCACCTGCGCGCGCTGCAGCGCAAGGGTGTCCTCGAGTTGCGGCCGGGCGCCTCGCGGGGCATCCAGCTCAGGGACGCGATCCGCGACCAGCTCGGGCTGCCGCTGATCGGCCGTGTTGCCGCCGGCAGGCCGATCCTCGCCGAGGAAAACATCGAGGCCCACTACCAGGTCGACCCGCAGATCTTCCAGCCGCGTCCGCATTACCTGCTGAAGGTGCGTGGCATGAGCATGCGCAACGCCGGCATCCTCGACGGTGACCTGGTCGCCGTGCATCGCACGCCGGAGGTACGCAACCGGCAGATCGTCGTCGCACGCCTCGAGAACGAGGTCACGGTGAAGCGCTACCGCCAGGAGGGCTCCATCGTCTGGCTGCTGCCGGAGAACGAGGAGTTCGAGCCCCTGCGCGTCGACCTGCAGCAGGAGTCGCTGATCATCGAGGGCGTGGTGGTCGGCGTCCTCCGGCAGGTGGCTCCCCGGCATTGACCGCGCTGCATTGCACCCCAGGCCATGTCTTCATTCGAGGATCTGCTGCGCCATCCCGGGCTCTGGCGGGCGCGGGAACAGGGCACGGGCACGCAGCCACCCGGACTGCCCACGGGATTCGCTGCGCTCGACCGTTGTCTGCCGGGCGGCGGCTGGCCCCGCCGGGGCCTGATCGAGATCCTCACCGACCATCACGGCATCGGCGAGTTGAGCCTGCTCGTGCCGGCGCTCGCCTCGCTTTGCGCTGAGGACGCCACGGAGGGCTGGCTCGCCTGGGTCTCGCCTCCTTACCAGCCCTACGCACCCGCGCTCGCCGCCTGCCGCATCGACGTGCAGAGGGTACTGCTGATCCGCGCGCAGCCGGTCGAGTGGGCCATGGAACAGGCCCTGCGTTCGGGTGCCTGCAGCATCGTGCTCGCCTGGTCGAGTTCGGGCGACCCGTCGGTGCTGCGCCGGCTGCAGCTGGCCGCAGAGCAGTCGTGCTGCCTGGCGGTGCTGTTCAGGCGCAGCAGCGGGGCCCGCGAACCTTCGCCGGCCGTGCTGCGCCTGGTGCTCGAAGCGGATCACGGCGGGCTCACCGTGCACATCCTGAAAAGCCGTGGCGGTCGCCCGGTGAGCCTGCAGATGGGCCGGTTGCCGGACCCGGCGGATGCGATGTCCGGGAACACGCAGTGACTGCGCCGCTTGCTGGAAAGCGCCGCGCCGCAGCTACGGCGGCCCTGCGCCTGGAACCGACGCATGCGCAGACCAGCCCTGGTCCTGCCGACGACGGCCGGATGCGAGTCAGCGCGGTACGACGCGAACTCTGGCTCGCCGTCCACCTGCCGCAGCTGATGGTGGAGTCTCTCGGTGAGGCGGGCAGCCGGCTGCTGCGCCGCGGCCGTCCCGAAGGGCGGGTGCTTCAGCAGGCCGCGTCACCGCTCGCGATCGTGGACCAGCAGCGTGGCAGCAGGATCGTCTGCGCCTGCAACGCTACCGCCGCGCGCGCGGGTATCCAGGCAGGCATGGCGCTCAATTCCGCGCTGGCGCTGTTGCCGGAACTCGAGGTGCAGACGCGTGCCGAGCGCCGCGAGCGTGCACTGCTGGAGGCCCTCGCCGGGTGGGGACTCGGGTTCACGCCGCGAGCGAGTCTCGAGCGGCCCGATGCCGTGCTGCTCGAGCTGCGCGGCAGCCTGCAGCTGTTCGGCGGCGTCGGCGCGCTGCTCGAGCGCATGCGTGCCGAGCTGCAGGCGGCGGGACTCGCTCCTTCGCTGGCCCTGACACCGGCGCCGCTCGCCTCGCTGTGGTTCGCGTATGCGGGGGTCGAGACCCGGCTGCGCCGATCCGACAGCCTCGCGGGCCGTCTTGCGGCACTGCCGATCGCCTGCACGCGCTGGCCAGAGCGCAGCCTGGAACTGCTCGGCGACATGGGGGTGCGAACGCTCGGCGACTGCATGCGCCTGCCGCGGGACGGCTTCGCACGGCGACTCGGTCCGCAGATGCTGCAGATGCTGGACCGTGCCACCGGCCGCCTGCCCGACCCGCGGCCGGCGTTCGCGGCGCGCGAGCATTTCCGTGCCGTGCGCCCGCTGGAGCCCGAGCTCGGCGACGTTGAGCGACTCGAGATCGCAGCCACGACGATGCTCGGGGAGCTCTGTGGTTTTCTGCGGCGACGCGGTTGCGCGATCCAGTCACTCGAGTTCCGGTTGCGGCACCGCGCCGCACCCGCCACGCGGTTGCCGCTGCATTTTGCGCAGTCGACGGCACGGCAGGAGGACATCGCCGTGCTGCTGCACGAGCGCCTGCTGCAGCTCGCCCTGCCCGGGCCCGTGCGAGCGCTGCAGTTGCAGAGTGGTCCGCTGACCCCGGCCCGGAGCGAGACCGGAACCCTGCTCCGGGAGGCCCGGCATGCTGCGTCACCCGGTGACGCGCTGCGGCTGGTCGAGCGTCTCCGTGCGCGGCTGGGCGTGGCTGCGGTGCAGAGCCTGAGGCCCCTCGCCGAGCACCGGCCGGAGTCGGCCTGGTGCCTGATGGAACCGGTGATCAGGCCGTCGGGCAGCAGCGCGTCGCAGCGGCAGGTTCGCGACGAGGCGTTGCAGCAGCCCGGCGCATGGCACGGCACTCGTCCGCTGTGGCTGCTCGGCGAGCCGCAGCTCCTGCCGGGCGAGCGACCGCACTTCGAGGGCGAGCTCGTGCTCGAGGAAGGGCCCGAGCGCATCGAGTCGGGCTGGTGGGACGGTCGCGACGTGACGCGCGATTACTACGTCGCGCGTAACCCGGTCGGCGTGCGGCTGTGGGTGTATCGCGAGCGCGGTCCGGGCGGCCGCTGGTTCCTGCAGGGCGTCTTCGGCTGATGCGGAGCGACGCGCATGGACGGGGACTACGCGGAGCTGCACTGTGTATCTAACTTCAGTTTCCTGAGGGGCGCCTCCGCGCCCGAGGAACTGGTCGAGCGTGCCGCGGAGCTCGGCTACGCGGCGCTCGCGATCACCGACGAGTGCTCGGTCGCCGGTGCCGTACGCGCGCATCTCGCGGCACGTGAGCGTGGCCTGAAGCTGATCGTCGGCGCCGAGTTCCGTCTCGACGACGGTCTGCGCCTCGTGCTGCTCGCCCGCAATCGCCGCGGCTACGGCCAGCTCTGCCGGTTGATCACCCGGGGTCGCCGCGCCGCGCCGAAGGGGCGGTACCTGCTGCGGCGGAGCGACTTCGCGCTGGAAGCGGGTAGTGAACAGCGGATAGCGGATCGTGAAGAATCGGGAAACGCCGGAGTTTCCTTTTCCTCGCTACCCGCTATCCGCTACCCGCTATCCGCTTCCGACTGCCTCGCCCTCTGGCTGCCCGCAGCGCAACCGGACCCGGCCGAGGGCCGCTGGCTCGCCGCGGTCTTTCCCGGCCGGCTCTGGATCGCCGTGGAACTGCTCACCACCGGGCGGGACCGCAGGCGGCTCGCCGCGCTCGAGGCGCTGGGATCCGAACTCGGGCTGCCGCTGGTTGCGGCGGGCGACGTCCACATGCACGCGCGCGGCAGACGCGCGTTGCAGGACGTGCTCACGGCGATCCGTCACCGCACGACCGTGGAGTGCGCGGGCTATGCGCTCTTCCCGAACGGCGAGCGGCACCTGCGGCCGCTCGAGCGGCTGCGGGAACTCTATCCGTCCGGCCTGCGCTCGGCGACGCTCGAGATCGCCGGGCGCTGCAGCTTCTCGCTCGAGGAGTTGCGCTACGAATACCCGCGCGAGCTCGTGCCGGCGGGCCATACGCCGGGCCAGTGGCTGCGTCGCCTGACGGCCGAGGGCCAGCGCCGGCGCTGGCCCGGGGGCACGCCGCCGAGGGTGCTGCGGCTGATCGAGCACGAGCTCGAGCTGATCGAGGAGCTCCGCTACGAGCCGTATTTTCTCACCGTCCACGACATCGTCGCGTTCGCGCGCTCGCGCGGCATCCTCTGCCAGGGGCGCGGGTCCGCGGCCAACTCGGCCGTCTGCTTCTGCCTCGGCATCACCGAGGTGGATCCCGCGCGCATGTCGCTGCTGTTCGAGCGCTTCGTCTCGCGCGAGCGCAACGAGCCGCCCGACATCGACGTGGACTTCGAGCACGAGCGGCGCGAGGAGGTCATCCAGTACGTTTATGCGAAGTACGGCCGGCAGCGGGCGGCGCTCGCGGCGACCGTGATCTGCTACCGCCCGCGCAGCGCGCTGCGCGACGTCGCGAGGGCGCTCGGGCTCGATCCGCTGCAGGTGGCGGCACTGGCGCGCTCGATGCAGTGGTGGGACGGCGCGCGGATCGAGCCCGAGCGCGTGCGCGAGGCCGGGCTGGACCCCGAGAGCCCGGTGCTGACGAGGGTGCTCGCACTGGCCCGCACGCTGCTCGGCTTCCCGCGCCATCTTTCCCAGCACGTCGGCGGGTTCGTCATCGCCCGCGACCTGCTCGAGGAACTGGTGCCGGTCGAGAACGCCGCGATGCCCGAGCGCACCGTGATCCAGTGGGACAAGGACGACCTCGACGCGCTCGGGCTGCTCAAGGTGGACCTGCTCGGTCTCGGCATGCTGAGCGCGATCCGCAGGGGGTTCGCACTGATCGAGGGCTTCCGCGGCCGCAGCCTGACGCTGGCGACGGTGCCGGCCGAGGACCCGGCCGTGTACGGGATGATCTGCGAGGCCGACACGATGGGCGTCTTCCAGATCGAATCGCGCGCGCAGATGGCCATGCTGCCGCGCCTCAGGCCGCGCTGCTACTACGACCTGGTGATCGAGGTCGCGATCATCCGCCCCGGGCCGATCCAGGGGGACATGGTGCATCCGTACCTGCGGCGGCGCAGCGGTCTCGAGCCGGTGAGCTATCCCAGCGATGAAGTGCGCGGCGTGCTCGAGCGCACGCTCGGCGTGCCGATCTTCCAGGAGCAGGTGATGCAGCTGGCCGTCGTCGCCGCCGGCTTCACGCCCGGCGAGGCGGACTCGCTCAGGCGCGCGATGGCGGCCTGGCGACGCAAGGGAGGACTCGGGCCGTTCGAGCAGCGATTGATCCGCGGCATGGCGGAGCGCGGCTACGAGGAGGAATTCGCAAGGCAGATCTTCCGCCAGATCCTGGGCTTCGGTGAATACGGCTTTCCGGAGTCGCATGCCGCGAGCTTCGCGCTGCTGGTCTACGTGTCCGCGTGGCTCAAGCGGCACGAGCCCGCCGCCTTCGCCGCCGCGCTGATCAACAGCCAGCCGATGGGGTTCTATGCGCCTTCGCAACTGCTGCAGGACGCGCGCCGGCACGGCGTCGAGGTCCGCCCGGTGGACGTGCGCAGCAGCGAGTGGGACTGCACGCTCGAGCGGCGCGAGGACGGCGAGCCCGCGCTGCGCCTGGGCCTGCGGCTGGTGAGGGGCCTGTCCGAGGGCGCGGCGCGGCGCCTGCTCGAGGTCCGGGCGGGCGCGGGTTTCGCAAGCACGCAGCAGCTCGCGACCCGCGCTGCGCTGGATCGCCGGGAGCTCGGCTGCCTCGCGGCGGCCGGGGCGCTCGAGGGTCTTGCGGGTCACCGGCACCGTGCAGTGTGGCAGGTCGCGGGCGTCGAGCCGCCGCTGCCGCTGATCGCGGAGCCCGGCATTCCCGAGGGCCTCCCGCTGCTGCGTGCCCCGGGCGAGTCGGAGGATGTCGTCGCCGACTATGCGCACACCGGGTTCACGCTCAGGCGGCACCCGCTGGCGCTGCTGCGGCCACGTCTCGAGGCCGCCGGGCTGTCGAGCGCCGCGCGCCTGCGTGAGCTGTCGTCCGGATCGAGCGCGCGTACCGCCGGCCTGGTGATCACCCGGCAGCGGCCCGGCAGCGCCCGCGGCGTCACTTTCGTCACGCTCGAGGACGAGACCGGCTACGTGAACCTGATCGTCTGGCGGGCGGTCGCCGAACGGCAGCGCAGGGCGCTGGTCGGCTCGAGGCTGATGGGGGTGAGCGGCCGGCTACAGATCGAGGGCGGGGTCATGCACCTGATCGTGCACAGGATCCGCGACCTCAGCGACTGGCTGGCCGCGCTGCGCGCGCCATCCCGGGATTTTCATTAGCCCGCGACGCTAGCGTCGGCGGGGCCGTGGCGCGTCCCCGACGTCGTAGTCGTCGAAGTCGCTCAGCAGTTCGTTGGTCCGCTTCTGCTCGAGCAGGCGCTCGAGCCTGCGCCAGGCGGGTTCAGGCCCGCGGTTGCTGCCGCGCTTGCGCTTGTCGAGGTCCTGCATCAGGCGATCGACGTCGAGGCTCTCCTCGTCCGTGGAGGATTCCTCGTCGTCGTCGTCCTCGAAGTCGTCCGATTCCGGCTTCTCGCTCATCGAAAGACCTACGCCAAGCCCGTCAACCCTGCGCTGGCGCGACTTATACTGCGAGCCCCGGGGCCTCGGCAAGATCCCCGTCGCCGACGGGCTCAGTGCAGCAGGTTGGCCATCCGGCGCCGGTAGCCCGCAACCAGCTCGTGCTCCGGCCCCAGCAGGTCGAACGCCATCAGCAGGCTCCGCCGCCCGAGGTCCTCGCCGAACGAGCGATCACGACGCATCAGCTCCAGCCACTCGGCCAGGGCCGTCGCATGGTCCGCCGCGAGCAGGTGGTGCGCGGCGAGCGC
This sequence comes from uncultured Steroidobacteraceae bacterium, assembly GCA_964553405.1. Lineage (GTDB taxonomy): Bacteria > Pseudomonadota > Gammaproteobacteria > Steroidobacterales > Steroidobacteraceae > DATIRA01. The sequence continues at coordinate 14,822 of CAZKLS010000039.1, forward strand.
GTGGCGGGCCGCGTGATCGCCCGGGTCTTTCTCCAGCCGCTGCCGCAGTGCTGGCACGTCCGGCTCGGCGGTCGCGGCCTCGACGAAGCCCGCGAGCGCGCGCAGACCCTTAAGATGGCTGTCGTCCGGGGCGACCGCCTCGAGCTGCTCCAGCGTCGCGGCGGCGCCTGCGGAATCGCGCAGCGCGAGCTGTTGCGCGGCGAGCTCGGCCAGCAGCGCGGCATCCCCGGGCCGCTCCTCCAGAGCCGCCGCCAGGACACGCTGCGCCCCGACGTGGTTGCCGCGGCCGCCGAGTTCGCGGGCCTGCGCAAGCGCGCTCGTGTCTCCGGAAGCGAGGTACTTGTCGAGCAGCGCACGCACCGCGGCCTCGGGCTGCACGCCGACGAACTGCTCGACGGGCTTCCCGTCGTGAAACAGCATCACGGTCGGAATGCTCCGGATGCCGAACTGCGAGGCCAGTTGCTGCTGCTCGTCGGTGTTCACCTTGGCGAGCACGAAGCGGCCGCGGTAATCGTCCGCGATCCGGTCGAGCATCGGCATCAGCACGCGGCACGGCCCGCACCAGGGTGCCCAGAAATCCACCAGCACCGGCCGTTCGACCGACGCGTCCAGTACTTCGGTTTCGAAGTTACCGCTCGTGGCCACGACTTTGTATGAAGCGTCCGACATGTCACACCTCTAGCCTGCGCACTGATTTTCGGGAGTGCCGGGCGCGAGAGCAAGCGCGCTGCAGGCCGTTGGCCCGGGACGAAATTCTCTATACTTCGCGGCTTTGCCAAGCAATTGAATCCCCTCGGGAAAGGAGCGGCGGATGCTGAACAGAACTGTGCCTCGTCTGGTTGTTGGAATCACTTTGCTCGGAGCCTGCGGGCCGGCGCTTGCCGACTGGAGCGGCAAGGGTGAGCTCGGCGCCTCGTTCGCGAGCGGCAACAGCGAGAACGAGTCGGCCAACGCCGCGCTGGTGATGAAGAACAAGACGGACAGCTGGCAGCACGAACTCGGCTTCGCCGGCAACTACGGCAACGACGGGACGGCGACGACCGCGCAGCGCTGGGAGTTCCGCGGGCAGTCGCAGTACGAGCTCACCGAGAAGGCCTACTGGTTCGGTGCCGGCCGCTACGAGGACGACCGTTTCAGCTCCTACGACTACCAGGCCTCGCTGTCCACCGGTCTCGGTTACAAGCTCATCGACACCGAGCGCACCAAGCTCTGGGTGCAGGGTGGTGTCGGTTACCGGTTCTCCGAGGTCAGGCTCACCGGCAAGTCCGAGAACGGCGTGATCTTCCGCGGCGATCTCGGCTTCGAGCACCAGCTCACCGAGACGACCAAGATCGTGGATCGGTTCCTGATCGAGGCCGGTTCCGACAATACCTACTACCAGAACGACCTGGGACTCGAGGTCACGATCACCGGCGCGCTGGGCCTGCGGCTCGGGTACCAGGTGCGTCACAACACCGACGTGCAGCCGGGCCTCGAGAAGACCGACACGCTGATGACGGTCGGCCTGCTGTACGAGACCAAGTAGCGCCCGTCGAGCCGGGGCCCTGCCGCGGACCCGCGGGGTTGCCGCCCGCGGGTCGGCCGGTTTGGATAGAATCGGGCGAACGATTCACCGGAGCCTGTCCATGTCTGGATCTTCCGCCGCGGGTCCCGCCTCGCCGTTCGTCTTCGCCCGGCAGGAGGACTTCCTGACCCCGGTCGGAAGTGCCGTCAACGGCGATTTCCTCGCCGACGAGGAACAGGTCGTCCGTCGCCTGGCGGACGCCGCGCGCCTCGATGCCGAAGCGGCGGCGGAGGTGCAGGCGACGGCGGTGCGCCTGGTGGAGGCGGTGCGCAAGGCGCCGGCTGCCAAGGGCGGACTCGACGCCTTCCTCAGGCAGTACGACCTGTCCTCGCAGGAAGGCGTGATGCTGATGTGCATCGCCGAAGCCCTGCTGCGCATTCCCGACGACGAGACCGCGGACCGGCTGATCGCTGACAAGATCAAGGCCGGCGACTGGTCGAGCCATCTCGGCGACAGCCAGTCGCTGTTCGTCAACGCCTCGACCTGGGGACTGATGCTGACGGGCCGCGTGATCCGCCTCGACCCGGGCGACGTGGCTGCGCCCTCCGGGGCCGTCTCCAGGGTGGTCGGTCGGGTCGGCGAACCGGTCGTGCGTGCCGCGATGCGCCAGGCGATGCGGATCATGGGACACCAGTTCGTGATGGGCCGCAGCATCGGCGACGCGCTGGACAAGTCCCTCACCGGCGGCAATCGCCGCTATCGCTACACGTTCGACATGCTCGGCGAAGCGGCGCTGCGCACCTCGGACGCGGACCGCTACTTCGAAGCCTATCGCTCGGCCATCGGGTCGATCAGCGCGCGGGTCGGCGAGTACGCGGATTTCGAGGCAAGGCCGAGTATCTCGGTCAAGCTCTCGGCGATGCACCCGCGCTTCGAGCGATCCCACCGTGAACGGGTGCTGGCCGATCTCGCGCCGCGCCTGCAGGAGTTGTGCCTGCTTGCGCGCGACGCCGGTATCGCGCTGACGCTCGATACCGAGGAGTCCGAGCGCCTGGAGCTCACGTTCGAGCTGCTCGACCGGGTAGCGCGCGACCCGCGCCTCGAGGGCTGGTCCGGGCTCGGCGTTGCGGTGCAGACCTACCAGAAGCGGGCGCCGGCGATGCTGCGCTGGCTGATCGGTCTGGCGCGGGAGACGCGCCGCACGCTGCACGTGCGGCTGGTCAAGGGCGCGTACTGGGACAGCGAGATCAAGCGCGGCCAGGAGCGCGGGCTGCCGGGCTATCCCGTGTTCACCCGCAAGCCGAGCACCGACGTCTCCTACCTGGCCTGCGCGCGGCTCGTGCTCGAAAAGGGTCCGGAGATCTACCCGCAGTTCGCCTCGCACAACGCGCATTCGGTCGCGGCGGTGTGGCACATGGCGAAGCGCTACGGACGCGAATTCGAGTTCCAGCGGCTCCACGGCATGGGTGAGGACCTGTACTCGGTCGTCACCAGCCGCGACGGTCTCAACGTTCCCTGCCGGGTCTACGCCCCGGTGGGCGAGCACGAGGACCTGCTGCCGTACCTGGTGCGCCGTCTGCTCGAGAACGGTTCGAACACCTCGTTCGTCAACCGCATCGCCAACGAGAGCGAGCCGGTCGAGAACATCGTCGCCGATCCGGTGGCGGTCGTGGACGGCTGGGACCGGGTGTCGCATCCGAGGATCCCGCTGCCGGTCGACCTGTACCAGCCCGAGCGGCGCAATTCCTCGGGCCTGAATCTCGCCGACGGTGCGCAGTTGCGGCAGCTGGCCGACCGGATGCAGAAGGTCTCGCGGCGCGAATGGCTCGCGGCACCGATCATCGGCGGCCAGGACCGCGAGGGTGCGGTCCAGACGATCCGCAACCCGGCGAACGGCGAGGAAGTCGTCGGCGAAGCCCAGTCGGCGGATTCCGCGCTGGCGGCCGAGGCGGTCGGTGTCGCGGCGGCTGCGCAACCCGCCTGGAACGCGGCCGGAGCGGCGAAGCGTGCCGAGGCGCTGGAGCGCGCGGCGGACCTGTTCGAGCAGCAACTGCCGGAATTCGTCGCGATGTGCGTGCGCGAGGCCGGGAAGTGCATTCCGGACAGCATCGCCGAGGTGCGGGAGGCGATCGACTTCCTGCGCTATTACGCGGCCCGGGCCCGAGAAGACTTCGGGCGTCCGCTGCGTCTGCCGGGACCGACCGGCGAGAGCAACGAGCTCGCGATGCAGGGGCGCGGCGTATTCGCCTGCATCAGCCCGTGGAATTTCCCGCTGGCGATCTTCACCGGCCAGGTCGCGGCCGCGCTGGCCGCCGGAAACGCGGTCGTCGCCAAGCCGGCCGAGCAGACGCCTCTGGTCGCGGCGCAGGCGGTCCGGCTGCTGCTGCAGGCCGGCATCCCGGGCGAGGTTCTGCACCTGCTGCCCGGCGACGGCGCGACGGTCGGCGCGAGACTCACGGCCGACCCGCGCGTCGCGGGTGTCGCGTTCACCGGGTCCACCGAGACGGCCAAGGCCATCCACCGCACGCTCGCCGGGCGCGACGGTCCGATCCCGGTGCTGATTGCCGAGACCGGCGGCCAGAACGCGATGATCGTCGACAGCTCGGCGCTGCCGGAGCAGGTCGTGCTCGATGCGGTGCATTCCGGTTTCAACAGTGCCGGCCAGCGCTGTTCCGCGCTGCGCGTGCTGTGCGTCCAGGAAGACATCGCGCCGAAGCTGCTCAAGCTGCTGGCCGGTTACATGGATGAGCTGGTCGTCGGCAACCCGGCCTTGCTGTCCACCGACATCGGCCCGGTGATCGATTCCAACGCCCAGCAGATGCTGGAGCGCCATGCCAGCGACGTCGTACGTCGCGCGCGATGGCACCACCGGATCGAGCCGGGCCGCGAGACCCGCGCCGGCACGTTCGTCGCGCCGCTGGCGGTCGAGATCGACTCGGTCTCGACGCTCGAGCGGGAGTGGTTCGGGCCGATCCTGCACGTACTGCGCTACCGTGCCCGCGACCTCGAGCGCGTGGTCGATGCGATCAACGCGACCGGTTACGGGCTCACGTTCGGCATCCACAGCCGCATCGACTCGACCGTGAAGCGGGTCGCCGCGCGCGTCTCGGCCGGCAACGTGTACGTGAACCGCAACATCATCGGCGCCGTCGTGGGCACGCAGCCGTTCGGCGGCTGCGGGTTGTCCGGGACCGGTCCGAAGGCGGGTGGCCCGCATTACCTGCATCGCTTCGCGCACGAGAGGACGCTGACGATCAACACTTCGGCAGTCGGCGGCAACGCCTCGCTGCTGGCGATGGAATGAGCCTCAGCGTTCTCGACATCTTCAAGATCGGGGTCGGCCCGTCGAGTTCGCACACGATGGGCCCGATGAACGCGGCCTGCGCGTTCGCCACGGATCTCCAGCAGATGCATCGCCTCGAGCAGACCCGGCAGATCGGCGTGCAGGTCTATGGCTCGCTGGCGCTGACCGGGCTCGGCCACTGCACGGATCGGGCGCTGCTGCTCGGGCTCGAGGGGTGGCGGCCGGAGAGCGCGGACCCTGCGCAGATGGAGCCCGCGCTCGCGAGGATCCGGACCAGCGGGCGACTGCGCCTGCTCGGGCTGCACGAGATCGCGTTCGACGAGCCGATGGACCTGCTGTTCCATCGCGACCAGACGCTGCCGCTGCACCCGAACGGCATGCGCTTCACCGCGCTCGATGCCGGGGGCGGCTCGATTCACAGCGAGGAGTTCTACTCGACCGGCGGCGGGTTCATCGTCCGGGCCGGCGATTTCGGTCGCAGCTGCGAAGGGGAGGCGGCTGTCACGGTACCGTACCCGTTCGCCTCGGCGCGGGAGCTCCTCGACGCCTGCCGTTCGCACGGGCTGGAACTGCACGAGCTGGTGCTGGCCAACGAAGGCGCCTGGCGCCCCGCCGCGGACACCCGTGCGGCACTGCTCGGGATCCGCGACGTGATGACGGACTGCATCGAGCGCGGATTCCACGGCAGCGGGCTGCTGCCGGGCGTGCTGAAGGTGCGCCGCCGGGCGGCGCGGCTGAGCCGGCTGCTGGCCGAGTCGCCGGGACAGCGACCGCTCGAGGTGATGGACTGGGTCAACGCGTTCGCGCTGGCCGTGAACGAGGAGAACGCGGCCGGCGGGCGCGTCGTGACGGCGCCGACGAACGGCGCCGCGGGCATCATTCCGGCGGTGCTGACCTACTACCGCCGGTTCGAGCCCGGCGCCACCGAAGACGGCGTGCTGCGATTGCTGCTGGTGGCCGGCGCGATCGGCATCCTGTACAAGCGGAACGCGTCGATATCCGGCGCCGAGATGGGTTGCCAGGGCGAGGTGGGCGTCGCCTGCTCGATGGCGGCCGCTGGGCTCGTGTCGGCGCTGAACGGCACGAACGAGCAGATCGAGAATGCCGCCGAGATCGGCATGGAGCACAATCTCGGGCTGACCTGCGATCCGATCGCGGGACTCGTGCAGATTCCCTGCATCGAGCGCAACGCGATGGGCGCGGTCAAGGCGATCAATGCGGCCCGGCTCGCGATGCGCGGCGACGGCACGCAGAAGGTATCGCTGGACCAGGTGATCGCGACGATGCGCCAGACGGGGACGGACATGTCGACCAACTACAAGGAAACGAGCCAGGGCGGGCTGGCCGTGAACGTTCCGGAGTGTTGACGAAGGCGATGGAGAGTCACCACCGCATCGCCGTCGTCACCGGTGCGTTCGGCGTGCTCGGCGCGGCCGTGGCACGTGCGTTCGCGGCGCACGGCTACCGGGTCGCGCTGCTGGACATGGCGGTCGACCCGCCTGCGGCGTTGCAGGAGGAACTGGGCGAGGCGCACCTGCTGATCGGCGGCGTGGATCTCGGCCAGATGGAAGCGGCGCGCAAGGCGATCGCCGCGGTCGCGATGCGTTTCGGCGGCATCGACGTGCTGGTGAACGTCGCCGGCGGGTTCCGCTGGGAGCTGCTGCAGGACGGCGAAGTGGAGACCTGGGACGAGCTCTACGCGATCAACCTGCGAACCGCGGTCGCGAGCTGCAAGGCCGCGCTGCCGGCGCTGCTCGAACGCGGTCGCGGCCGGATCGTCAACGTCGGCGCGGGTGCCGCGGCACGTGCCGCGGCCGGCATGGGTGCCTACGCGGCGTCGAAGTC